>JBHADM010000076.1:0-31822 GCA_041855045.1 Bacillota bacterium | reverse complement strand
CTTCCCCAATGCCTTTCACGGAAATATCTCTTTATACTCTCACATTTCTTCTTTTGCTTATGTACGGAAATTTGCTTTCAACCCTGCAACCTTATTGTAATCAGGACGATATTATACCGCACTAAAATCAGAATAGTATTCTTGATATTCAAAAGTTTTTGTAGGCTACTCCAATTCCCCTCTGTCACTTTGCGAACAAAATGTCAGCTTTACTTATTTGGTTTGCCCAATTACAATCAAATAACAGTATCAAAAAAAACTTGCGCAACGTTCCCACAAGTTTTTTATTCTTTTAACTTTTTTGCCAGTTCGCCAATGCGGCGCATTTTGTGGTTGACGCCGCTTTTACTCAGCGCGGGCGTATGCAATCTGCCCAGATCCTCCAGGCTGAGCTCCGGGTTTTCCAGGCGCAGCTCAGCGATGTCGCGTAGTTTTTCATCCAGCAGGTTTTGTTCTATAAGCAAATGTATATCAGCGATCTGCTTTTGAGAAGCTTCCAGCGTTTTATTGATGTTGGAAGCGTCGCAGTTCATGGCGCGATTAACACGATTGAGAACCTGCTTCTTTGCCATGGTATCTTCAAACTGCATCACGGCGGTGCCGGCGCCGATGAGTGCCAAAAAATCGGAAATATCGTCCGCTTTTTTAAGATAGAGCAAATGGAATTCCTTACGCATGGTCTGTTTAAGCTCTATGCCAAAGCTTTTGCAAAGGCGTTTGACAATCTTCATATGCTGCTCGCTTTGAAACAGCATTTCCATATGGTAGGCCTTTTGCGGGTTCTGCACAGAGCCTGCACTTAAGAATGCGGCGCGGATAAAAGCGCGTTTGTCACAGTTTTTTTGCAGGGCATACTGCGGCTGCATGGATATCAGACTGCCGGCATAATCCACCATTTTGAGCGTCAGCAACAGTGGATTGGCATTGGCACCGGGCAGGCTGATGTGATATTGATGCTTGCCGCCAAACTGCTGTCGGCGTACACGCTGTATGGATGGCGTGGTATCAAAAAGCTCGCGGATAAAACGGTGCACTCGACTTGCCAAAGCCATATGTTCAAAGCTTATTTTGAGGCTGAACTTTGCATTGCCCTCAAAAACGATGGCGCCGGCATGATATATGTAGGAGGAAAGCTCGGACAACTTGCAGCAATCTTTTGTTTCTTCCACATTCATAAGCAACTCTTTGGTATCGCCGGAAAAGGACATTAGTGCGCCTCCCAAAGTGCCTGCTCTTTTTCCAAGTCCCTATGGCTGACCACAGGATTAAACTGATGCAGACGTTTTGCCAGCTCCTCGCTCATTGCCACGCTGCGGTGTGCGCCGCCCGTACAGCCTATGCCTACGACCAAGCGAAGTTTTCCCTCGTTGATATAGCTGGGAATCAAAAACAGCAGCATATCCTCCAATTTTTGCAGGAATATCTTGGCGTTTTCATTGCTGAGCACGAAGTCCTTTACGCAGTCCTCCAAGCCTGTATGGGATCCCAGCTCTTTGATATAAAACGGGTTCGGCAGCACGCGCACATCAAATACCAAATCGCATTCCTCCGGCAGACCGCGTTTGAAACCAAAGGACTGTATATGCAATTTGAGACCCGTCTCCTCCCCTTCCAGAATTTCAATCATTTTTTTCTGTAAGGCTTTGGGCTTTAGATTGCTGGTATCTATCAAATAGCGCGCGCTTTCCTTAAAGGGAGACAAGAGTTCCTTTTCCAGCTCCAACGCTTTTTTTATGCCAACCGTTTTGCTGCACAAGGGATGCACGCGGCGTGTTTCCTGATAACGATTGAGCAGTACATCTTCGGAGGCTTCCATAAAAATGCTTTCTATTCTGTGCCCTGCTTCACGAAGCGCGGTGATCATATTGACCAATGCACGGGCATTGAAGTCATCAGCGCTGCGGATATCCACCGTAATCACAATGTTCTTGGTGCCGTTGCTGAATGCGTCTAAGATGTTGGGTATAAGGGATTGAGGAATATTGTCTATACAAACAAAACCGGCATCCTCCATATATTTCAGTGCCAAAGATTTGCCGGCACCGGACATACCGCTCAATACATATGATTTCATACAAATTCCCCCATCTGTTTCACTTCCAGCTCCAAATCGACACCGGTCTGCCGCTTCACCTCCGCCTGCACATACATGATCAGCTCCAAATATTCCTTTGCGCTGGCGCCTTTGTCGTTAACAAGAAAACCACTGTGTTTATCGGACACCGCACACTTGCCCATGCGATAGCCTTTGAGCCCGCAATCCTCTATGAGCTTCGAGGCAAAGTTTCCTTCCGGCCGTTTGAATACGCTGCCGCAGGAGGGCAGGTGCAGGGGCTGTTTCTCGGCGCGTCGCCGATTCAGCTCCTGCGTCAATTCCGCAATTTCTGCCGGATCACCCGGCTGAAGCAAATAGCCTACACCCAACACAATGGCTGCTTTATGCTGCAAACGGCTTGTGCGGTATGAAAAACCCATTTGCTCGTTGTTATAGCGGCACAGATTGCCATCCGCATCGACAAAATCCACATATTCAACAACATCCTTCATCTCCGGTCCATAAGCACCGGCGTTCATCACCACGCCGCCGCCCACTGTGCCAGGTATGCCGCTGGCAAAAGAAAGCCCTGCAAGCGACAGGTTTTCCGCATATAGCGACAGCGCCTTCAGCGTTGCACCGCTCTGGGCATAGATTCGACAATCATCCGTTTGTGTGATGGCTGAAAAGCCTTTCGCAATATGCAATACAATACCCCGTATGCCGCCATCTCCCACCAATAGGTTGGAACCTTTACCGATGACGGTAAGCGGTAAGCTATGCTCTTTGGCAAAGGCCTGCGCATGCAGGATATCCGCCTGACTTTGTGCATCAATAAGCACATCTGCAGGGCCGCCGATTTGCAATGTGGTATATTTTTTCATATCCGCATGGATAAAAATTTGGTTTTTATCCATGCTTGTGTATAATTGATTGATTTCCATAATCCCTACTGTGTGTATGTGTATCGTCCGGACAGTCTTGGCAGATCGCGGTATAAGCCGTAGGCATCGGCATATACCCGATAATTTTTGCCCGCTTCCCACTGCATGCTGCTTCTGTTTTCCAGCAGAATGCGCAAGGGGCGTTCCTCTGTACCGCAGTTCATAACCGCCAGCTGCGGCGACTCGGTGATAATTTCCTCTATCTTGCCTATGCATACATATTTTTGGCTGGCACGCACGCGGTCGGTGATAGTGTTGATCAACTGCGCATAGTTGGTTTCGTCCATCGCCCACGCCGCGCGAGAATACTTATCAATATCCGGCACATAGTAGACCGTATGTTTGATTTCGGTTGTTTTTTGTCCCGGCTTAGATGCGGTGAAAATTATTTCGTTATCACCTATGGTATCAAACTCCGCCTTAAAACTGAAGGAACCATCTGTATCAATATTGGTAATATCCAGGTCGGTATGCGGTGTTTGTACCAAGATATATGCGCCCGGTATGGTATTTGCCTTCACCGTCATATAAGGGAAGGTAGAGACGCTGGATATATCGCTTGCCAAGTCTACCGGAATATCCTGTTTGGGTCTGTTGATGACCACGGTTTTGGTATTGGCTCTGCTATACTGCGATTTGCATACAATTTCAAAGGTGTTGGCGCCGATAGGTCGCACATTGGCGTTGAACGACACATTACCGTCATCAGTGTTTACGATATCGGAAAAATCCTCACCGTTGATCCACAGCTTGCTATTGGATCGCACTTTGATTTCGATGCGGTAGATAGAGGTGTATATGGTATCGCTGCCCGTTGCGGGGCTGATGATTTGCAGCGGTGAAAGCGGAATCTCTATACTGTAGTTCACCGGCTCCAAAGGAATCAGCTTGCCGTTGGTTTTACGGATATAGGGTGTGAGGGTTACGTCCATGCTTTCCTTCACATATTCCTCATAGCTTTCATACCAAGTATAGTCCGCCACTTCCACCGTTGCAAAGCCATTGGTTACAATATAGTTTTTATGCAGTTCCTTGATATAAATCTGCTGCCCTTCCTCACCCGGAATTTGTATGGTATGCGCCGCAGCATCGTTGAGAAGAGAGGGAATAATCCTCGCCTCGGCCTTTGCCAGCTCTGTCGGTTGCTTGACGCTGTCCATCTTAAAGATGGATAATACACCATAAGTCACACCGGAAAGCATCAATATCAGCACCAATATAAATATAACGCGCATGCGGAGTTTGTGCCGCTTACTTTTGAGAGATTGCTTCTGCGCCTCACCATATACTTCGCCATAGCCCATATCGGCTTCGTCATGTTCTTCCATCGGGCGGTTTTGATATCTTTGTTGCTGCAGGTCGTAAGCTTCGGCAATGTTGCGAAAATCCCCGTCCATGCTGGCAAATTGGCGGCGTACGCGCTCCAAGGAGTCGGTGTCGTTCTGCTCCAGCGCTTCCTCCATCGCTTCCTCTATGAGGGGATTTTTGTTGCGGTTGCCTCTGCGCCTTGCGATTTCCTTATATTTTTCCTGTACTTTTTTGCCTTCCACACTGCTTTCGCGCAGATAGGCCATCTCCTGTGCAAGAGCCTCGCGGCTGTCGCTTCCTTCGAAAATATTTCCGAATTGATCAGGTCTTGCATATACGGTTTGATTGGTCTTTTTATTGACTTCCTCCAACCATGAAGGATCTTGCATCGGCAACGCCGTACCGCAATAAAAGCAGTTGGTGCTGCCCACTCTATTCAGTTTTCCGCAATTGGTACATTTCATCTATTCGTTCTCCTCGACAAGCCAAAGTTCCGGTAAATAGAGAAGCGATTTTTCATAGCCCTTACGTATGGCCTTTTGTGTGCTGTAATCGGCGATGCCGTTTGGCGCATGCTTGATTTTACGCTGTATATCGACTACCGCGCGCACCGTATTTTGATCAAAAATTCCCGTAATATCAAATTCGTTTAACAATCCCAAACCGCAAAGCTCTTTTTGCAGCTGCTCCACCGCATAGCCCTTATTGCCTGCACGCATGGTGGTGCCGATTTCCTCATTGCGATAAACCCCATAGCCAAGTATCTGGTTTTTGCTTAGAGGATAGACGTTGCGCTGCACGCGATCGGGATTGTTTCCTTCGATGACATGCACATAAATGTCATCATCCTTTTCTTCGACATATTCGACCAATGCCACATGGCTGGTGTTAAAGTTGGCTTCATAGCCCAGGAACATAAAATCACCGCTGCGCGGAATATAGCTGTTTTTTGTCAACAGTTCACCGGTCTTCCAATACCACTGATAGCCCCAGTCGGGCACGGCGCCCACACGGTTGATATAACGCCCCTGCTTGATAAACCAATCCCTGCCGACATTCTGTCCGGAATACTGAGGATACACATTGTTCAGCAATTTTGTGCCATATTGCGTATCCGCCTCATTGACAGCCCAGCAAAGAAACTCTGCACACCACTGTGCCTTTGGCTCCCCTGCCCATATGCCGTATTTGGTTGTGCCGTCTCTTTCCTCTATGGTACCCAGCTCCTCACGTGCAATCTCCAACAGCTGTCGGATTTCCTGCGGTGTATCTTCACTGATTTCCAGCGCCTGCGCCAAGCCTGCCGCAAGCAGCAACAGAGAACAGAGCCATATCGCTATATTTCGTTTCATGATTTATTGTACATCCTCAAAGTACTCTATGCCGCGGAACACTTCTTTTTCCCGTATATCGCGCACATTGGTAAACACCTTGCGCGTCAATATGGAGCCCTGCCTATAAAACAAGGGTATAAAAGGAATATCCGCCGTGAATTTAATCTGCACTTCCTGCGCTGCGTAACCCAACTCGGAAAGGTCGTATTTGCTGCGGTAGGCATTCATTAGATTATCCATCTCTGCGCTTTTGTATCTGCCGTAGTTACCCAATTTGGCATTGGTGCTTATAAGCAGAAACCCGGGATCAAATGCATCATCCATCTGAAATGCAACCAGTGCCAAGTCAAAGTTTTGCGCCTGCAAATCCTCGCTCGCCTTGTTGATGTCCTTTAACTCAATACGCACGGATATTTTCAGTTTATCCAGCATATTGCGAATGCGGTTGGCGGTTTCATAGCGCACATCGTTTTCGGGATCCTCATATACGAGCAATCGCAGCACAAAGCGTGCGAGCTTGCCATCTTCGTCCAATTTATCCAACACGCCATCGTCGTCGGTATCCTCCCATCCCAAACCTGACAACAGGCTTTTCGCTTCTTCTATGTTGTAGTTATAGTATTCATCCAAATCTGCATACAGCACGCTGGAGGAAGGAAAGGGCGTATAGGCACGGCTCACCCTGCCACTGAACACGCGGTTCATAATCAGATTGACATCAATGGCTTTTAAAATCGCCTTGCGTGCATCCAAATCCTTGAGACGGTACTCATTGTTGTTAATGAGCAGCACTTCCAGCTGATTGCTTCGGTACGGAATGCTGAGTACCCCCACACCACTCTTATACTGCGCGGCTGCAAGTGAGCGAGTAACGACGGTATCCAGCCTGCCATACTCAAAATCACTGATCATTTGCTTGCTGTTGGTATAAAAGTTGACAAAAATATTTTTTACCTGCGGGCTTTGCTTCCACCAATTTTCGTTTGTTTTGAGCCACATTACGGAACCTGGATCAAAACGATCGATGACATAGGGGCCGGATCCGGGAGGATTGGGTGTGTCAAGCCTATCCTGCGGAAGCACAGGGAACACGAGCGAATACAAGGATATGAAATAGGGTCTTGCCGTGGTAACTGTCAGCTCCGTTTCGCTGTTGGCGGTAAAGCTTTTAAGATTGAACGCCATCAGGCGATAATGCCCTTTATCCAGGTTCTGATCGTTGTTTGCGCGCTGCAATATAAAATTGCCGCTGGCCGCCACATCATAGGCGGTAAGCCTGCGTCCGTCGCTAAACAGTACATTGTCTCGGATGGTCAGCTTAATGCTGTTACCGCCGCCTGTAAAGCGAAATTCCGTTGCAATATTTGCCTCCGGCAGCCCGCTGTCACCCACAATCAGGAGATTTTCATACACCAGGCTGTAAAGGTTGATCATGTCCCGCTCGTCGGGAAGCAGGGGCAATATCTGTGTAGTTTTGGTGGACAGCATGCCCACATTGAGCGTGTCGCCTACACTGCTTGCTTTTGCCGGCACAGCGACAACAAGCAGCGCAATCAGCAAACTAAGGCTGATTGAAATACAGCGCTTCATAAATCGCATAGGAATCCAACACTCTCCTTACATATTGTTTTGTGGGGCCATCCGGCATTTTGTCCAGTGGAATGCTTCTGCCGTCGGGGCTAATGTCTTTATTTGAGAGCCAATTGGCGATGGTGCCCTGCCCTGTATGATAGGCTGCAGTGGTCAGTATGGGGTCCGACCAGAAGCGTTTGGACAGAAAGTTCAGATACCAACAGCCGTACTCCATATTGGTTTTGCCGTCCGCCATCCGTTCAAATGCGTAGTTGCTGTCTCCCAGCTTGCCGGCAATCCACTCAGCGGTATCCGGCATCAGCTGCATCAGACCCAGCGCGCCCACATTGCTTTGGGCATCGGTACGAAAGCTGCTTTCGTTTTTGATAATGGCGGACACATAGGACGGCTGTAAGTTGTAGCGTTCTGCAGCAGCCTCAATGTCGTCGCGAAAATACAGCGGATGGTTATTAACTATGCGGTCGTACTCCGCCTGTTTGGCGCGTTGGCTGGCGAGTGTCAAGCCGTTGAAAACCAGTGATATCACCAGTGCGGCAATATTGCCTACCAAAAGCAGAATCCACAGCAGACGCTGCATCGTTTTCCGCTTGAGCTTTGCCTGCGGCATTATCTGCGCATGGGCTTGCTGCGGTGCCGTACGAAACGGCGCCTGTGCCTGTGGAAAAGGCGATTGCCTCACAGGCGACTGCACTGTATGAGTTGGCTGAACATATGCTTGCGGCGGATAAGGTGTATTGACATAGGGCTGATGCGGGTGTACCGAAACAGATCTGCCGCTGACTGACTGCCCCTGTCCGGGGGGAGCGGCGTGCTGTGCAGCATGGGACTGGTTCGCCTGCCCTTGACCGCGTCTTCTATGTTGCATGCTTCACCTCGTATTGCTTTAATATTTGATAGAGCGTGCGCCGGGTGTCCTCATAGGAACCCGATGTATCAATATTATGGTGCGCACGCGCCATTTTTTCCTCGGTGCTCATCTGTGCGTGAATGCGCTGTAAGGCCTCTTCTTCCGTGAGCCCATTGCGCTGCATGATGCGGCGCAGCTGCTCATCCTTAGGCACATAGCAATGCAGTATCACATCTGCAATATGCGCCATATCGCTTTCAAACAGCAGCGGAATCTCCACTGCAAGCGCCTGCCCCTGTTGGGCATCCATCCACTGCAATATCTCTTCATATATCAGGGTATGCAGTATGTCGTTGAGCCGATCACGCTTCTGCTTGTCGGCAAACACCAGTTTACCAAGCTTTCTGCGATCCAGCTCACCATCGACATAACAGTCTTCTCCAAAAGCCTCTGTGATTTGTCTGCGCGCAAGCGGGGTGTTGGCAATCTTATGCCCTACGGCATCGGCACTGAGCGTGGGTATGCCCAGCTCCGAAAACAGCGCTATCAAATTGCTTTTCCCGGCGGCGATGCCGCCTGTTACCACAAAGCGTATCATTTGGCTTCATACCAGCTTTTAGCGGTTTGCACTTCCACCTTCAGCGGAACTGCAAGCTCCACAATCTGCTCCATGCTGTCTTTGAGCATGGCGCTGATTTCGGGCGCCAAGGCTTCCTTACATTCAATAATCAGCTCATCGTGTACCTGCAAAATCAAATTTGCTCCCTCGTAGGCTTTGAGCTTCTCTGCCACAACGATCATTGCCAGCTTGATAATATCCGCTGCGGTACCCTGCACCGGTGTATTCATGGCAATGCGTTTGCCAAACGCCTTGGTTGCCTGGTTGCGGCTCTGTATTTCGGGCAACGCGCGGCGGCGGTTAAACAGGGTGTAGATTGCGCCCTCTTTTTCGCCGGTCTCCACACAGTCGTCCATATATTCCCGTACGCCGGGATAGCGCTCAAAGTACATGGCGATGAACTTCTCGGCTTCTTTGAAGCTGATGTTGGTGTTGCGCGCCAAGCCGAAGCTGGATATGCCGTACACCAAACCGAAGTTGACTGCTTTGGCGTTGGAACGCATGGCAGCATCCACTTTTTCGATGGGTATTTCGAATATTTCGCTGGCTGTGGCGGTGTGTATATCCTTACCGGATTGAAATGCCTTGATCAGGTTGGGATCACCGCTCAAATGCGCCAATACACGCAATTCAATCTGGGAATAGTCGGCGTCTATGAGCACATTGCCCTCACCTGCAACAAAGGCGCGGCGGATTTCGGCACCTTCCTTACTGCGGATGGGAATGTTCTGCAGGTTCGGATCCAGGCTGGATATTCTGCCTGTTACGGTACCCGTCTGGTCAAAGCGCGTGTGCACACGCGGGCTGTGCTGTGTCAGCTGTATCAAGGACTCTATATAGGTGCTGTTGAGCTTCGTAAATTTGCGGTAATCCAGTATGTGCTGCACCACAGGATACTTATCCGCCAGCTTTTCCAAAGCATCGGCGTTGGTGGAATAGGATCCGGATTTGGTTTTTTTGCCATGCGGCAGATTCATGCGCTCAAACAGTATTTCGGAAAGCTGTTTGGGGCTGTTCAAATTGAAGCCGGAAAAACCGCTCTCCTCATACACCAGGTGCTCCAGGCGACTGATTTCGCTGCGAAACTGATCGCGCAGATCATACAATACCGCAGGGTCGGTCATAAAGCCTTCCTTTTCCATGCCGAACAGCACGCGGGAAAGCGGGAATTCACAATCGCAGGCAATGCGCAGCATATCGGCTTTTTTGAGCGTATGATATTGCTTCACGGCAAGGTCATAGAGCAGATAGGCGCTTTCATCGCCCATGATGGCGGCCAGGCTTTCGTCACCTGCGCTGGATTCCAGCACATAGTTGGCAACCATGCTGTCCCAAACAACCATGCCGGCAAGTGGAACGGAAAAGCTATCCAACAGCGACAAAAATTGTTTTTGTCCATGTACAATGAGAGCCTTTCCGGCAAGTTTAGGAAGCAGTATCTGCAATGCGTCGACAATGTGTATGCCGGGTGTAATCATATCCTGCCGCAGCGCGATGCGCAGCTCCAAGCCAAGGTCCGTATACACGCCGAGTATCGTCTGTTTTTCGTTACAATATACGGCTGCCGCGATGCAAGCGCTCAAATCAAGATCTGCCAAAGCCGCCTCGTCGGCAATATCCAGTTCTGCCGTCTTTGCCGGCAGGGTAGTAAAGCCGGGGTCATTTTCAGGCAAAGCTTTATTGACCAAATGCCAGGCATCATGGGTGCTGCCGCCTTGAATTTCTTCAATCTGAATCTCAAAGCCTTCGCTTTTATGGTCAGTCAAACCGTGATAAATGCCGCCCTCGTCAAATAAGGCCTTCAATTGCAAGGACACACGGTTGAGGTGATGCTCCTGCATCAGTGGCAAGCCGCTCTGCATTTGCAGCACATTATGCTCCTCGAAGTCTATGTCCAGGGGCGCTGTGCACACAATGGTGGCGAGTTTTTTGGAAAAGCGCGCAATATCGGTATTATCGCGTATTTTTTCACCCAGCTTGCCCTTGATATCGTCTGCATGGGCGATCAGGTTTTCGATATCTCCGTATTCGTCCAGCAGTTTCAGCGCGGTTTTTTCGCCAACACCGGGAACGCCGGGGATATTGTCGCTGGAATCCCCCATCAATCCCTTCAAATCGGTGATTTGATGCGGATACACTCCGTAGTTGGCCTTGACGCCCTCCGGGTTCAGCAGCAGAGATTCGCTGATGCCCTTTCTGGTAATCAATATGCTGCACCTATCGCTGGCAAGTTGCAGGGCATCCCTATCCCCTGTGAGAATGATGGAGTCTATTCCCTGCTCGTCAGCAAGCCTTGCCGCAGTACCCAATAAATCGTCTGCTTCAAAACCGGCTTTGGAAATGACAGGGAGCTTGCAGGCCTGCAAAAAGTCACGTATTAATCCGAACTGTGTTTTCAAATCGTCCGGAGCCGGCGGTCGGCCTGCCTTATAATCCTCATATTCCCGATGGCGAAATGTGGGGCTGGCTTCGTCAAACATAACGAAGATAGAGCTTGGTTTATTCTCTGCGGCAGCTTTCAGCAGCATGGTGAAAAAGCCGTGTATGGCGTTGAGAGGCACCCCCTTATGACTCAGCGGCGGCAAGGCAAAGAATGCCCTGTACAGCAGGCTGTTTCCATCCACAAACAACAGTTTTTTATACATATTGACTCCTTCACTGTCCGCGCAATTATGCGATGCAACTACAACGCTATTCGTTTTGTTTGATAAACTCAAATATTTTTTTTGCCAAGGGCGCAGATGCTCTGCCTCCGGTACCGCCGGCCTCGACCATGACACACAGGGCATAGGGCTTGCTCTCGTCGGCATTGAAGCCCACATACCAGGAGTGTGTCACCGGCTTGCCGTCCAAATAGCTTTCGGCAGAGCCTGTTTTGCCCGCTATCTGCATGCCGCTGACCGCCGAAGCCGTACCTGTACCGCGCTTTACCACGCCGAGCATGGCATCCTTGATGGTATTGGCAACACCGGCAGGAATGGCCGTACGATAGAGTGTGGGCTCCATGGTAAAGCGTTTGGATCCGTTTTCCCCTTCAACCGAAAGTAAGAGGAGGGGTTCCATCATTTTACCTTCGTTTGCAATGCCCGATACCAGCATACACATATGCATGGGTGTGGCAAGCAGTCTGCTCTGCCCTATGCCGACCGTAGCAAGCTCAAAGGTATTCTTGGCGTCCGGATAGGTGGAGTTTTCGACAACCAAATCGGCAAATAGAAAATTATCGTTGAATCCAAAGGATTCCGCCGTATTTTTTAAGACAGCGTCGCCCAACGCAAGCGCAGTTTTTGCAAAAACATTGTTGCAAGACAGCTCCAATGCACGAGCCAGCGTGATTTCATTATGAACGGCATTGCCGTAATCGCGAAGCACCTGCTTGTCGAGCGTCAGCCCGCCATCACAAAAATAACTGATGTTGCCGGCGTTTTCGTCCGCCGTGAGCGCGCTTGCCATCGTTACCAGCTTAAATGTGGAGCCGGGAGGCAATACGCTCTGTGTCGCGCGGTTGAAAAAGGGATTACGGGGGCTTGTAAAAGCGGACTCCGGTATGTTATGGGGGTCAAACACGGGTATGCTTACCAAAGCAAGCACTGCGCCCGTTTTATAGTTCATGACCACCGCTGCGCCGTTTTTACCCGCCAAGGCCGGGGCATTTTGAAACTCTCCGACAATCATGCTTTGCAAATCACGGTTTATGGTCAAAGTAATGTTATCCCCTACCTGCTTTTCACCGCGCACAAAGGTATATAGACGTTCCCCTAAACCGGAATCAAATCCATAGAGATAGCGTGCCTGGAATTTTTCTACACCGTTGGCCACTTGGTTTTGCATATCACCAAGCACATGCACCAGCGCGCTCTGTTCAAACAAAGAGCCTGTGGTAATCCGCTCTCCGTTGGCATCGGTATAACGCAGCAATCTGCCCTTGACATCGTAAACTTTTCCGGGGATGACGCGCTCTTTATCCGCCACAACGCGCACATTTCTGCCGTTGGAAAACCAGCGGGTGCCATAGGTTTTTACGCTGTAAGCGGCATAGATAACCAATACTGCCAGCAACAGCAGCAAAAAAAAGGTAACGACTTTAACCCGCAAGCGCAATTCCTTCATACCCGGCTCCTTGTTTATTGTATAATCTGTGTATTGTTTTGATATTGTTGATCCAGCAGAGTCATCTGCGCATCACGATTGAGTTTATCGCGATTGTAGCCCGCTACCCCCTGCAATATGCCGATCAAGCCCATGGAAGCAACCAGCGAAGAGCCGCCATAGCTCACAAAGGGCATAGTAACACCGGTGAGCGGAATCAACTTAATCACGCCGCCTATGATAACAAAGGTCTGCACGCAAATCATACTGGTGCAGCCTATGGCAAGCAGGGCGTGAAATCTGGTCTGCGCACTGCGCGCAATAAAAGAGCCTCGTAAAGCCAATAGGGCGTACAGCGCCAATACCAAGGCGCTGAACAGAATGCCGAACTGCTCGGCAATCACGCTGAATATGAAGTCCGTATAATATATAGGTATCACACTGGGATTTCCCAAGCCCAATCCCACGCCCAGCAGGCCGCCGGAAGCGATTGCAACCAAAGACTGCACGAGCTGATAGCCGGCGTTTTCGTAATCCGCCCAGGGGTTTTGCCAAATGGCCACGCGCTTTTTGATATGTGCAAAGCGATTGTAGGCAAATACCGCCGCACCTATGCCTGCCAGCATGCTGCCGGCGATAATGCGCAGGCTGCCGTTGGCGGTATAGAACATAATCATTGTCGTTGCAAAGTATAGAAGCACCGCTCCCAAGTCTTTTTGCAACATCAGCACCGCCATGGAAATGCCTAAAAAGCAAATCCATAACATCTTATTATACCTTGACATAGAGTAGGCTGACAAGACGATAAGCCCGATTTTAACAAATTCGCTGGGCTGTACGGATACACCTGAAATGTGTATCCAGTTTTTGGCGCCGTTGATTTCCGTACCGAAAATAATTGGCGCCACCAGCAATATCAGCGACAGTATGGATATGGGCAGCACAATCCACGACCAGCCCGCACTGAACAGCCTGCGCACAAAAATAGAGCAAAACAGCATAAACATAGTGCCTATGCCGTAAAATACCGCTTGGGTAACACCTCTGTCAACATTGGTGCTGTAAAGTATCAGCACGCCCAAGGCACAGAGAAAATTTACAATGGCTACCATCAGCCTGTCTACCTGTATGTATTTGGGCAGTATATTCAGATTGATATGCAGGGTGGCAGGCACCGCCACAACAATAATCAATCGGTGCAGCGTCCAGTCCGCAACAGGTTTGACTGCAACCAATAGAAATCCGGTAAAGAAAAACAGGATAATGGCGGCATTTAAACGTTTGGAAGCCCCCTCCAAATGATGTTTCTTCTTATTCGGGTTCATTTCCATACGTATTCCCCCATTGTTCAAAACTGCTCTTATACGGTATTCCTTCTATTAGCTCTTGCGGATGAGCCACGGTTTCCGGCTCCGATGGCGGCGGAAATACCGGTGTATAATTTGATTGTGTGCTGCCGAGCATAGCACCTGCATAGGCCATTGCGCCATAGTACGTTTGCAAAACATTGGCCTCTATCGCCTCCGCCTCTGCAGGATCCAGGGTAGGTACACCAAAGCCCACAAAAAAGTAAAACTTTAGATAGATATCCTCCACCTTGAGTATAGAGGCATTGACAATATAGGCATTGTTGCTCCTTCTGGTGACCGGAAAGGCATTCAGCTCGATGATGGCATTGCTCAAGGTTTCTATATACAAACCCTTTAGTTCATCCAAACGGAAGTAAATTTGACGCTTTGCGATTAGGGGGCTGGGCAGTATGATATCGCTGATGCGCCCGGAACCGATAAGCCCCTCTCTCGGCACTTCCAGCTTGGTGCCTGCCGGAAGCGCGTCGTTGCCGATAAGCACGACGGCTTCCCCCACGATACCTGCGCTGGGAACGGACTGCACGTAGCGTTTCCAGGCATTGGTGTCGCGCTTGAGCCAGATAAAACAGCGCAACACAATCACAACCAAGAGGAAAATAAACCAGTATCTGGCTGCGAGCGACATGATTTGATAGACTTCATTGTTCATACGGCTTCCTCCTGTAATGCTGGGCATACTTATTTATTGTATTATACCATAAAATCAGCCTTTACCGGAACGCATGGCAAAAAGCTGTTGTATACTGCTGTCGGTTTGAAGGCGTTTATAGGCTTCCGACTCCATTGCATAGAGCGCAATTTTCCCCGCCTCGTTGTAATGCAAGCCCCAGCCGTAGTGTTTGGGCAGGGCGGAAGCGCGCATACAGGCCCGGGCTTTGGCAAAAAAATCCGCACGGCTTATTCCTTTGACCTTGCCTTGTGTTTCGTACAATACATCATCGGATGTGTAGACATAAGGATTGTAAATCAGCATTTCATACTGCATCTGCGCCTGGGTCTTTGGCAGTTTTTGCGGCGGCGCCTGCGCAGTATGCAAGTTACAGTCCTTTGCGACAGAAATAAAGGTGTTGTGGTAATTGCTGCTGTGGGTTTTCATAATATGTTTGCTTTCTTTATATGCAAGTTATGTGCAAGTTTTTTATCTTGCAAATCGAGCAGGCGAAAAGCCTGCTCGAAAAAATATATAAAGTTGCTTTGCTTCAGTTGCCCATGCCGCCCATCAGAAGCTGTTGTACGGAAGCCGGCAGTCTGCCCAGCACGTTCATAGCCAAAGACTGTACGGAAGACATGATTTGCTCGTTGATTTTCTCTACGGAAGCCTGATCCAATTTGCTTACATCAAATGCATCCCCCGTGGTGTAATCCTCGGTATCCATCTTGTCTACATAGCTTTCTGATACATATACGGTACCGACATTCAACACGCTTCCTGCGTTTTCCACTTTTAATGCATAGCTGCTGTTCAGCGCATCGTTTGCAAGCTCTTTTGTGCTGACAATCTGAAAGCTTGGGCTACCCTCGCCGTTGCTTACCTTGAAGTTAAACTCGCCGTTTGCCTTATTGCCTTCCCATGTGTTAAAACCGTTGAAGCTTATGTTTGTTGTGTCCTTATGAGTTAAAAAATCAAAGGAGGTATCCAATTTGTAGTTGTCCTTATCCACTACCAAAGTACCTTTTCCCACAACGCCTTTATTGTCCTGTCTGATATCCATTTCAAGGCTGTGTGTGACTACGGATTCGGTCTTGCGGTAGTAGTTTACAAAGCCGTTGATATTGAGATTCTCTTCCAGCTTGGAAGGACCGGCATTTGTAATAACATCTGTTTGCAGCATGGGCGGTGCAGTTGGGATACCGTCACTGCCGGACTCCTCTTTGGATTCCTCTTCGACTTCTTTTTCGTCATCTGCCGGCACAGCGGTCTCTCCACCCTCGGTACTGGCAGGATAGAGTTGATCCAAAAGCGCGTTGAATTTATCTTTATCGGCAGTTATTTGGATGGGCATTTCCATACCGATAACGGTGCCGTCTTCCTGCAGATAGTATTTAACATCTGTTTTGATTTGAATACCGTCGGGACCATAGAGCTTTTGAACGGTCTCCATGTCAACTTTTTGAGTGGACATGCTCATTTGCTTTTGCACCATATCGCTTTGCAAGATGGCAAGAACATCACTGTTGTCCACCGGAAGCGTCACCAGTTTGACCGCCTTGTCATGCTTATCGCTCTCTTCGGTAAAATCTGTAACAGTTGCCTTTGCAAACAGATTCTTAATGGCTTCGTCCATCTTGGCATCGCCGGTGGTCGGAGGATTGCTCAGCATATTCAAGTCGAATATGAAGGGGTTTGCCATTTGTTCTTTTGCGGGAATGTTTTTCAGCATTTCAGCCGGAATCTTAAAGCTGAGCTTGTTGAGCTGCGGAATGGTGAAAAACAGCTCGCCGTTTGCAGCGGTCTGTGTCACAATACTAAGTACGGTGTCGCCGCCCAAGGCAATGTCTGTCTTGCTGTTCAGCATGTCCTTGCGTTGTGCAGTAATGCTTAAAATACGGGCGATATCCCCTATCGGATCCGTATCGATTGCAATATTGCCGTAAATTTCCTTGCTGGTTTCAAACGTCAGGTGATACTGTGCCACCTTGCCTGCATCCAGATTATTCTTTCTAAAGTCGTCCACTGCGCCGGCAAATGCTCCAATGGGGAGCAGTACGGCAAGCAGCAGCGCCAGTAATTTCACGGATAGTTTTTTCATAAAGTTCTCCTTTCATCTGTGAGAAATATATACATTATTGTAACCTCTTGCGGAATAATTGTCAATACGACTCGACCTTAATCATAGACAATATGGTATAAACCACGAATACATAATTACAGAAAAGTCAAAATATTCAAACTATTTCAAAGTCCGCCCTTTCTGCAGAAACATTGTAACAAAGTGATGTGCAGAAAACAGGAAGAGGAAATTCCTTATTGCTTATTCTGCGATTGGTTTAAACTGCGGGTGGGAGGGTCGATATTGCCTGCACAAGCGCATTCACATCCTCCTGTGTATGAGCAAAATCGCATACAAAACGCAGGCTGCGCGTAGCGTTTGCATTCTGTTTCCAGAGTGCCGCTGCAAAATGCGCCTGCAAAGCCTCTGCGCAGACATCCGGAAGAATCACAAACTGTTGGTTGCTGACGCTGTCCGACAAAAATGAGTATCCCTTTTGGGCAAAAGCATGTTTGATTTGCAGCGCAAAACCATTGATGCGTTTTCCAATTTCCAGGTATAGGCCGTCCTCCAGCAAGGCAGTAAACTGGCAGGCAATCAGGTATCCTTTTGCCATCAGTGCGCCGCTTTGTTTAATGACGTGTTTCAGCCCGCGTTGCAGCGAAGAGTTTGTCACCACTAAAGCCTCCCCGAAAAGTGCGCCGCACTTGGTGCCGCCTATGGTAAAGGCGTCACAGCAAAGCGCCAGCTCTGCAAAATGCACGTTGCCAAAATGCCCTATGGCACTGGCAAGCCGCGCGCCGTCGCAATACAGCAGGAGACCGTTTTCTTTGCATACGGCGGACAACGCTTCCAGTTCCTCCACACTGTACAGGGTGCCAAACTCGCTGGGTTGGGATATGTAGACCATGCCGGGTTTCACCACATGCTCGTCCCTTGGATTATACAGGGCATCCTCCATCAGGGTTTGTACCTGCGCCGCGGAAAGCTTGCCCACCATGGCGCCGCTGTGGGAAGGAAGGGTGATGACCTTGTGACCGGTCGCCTCTATGGCACCGGTTTCATGGGTGGAAATATGCCCCTCCTCCGTGGCAATCACACCCTCGTAAACCCTGAGACAGGAACGAATAAAGGTGAGATTCGTGAGCGTTCCGCCGGCGATAAAATAGGCCGCAGCATCGCTTTGCGTCAGATTTTGAATGCACTCGTTTGCGCGCAGGGTATGGCTGTCGTAGCCATAGGTCGCGTGGGCTTGCATATTCGCCTGCAGCAGCGCCTGCAATACCTTTTCGTGCGCACCGCGATGATAATCACAATCAAAGTAGATCATGGAATGCTCCTGCCGATAAATAGTTTTTTCATTTTCTCATCCGCATAGATATCCAGCGTGGCAAAGTAGTCTGACGGACGTTCGGCGCGGCGAATCAGGCGGAAGTTTCCGTTTTGCTCCAACAGCACCTCGGCGCAGCGCAGTTTGCCATTATAGTTGTAACCCATGGCGTGACCGTGTGCACCGGTATCGTGTATCACGACAATATCGCCCATGTTGATTTCAGGCAATATGCGGTCTATGGCAAATTTATCGTTGTTTTCACAGAGCGATCCTACAATATCATAGACCTTGGCGTTTTCGGTCTTGCCCACCACGCTGATATGGTGGTAGGCGCCGTACATGGCAGGGCGTATCAAATCGCAGGCAGAGGCATCCACGCCGATGTACTGCTTATGTATATCCTTACTGTGCGTAGCATGACAGACAAGCCAACCGTGCGGGCCTGTAATATAGCGCCCCAGCTCGCTGTAAACCTGCACACTTCTATCCGCTCCGAAGGCTTCCTCATAGGCCTTTGCAACGCCGTCGCCGATGGCGGCAATGTTGGCGGCAGGCTGATATGGCATATACGGTATGCCGATGCCTCCGGACAGATTGACGAAGCTGATACACAGCCCGCTTTCTTCTCTCAGCTCCAAAGCTGTCCGGAAGAGCAGTTTTGCCAGCGTAGGATAATAATTGACATCCGTGGTGTTGCTGGACAAAAAGGCATGCAAAGCAAAACGCCGTACGCCTTTGCCTTTTAATATCGTCAAAGCCTCGCTGAGTTGCGCCCGTGTCATGCCGTATTTGCTCTGCCCCGGCGAACCCATAATGTCATTGGTATCCATAAACAGCCCGCCCGGATTATAGCGCAGACAGATCTCCTCCGGTATGGCGCCAGCCTGCTCCAAGAGGTCTATATGCGTAATATCATCCAGATTGATCAGCGCACCCAGCTTCAATGCATAGGCAAAATCCTCCAACGGCACATTGTTGGCAGAAAACATGATATCGTGTCCGGAAAATTCCAGGGCTTGCGCCAACATCAGCTCCGCATAGGAGGAGCAGTCCAGCCCGCAGCCTTCGTCTTTTATTATCTGCAATATGGCGGGATTGGGCAAAGCCTTGACCGCAAAATATTCCCGAAAAGGTACTTTGGAAAAGGCGGAATACAGGCCTCGTACAGTGGCTCTGATTCCCGCTTCATCATAGAGATGAAAAGGGGTTGGATAGGCCTTGCAGGCAGCTGTAAAATCACTATCCCGTAACTTGAAATTTGGCATAGTACTCCTTATAATTTATAAATCCAAACGAATAAACGACTGTACCATCACCCAAGCGGAAACGGTATAAAGAATCGGTGTGTTATCTACGCTCTAACCGCTATGCATCCCGAGGAACGCATGAAGGAGGTATCAACACACTGAATTTATATACACTTTTCTTTGAATATTTAAACAAAAATTTGCAGATTATTGATCTTCCTTTTGCTTCTGCTCTGTATCTTCGCCTTTTGCTTCGAGTTGATGTGCTTCGCCTGAATCTGTAAGGGATTCATGAGATTTCGATTCGTTTGCCCGACTTTCCTGATCCATAAAGGCCTGTTGCCTGGCTTGGAGCTCCCGGAGTATGCGCTGATAAAACTCCTGCATATTCTCGTTTTCTTTCTCCTGTATCTCCACAAACATGCTTTCCTTGTTGATGAAACCGTACAGGGCTGCAAAGCTGGTAGCCATCCATGCGCTGAGCATCAGCATCACAAAACGTGACAATACGTCGCCCATGATACCCAAAAAGCCAAGCCAAGAGGCAACGAGTTCCAAAACCAATGCAAAGAAAGTAAAGTACAACAGCATGGACAGCACGCCGATGCCGTTGTTGCGGAACAGCTGTGCGCTGCGTTTTGCCGCCTTGATATAGCTTTTCTCCTGCTCATCTGCCAGGATATAGATGAAAGCAAAGTAACGCAGCCTGGCGTAAAAAAGCGGAATGTATCCGAGCGTAACCATGAAGGACGTTACCTGCAGAGTAAATATGCCCGGCAATGCCTGATGCAGCAAAAAGATAAGCAGCACCGGCACAAAGGTCCAGAGCGCATAGAGCAAAGCCAAAGCAATATAGGCTCCCCAGGCTTTCCATGGCTTGCCTATATAGTAAAATACATCCTGAAAATGCGGCTCGGTATGACGATTTAAGTGCAGATAAAACTTGATGGCACCCATTTTAAATATGGGCGTAAATACCAAAAACAGCCCGAGCAGTATCCAAAATGTACGCATCTGCTCTGCCGGAAACACCGGAAGTTGACCGTAATAGAGCAAATCCTCTATCATCTCCATGTTGATTTTGGACATGGCAAACACGGTGATAATGTGTAGGAACACATCGCTTACAAAGCTTACCAATAGGGCGCTTTGCATTTTGTTTTTGAGATTGAGAAGCGCAAAACTTCGTATCATTTTTAATATCATAAAAATTCCTTTTTCGTCGTGAAGCTTAGTCGATCAGAGCGTCTACAAATTCCTTCGGATCAAAAGCCTGCAAATCGTCTATGCCCTCGCCTACCCCCACATACATGATGGGCACCTTCAGCTCCTTGCAAATTGCAAAGGCAATGCCACCCTTGGCAGTACCATCCATCTTGGTCAATACCACACCGTTGATGTTGGCAAACTCGGCAAAAGCTTTGGCTTGGTTTAATCCGTTTTGGCCGGTTGTTGCATCCAGCACCATCAAGCAGCGCACTTCGGCCTCGGCGTATTCCTTGTCTATCACGCGGCGCAGCTTGTTCATCTCGTCCATCAGGTTCTTTTTATTATGCAGTCTGCCTGCCGTGTCTATAATGAGCAGATCCGCTTTTTTTGACTTGGCGGCGCGTATGGCGTCAAATACCACGGCAGCCGGATCCGCCCCCTCGGCATGCTTAACAATGGGTACATTGGCACGCTCCGCCCAAACGGTAAGCTGCTCGGCAGCGGCAGCGCGAAAGGTATCGGCTGCGCAGAGCATAACGGTACGGCCAATGTTTTGAAAACGCAGCGCCAGCTTGCCTATGGTTGTGGTCTTGCCCACACCGTTGACACCGACGATAAGGTTTACCATGGGCCAACGCAAAGCCGGCTTTTCGATATTGATGCTATCCAAAAGCGCTTCTTTCAGCATACTTTTTACCTGCACCGCATCTTTGACCTTTTCGCGCTCCACACGTTTGCGCAGCGCATCTATGATACTGTCGCTAAGCTCTCCGCCCATGTCGGACATCACCAGTATGTCGCCAAGCTCCTCATAAAAGTCCTCGTTGATGCGGCGGGTACTGCTCACCAAATCGTCAAGCTTATCTGCCGTATTCTGTCTGCTTTTAAACAGACCCTGTTTCAGTTTTTCAAAAAAGGCCATTATTGGATCTCCTTTGCCAATAAATCAAGTGTTTTGCTCACCGGAAAGCAGTAGCATCTGCCATACTTGAAAGGCAGTACCAAGGTTGCCGAGGCACAGTTGAAACGTTCCCCCGATATCTCGTCACGCAGATAAATACGCTTGGCAATGAAGCTCGGTATCTTGATGGTGGCCTTGGTGATGCCGCGCTCTTTGGCGCATATGACACATAGCAGCGTATCGTTATGCAGGCTGCGCGTATAGGCAAATATGCCTTGCTCCTCATCCACGCAGAAGGTTTTGTACTCACCCACTTGCAGGGCTTCGTACTTGGATCGCAGGTGGGTCAGCACCTTGTAGTACTTGAGTACGGGGCTATCCTCCGTTTTATCCCAGCGCATGGGCGCGCGGCAATAGGGGTCGTTGGCGCCGCTCATGCCGATTTCGTCACCGTAGTATATGATGGGCGTACCGGGGCTGGTCATCTGGTAAAAAGCTGCCGCTTCCAAACTTTCCAGACGCTCCCCGGCGCGGTGGAGGAAACGCTCCGTATCGTGGCTGCCCAGCATATTCCATTGCAGGTCATTGACCTCCATATGGTAACGCACATAGTTTTTGTTAATTTGGTTATTGCATTCGGTAATGCTCAAATCCTTGCTGCCGAACAAGCCCCAAACCGCTTTGCTCCAGATATAATTCATGGTGGAATCAAACATATCGCCGTTGTTGCACCAATATCTTGCGTCATGCCAACACTCGGCAATCATGATGGCCTTGGGGTTTGCCGCTTTGATTTCCTTACGGAACTTGCGCCAGAAATCGGGGTATACTTCGGGGCTTACATCCAATCGCCAGCCGTCTACACCGCATTTTTCTATCCAGTAGCGCCCCACCGTGCTGAAATACTCGGCAGCCGCCTCGTTTTTAAGGTTCAGTTTGGGCATATAGGGCTCGCTGGCAAAACAGGCATAACCGCATTCCGGGCTTTCTTTTGCGCCAAAGAAGAACCAATCGTAATACAGGGATTTTTCCTTTTTCGCCATCACGTCCACAAAGGGATCAAACTCCGTGCCGCAGTGATTGAATACGCCGTCGAGCACCAGGTACATATCGTTTTTATGCAGCTCTTTGGCGAGATTTTTCAAATCCTTTTCATCGCCCAAACGCGGATCAATTTTAAAATAGTCGTGGATATTGTAGCGATGCACCGTATCGCTCTTGAATATGGGCGTCAAATACAGCACCTTTACATCCAAACGCTTTAAGTAGGGTACCCTGGCAATGATACCTTTGAGATTGCCGCCGAATATCTTATCGCTTTGTATATTGGGGCTGTCCCACTTTTCCATATCGGGCTCCAGACGACCGACACGGCTGAAACGATCCGGAAATACCTGATAAGCGATGGCGCCGCGGCTCCATTCCGGCTTGGCTTCTGCAGGATAGGCGTAGCTCATCAAGAACACCGGCAAATCGCTGGTGGCGGTAAGCTCCTCATAGGTTTTGATGCCGTCGTAGGTATAGTACAGGCGTATGCTGCTGGAATCGAGCTCAAACAGGTACTTAAGTCTGGGATCCTGCGGGGTGAACACCACGCGGTAATAGTCGTACATGTCGTCGCTGGCAAGCTTCTCCATGGGCAGGCGCAGATTGGTGTCGTCACCAAACTCCTCACCGTAGTTTTTGTATGCGATGACAAAAACCTTATCCCAGTTGTCTTTCTCTGTGCGTAGCATCAAGGATAGTTCGCCCGTGGACAGGGTATAGCGATACTCGTCATGCGGAATATGATGGATGGCTGCAAAGTTCAGGTTTTTCATGAGGACTCCTATTCATTCGGCGCATAGAATGTAAAGTATGTGTACTCGGTTTTGGTATAGGGATGTGATTCGGCAAAGGCTTGCACCGCGTCATAAAAATCAGTGTGATACAAATTGGGATCAAAGCGACCCAGAACAATGATGGGAAGGGTGTCCGCAGCCTGGAGCTTTGCAAATATCTGCTGCTTATCCACCGTTTTTAGATCCGTCCAAACATGCCCAAAAAAAGGGCGATGGTCTGTCAGTATATGCGCCATCGGGAAGGCGCCGCTTACGGCAATCTCTCTATCCGCAAGCGCAGGATTGCTCGCCAGCCTGTAATAACTTTCCAGAGCCTCGGCCTTTTCGGCATTGGTATACATACCTGCCAAAGCCGGTACATTGACCCTTGTGTTTTGCGAAGCCAATGTACCGTCGCGATAGCTTTCTTTTACTATGACATTGAAGACTGCGCCTATCATAAACATTGCCACAACTACAATTGCGACAATTCGCGCATAACTTCGCATCAAGTGCTGAAAAAATCCCGCACTTTCCACACCGTTCTCCCCTATCGAAAGATAGGACAATATAGCGCTGAGCAGCACGGATGCCAGCAAACAGAACTGGAATACGCCATTGTCCGTACCCACCGGAACGGTCAATATAAACAATAACATCATGCAGGCGTGCAGGTACAACGCCCGATTGATTTTGGCCAGGCCCAATACGGCAATGAGGGTACTGCACAGTGCCAAGAGGCTCAGACTGTAAACGAATAAAGCCATAAACAGATTATTGCCCAAGCGGTGTCCTAAAAACAGGCACATTGCACCGCAGAGAAGCTGCAGCAAAAGCACCATATAGGGCTGATGAATCCGTCTGCGCAGCAGCGTATATACCATGGGAAGCGCTATCAATAATGCGATATAAGGCTTCAAGGCACCAAAATAATAGTAAGCTTCTGTCAGCTGAAACTGAATCTTTTGAAACATGCTGTCGGGCGCATGGCTGCCGCTGCCGCTGATGCGAAAAAGTATGGCAATCCCATCCACAAATGTGCTCCAACCCTCCAGCAATATGGTTAAGCCTGCGCCGACAAACAACCCGATAAAGCCGGCAAGCGTAAAGCGCAGGGCATACTGCCAGGCTTTGCCAAAGGAAAATTCCTTATCTGCCGCCGTATAGGCAAAAGGCAGCAACACCATAAAGGCCTGCAGTGCGTTGGGAATGCGGAAAAACACGTTAAACCCTATCAACAGCCCGCTCCATGTGATTTTCCACGGGCTTTTCTCCAGCAATGCCTGCTGCATCAGGTACAGTCCCATTAGAAAAAAGAGAAAGGAAAAGCTGTTGTAGCTGAGCATCATCGGATAGCGGCGTACCAGGAGGGAGCCCACCAGTATGCCGGCGGAAAGCCAAAGCTTGGGCATATGTCGACAAAGCATGCGATACAGGGTATACCAGACAGCACAGTTTACGAGCCAATCCAACACACGAAACGCGATAAAGTCCGGAAAGGGGTTTAACTGATAGAGTATTCCTCCAAAGAGAAAAGTCAGTTCTGTGGCAATCGTCGGTTGCAGTATAGGATCAAAAAAGAACTTGAAATTTGCCAGATAATATGCGCTGTCGAGCTCGTCCACCCCACGCCCCAAGACGAAGAGCGGCCACAAAAAGGTCAGCAGCAGCAATGCCTTTCCCAACAGCGCATCATATTTTTTTAAGGCTTGTGCAATCATAGAACTCCTTCAGATACGTTAAAAACAACAAAAAACACATTATATACTGGCAAGTATTACACCCAAAATAATCAATGCCAAGCCTAAGAGCCTGCGCCTTCCTATGCGCTCACGCAGCAAAAAATGAGCAATCAGGGCAACATAGACATAGCTGCTTGCCTCGATAAGAGGCAGTAAAAACAGCGGCAAATGCCGAAGCGTAAACAGGTTGCCCAGTACCACTACCAAAAACAAGGCATAGGCAAGAAGTACCTGCGGCTGCAACAATCCACCCAGTTTGCCCCTGTCATCCCGATTGGCAGCGCGCTTGAGCAAATACTGCGACAAAGAGCCGATCAAAGCCCCCAACAGGGCAATCAACAAAGCTAAATTTCTAAGTTCCATCGCTTGCCACCAGGTAGATCCCTACTATCACCAGCACACTCGCTGCCACGGATTGTAAACCTATGGGTTCTGCAAAAAACAATGCGCCGGCTATGAGTCCGTATACAATGGTCAAACCTTTTGCCGAATAGGCCAAAAACAGAGGCAATTTGTGCAATAGCCCCTGCCAAACATAGGCATAGGCGAACAGAAGCAGCATCGCTACTGCAAAGTATGCAAAAAACGCAAAGGAAAACAGCACACTTTGGGAAGCCAGTTTCATGGTAATCGTGCTTGCCGAATAGAGCAGCATCACGGAAGCCAGGTCAAGATAGGTTTTGTGCATCGAGATTGATACTTTCTTTAATTACATATTGCGGACTTTGGTTAATGCAGATATAAATTCTGCCTACGTACTCGCCGACAAGACCGAGCAGCATGAGTATCAGCCCGCCCATGAACAGAATGACCGCCATCATAGAAGCGTAACCCAAAGGTACCGTTGGACGCAGCAGCTTGTTGATAATATTGTAAATGCCGTATAGGAAGCCCGCCAATGCGCTCAGCGCACCCAGGTAAGTGCCAACGCGCAAGGGCTTGATCGAAAACGCAGTAAAACCGTTCAGCCAAAGGCGTATCAGCCTGCCCAAAGTATAGCCGGAGGAACCTTCCAGACGCTCTCTATGGTGTACCAACACCTCCCCCGCATGCACGCTGGCGCGGAAAATGAGCCCTGCGATATAGGGATAAGCGTTTTGATAGCGTATGATTTCCTCTACCAAAAAACGCTGCAGCCCCATATAACTGTTGGCAGCCAATCCTTTTGGTTTGCCGATTAGGCTTTCCATCATATAAAGGTTGACACGGCTGCCAAAGTTGCGGAACTTGCTGTGCTTTTTGCTGTCGTATCTGGCAAACACCACGTCATAACCCTTATCCAACTCATCCACAAGACGATAGAGCTCGTTTGCAGGGGTTTGACCGTCGTCGTCCAAAGTGAGGATCAGCTCGCCTTTGGAAGCACGAAAACCTGCCAATATCGCTGCATGCTGCCCAAAATTTTTAGAAAAGCGTATGCCCTTAATTTTGGGATTTTGCTTGGCCAAAGCCGTAATGACATCGTACACCGCATCCGGAGAGTCGTCGCTGACGAGAATGATTTCATAATCAAAACCCTCTCTTTCGGGTACAGTTGCAAGGATTTCTTCCACCACGGCTTGCAGCGTATGCTGCGAGCGATAGCAGGGAATCACAAAGGATAGTAGTCGCATATTATCTCCTCAGGTAATCGCCCACCATATCTGCGATATAGGACACATCACTCTCTCCCAGTCCATAGTACATAGGCAGGCGCAGCAGACGTTCGCTCTCCCTGGTGGTGTATACATCCTCGCCGGCAAAGCGGCCAAACTGTTCGCCGGCAGGTGCGGAATGCAGCGGAACATAGTGGAATACAGCCTGTATTTCTTTGGTTTTAAGGTATTCCATCAAGTTGCTGCGGTCTTGCAGGTCACGCAGCTTGATATAGAACATATGTGCATTGTGCGTGCAATGCGCAGGGATATGCGGCAGCTCTATGCGTCCATTTTCCATGTGGGGCGCGAGCTGCTCATAATAGGCGTTCCAGACCGCCATGCGCTGCGCGGTAATATGCTCGTGACGCAGCAGCTGCGGGTAAAGATAGGCCGCATTCAGCTCGCTGGGCAGGTAGGAAGAGCCGATATCCACCCAGGTATATTTATCCACAAAGCCGCGGAAAAAACGACTGCGGTTAGTGCCTTTTTCACGGATGATTTCTGCACGCTCAAAAAAGGCATGCTCGTTGCAGAGCACGGCGCCGCCTTCCCCCATGGAAAAGTTTTTGGTTTCGTGGAAAGAGAAACAGCCAATATCGCTTAAGCCGCCCAATTGCTTCCCCTTGTAGGTGGAAGTCACCGCCTGCGCCGCGTCCTCCACCACATAGAGTCGATGTTTTTTGGCTATGTCCAGTATGCTGTCCATCTCACAGGCTACGCCGGCATAATGCACGGGAACAATGGCTTTTGTGCGCGGCGTGACGGCTTGCTCAATAAGACTTTCGTCCATATTCATGGTGTCGGGGCGTATATCGATAAACACGCATTTTGCACCGCGCAGCGCAAAAGCGTTCGCCGTGGAAACAAAGGTAAAGCTCGGCATAATGACCTCATCGCCGGGCTGTATGTTCAAGAGCAGAGCCGCCATCTCCAAAGCATGGGTGCCGCTGGTGGTGAGCAAAGCATGCTGCACCGAGCACATTTTCTCCAACAAGCTGTTGCAGCGCTTGGTGTAGGCACCGTCACCGCAGATTTTATGCCGGCGGATGGCATCGGCGACGGATTGCTCTTCCTCGCCGAGATAGGGAGGTATATTGAAAGGATACTTCATATTTTTCCTCGTAATTCATATAATTTACCATTTCATATTATAATTATTTCTATACACCCTGTCAATGAATACAGCCATTTCACTGTAACAGTATGGGAATATAATACAGTCTGCCGATCTTGAATTTAGATGGATAGTATCTGCGGATTGTGCTATACTGAAAATTGACAGTGCGTACCAGAGAGAGGATATTTCAAGCTCTTGCAGGATAGCATGCGCACTACTGAAGGCTATGTTGTACCTGCCGGCAGTATGATCAAAAATAAAACAGCCGCTTCCTTACCTAAAACAATAAGGATTCTACGCAGTTCTATGCTTAAAAACAGCTTGTCAAAAACAGTGTTCGATGAAAAATCAAATGTTCACCAGCCCTTCCTATGCGGCATCCTTCGTATTGGGACAATCCCAATACGACAGAACACAACGGTAAGATAAAAAAGGAAATACCTTAAAAGACCTGGAGGAGCAAGGCATATATAAGCCCCTGTTTTTTCTAAAACAAGACGCCAAAAATCCGTATAAGCCAAGTGCAAAGATATTGAAGTTCGCTAAAAATAGTGATATAATCTAATATCTGACATGATTATTAATTAAAATACATGAGGTATCATTATGACGAATAAAAAAATCGGTATCCTGACCAGCGGCGGCGACAGCCCGGGCATGAATGCATGCGTGGTATCCGTTGCCAGAATCGCTTCTTACTATGGCATTCCCCTTGTGGGAATCAAGCGCGGTTACAACGGCCTGCTGGGTTTGAGTGACAATCCGGATGACGATATGGAGATATTTTCCAAAAGCAAACTGCTGGATATGGCGGATCTTCCCGGTACCTATCTGCAAACTGCGCGCTGCAAGCCTTTCTACGAGCCTGAAGTGCGCAAGGAAGCCGCCGACAGGCTGCGTGAACAGGGCTTTGAAGCCCTCATTGTCATCGGCGGCGACGGCAGCTTTACCGGCGCATTGCACTTGTCTACACTGGGTATCCCCTGCATCTGCATTCCGGGCACCATAGACAACGACCTGGGTTATACCGAAAAAACATTGGGCTACGATACCGCGGTAAACGTAAGCACCAACGCCGTACGCGCCATACGCGCCACCTCCCGCAGCCATGAACGTCCGCACGTCGTACAGGTAATGGGACGCCGCTCCGGTGACATCGCTTTAAAAACCGCTATGGCCACCGGTGCGGAGATGCTGATTGTACCGGAAAGAGAGTGGGATTTGCAAGAGATTGCGCAGAGGTTGCGCGGCCTTATCACCCGCGGCAACAATCGCGCCACACTGATTATCGGCGAACATTGCTGGCATATGATGAAGCCATTTGACTGGCAATCCATATTGCGTGAAAACGGCGAGCGTGTGCATGACGACGATGAAATGGATTCCTCAACTTTGGCAAAGGTGCTGAAGTATATGACCGATTCCGAAATACGCGCCACGGTGGTAGGCTATACCCAACGCGGCGCGACCCCCAGCGCAAGCGACAGCGCCTTTGCTTTTGAAACCGCCAAGGCCGCGGTAAGCCTTATCCGCAGCGGCAATACCAATCTTGCCATCGGTCAAAAACACGGCAGAGTTTACAGCTTGCCTATACAGGACGCGCTCAACATCCAACGCACATTCAATAACGAAGCATATGATTTAATCAATCAACTTTAAATAAATAATATATAAGGCGAAACAGATCCGTTTCGTCTTATTCATTTAAACCACACGGAGAATATATGAAAAAATTACTGCTCACCGGCGGTGGTACTGCCGGCCATGTCACCCCGCATCTGGCGCTGATTCCGCGTTTGCAAGACGAATTTGAGATATTCTATATAGGTTCCTATAAAGGCATAGAGAAAAGCATTATTGAAGCACAGGGCATCCCCTATAAGGCCATCAGCGTAGGCAAGCTCCGCCGCTATTTCAGCTGGGAAAACCTGAAGGATGTGTTCCGCGTGCTGCGCGGCACCATACAGGCCTTTTTCCATATCCGCAAGCTCCGCCCCGACGTGGTATTCAGCAAGGGCGGTTTTGTTGCCGTACCCGTAGTGCTGGCTGCAAAGCTGAACCGCGTGCCCATCGTATGCCACGAAAGCGATATTACGCCGGGCATTGCCACCAAAATATCTGCCAAATTTGCCCAAAAAGTTTGCACCACATTCGCCGAATGTACGCAGTATTTCGGCAGCCGCGGAGAGTATACGGGCACACCGCTGCGCGACAGCCTGTTCCAAGGGGATGCAAGCCGCGCAAAACAAAAGTATCACCTGGGCAGCAAAGCCCTTCTGCTCATCATGGGCGGCAGTCAAGGGGCGCTTTCGGTGAACCTCGCCATACATGAAATTGTGGACAGATTGCTGGAGCATTTTGATATTCTTCATCTTTGCGGCGAGGGCAAGCGTAACGAAGCCTTAACCGACAGAGCAGGATATGTGCAGATGGAGTATTTGAACGAAGAGCTTGCCGATGCCTTGGCCGCCGCAGACATTGTCATCAGCCGTGCCGGCAGCAACAGCATCAATGAGCTGAAAGCTTTGCAAAAGCCCATGCTCCTGATACCGCTTCCACAGGACGGCGTATCCCGCGGCGATCAGGTGCTCAATGCCAAGAACTACAGCCAAAAAGGCATTGCGCATATGCTCATGCAGGAAGATATTACAAGCGATGTACTCTACGATGCTATTATGAAACTGTATGAACGGCGTACAGAGTTGATTGACTCACTCTCCAAAGAACCCGTACAGAACGGCGCGGAGCGCGTCTGCGAAATCATACGCGCGGTTGCAAAGTAGTCTGTCAAACAACATCCTTTCGAACTGATTGACAGTGCACATGACGGCTGCAAAATACGACATGCGAACAGACACAGCAAGCGGTTTGATACTTCATTCCCGGGAGGAAACAGCATGGTATACACCATATTGATTTTTTTGCTGATTATATGCAGTTTCAGTGTCTATGCCAGTGGAAAATTTCATAAACGCTTTGAGGAAGTGTTACCCATCACGATGATGGGCATGGCTGCCATATTGTTTTTCAGTGGTATTTTAGGAGTATTAAAAGCAGGCTTATGGATTGTTTGGCTCTTGGCTGTATTATTCTATCTTTTGTTTCTGTATGAATGGATACGCGCAGAGCATGGAGCGATCTTTTTAAAATCCTTTTTCAAACGATTCTGCACCCCCGGATTTTTTGTTTTTACACTTTTATACTTTTTATTCGCCTATTCCTTCCGCGGTATGAAAGCAGTTGCCTGGGATGATTTTTCACACTGGGTGGATAGTGTCAAAGTCATGACCTTGTTTAACGACTTCGCTACCAACCCAAAGGGCTTCTCCTTATTTCCCTCCTACCCTCCAGGGCTTAGTCTGCTGCAGTATTTTATTCAGAAGGTACACAATTTGCTGCATCCGAATCTGGAGTTTACAGAGTGGTTTGCCTACTTTGTATACCACGTCTATTATGTGGCAATATTGCTGCCTTTTTTCCGTAAAATCCCGAGCAAAAAATGGGTGAGTCTTGTTTCCTTAACACTCATCATTAGTCTCTTGCCTTTAACATTTGCAGGGCATTTCTATACTTCGTCCTATATTGACTCCTTATTAAGCGCGGTGGCAGTCGCCGGATTTTTATATCTTGCCTTCTTTGAGGAAAACGAGCGTGATATTTTCTACTACAGCTTCATTGCGCTGTGTATATTCACTTTGGTATTGCTGAAAGATGTCGGTCTGCTGCTTGCCGTGTTTGTCGTGATCTATTACCTGCTGCACTATATCAACAGACGCAAAATCAGTACAACAAAACCCTATTATCTGCTGGGGTTGATTGCATCCTGCGTTGTCCCTAAGCTGCTTTGGGCACGGCATCTTAATATTACCGGTACGATAAGAGCTTTTTCCAATCATTATAACCTTTTTAATGTATCCCAAGTTCCGTATTTTCATGAAGTGCTTGCACAGGTGTTTTATAAACTGG
>JBHADM010000075.1:0-20584 GCA_041855045.1 Bacillota bacterium | reverse complement strand
GGGGGCGGCACAACTTTGGTTGAAGCAAAGTTATTGAACAGAAATATTATTGGAGTCGATGTAAACGAGAAAGCATTAGACCGATGCCGGAAGAAATTAGATTTTAAGCTTGAATCAGAAACTGGAAAAGTTTTTTTGCATAAAGCAGACGCCAGAAATTTGGAGTTTATTTCTAATGATAGCATAGATCTCATATGTACCCACCCACCTTATGCAAATATAATTCACTACAGTGAGGGGCAAGAGATACCTGAAGATTTATCGAATTTGCCTGTTAAGGACTTTTTAGAGCAGATGAAATCGGTTGCTTCTGAGTGTTTTAGAGTATTAAAGAAGGGAAAATTTTGTGCTGTATTGATGGGAGATACACGTCAAAAAGGACATATGATTCCATTAAGCTTTCAAACAATGAATATATTTGACCAAGTGGGTTTTCAAACCAAAGAAATTATTATTAAACAACAGCATAATTGTAAAGCAACAGGGTACTGGAAAACAAATAGCATTAAGTATAATTTTTTACTAATTGCGCATGAGTATTTGTTTGTTTTTCGTAAACCGTAAGGCAGCTACTCATTTCCCCCGACATATGCTATAATAATACCAAACCAGTGAGGGAGGATATGATATGGAATTATACGATTTCTTAATGCCGGAAGAGGACGATGTGGATACCGCCGTCGTCAAAGACGACGATGAAATAGCCAATGATTATAGATACGATGTTCAGCTGCTTATAGAGGGTGAAAAGCTGGATGAGGACGACATCAACGACTATATTTTGGATAACTTTGTAGGAAATTGCCTGCTGGTAGTGGGCGATGAGGATTTGATCAAAATCCACTGGCATACCAATGAGCCTTGGGATCTGCTCAAATACTGTGCAAGCCTGGGCGAAATCTACGACATCGTCGTGGAGGATATGTTCAGACAGGCCGCCGGCAAAAAAGGCTGAGCCTTATATTTCATATTAAAAGCACTCGTGACGAGTGCTTTTAATATATTCATTTTGAGCGGTCGTTTAGTGCAATATCACAATATCCTTCGGTATCCACAGCTGAACGGGGCCGTTGCCATAGTCGTTCAGGCTGAAGTATTCGGCGTAGTACCAGCCGTTTTCCTCAAAATAGATTTTGACCTCCATGTTTTTGCGCACATTCCAGCTTCTGAAGTGCCCTCTGTGCGTGTCTGGATAGCTGGTGGGGTAGTTAAAAGGCGTTGCGCCGCGATGGGTGATGCCGCGCGCCATGACACGCATATCGTATTCCGGTATGCCGGCAGGGATATTGAACTCACTTTTGGCGAACATCATGCGGCGGCGGTCGTTGTCGCTGTAATTAAAATCGACATATATCATATCGCCGCAGGTGAACAGACCTTTTAAATCGGACATTTCTTCGCGCTGGTAGAGATATTCCCCGCGGCTTTTTGCCAGGAATTGATCGTAAGATATTTTGTGTCCGCGATAGGGTATCAGGCGGCTGCCGGTAGGGCTCACCAGACTAATGGACACGCCCTCGCCGGTCCAAGGCACAGGGAAGCCGCTTGCGGCGGATACGGCCGGGTTGGCAGGCGGTGCCGCGCCGGTATTGGCATTGCCCTTATTGAAGTCATAGCCGCAGTTTGGGCAGTATTTGTAATTTTTGTCTGTGCCTATTTTGGCGCCGCAGTTTGGGCAGAAGTTCGGTGCGGCATATACGCTGGTGCCAATCAGTACCAGCACGCATACAAGCAGCAGTATACGCCCTAATATAGTTACTTTCATAAAATCCCTCACTTTTTTGTTTTTTCTAAAATACTTGATTTCATTATAGGTGATAGCCGTGTAGTCGTCAATATGAATGCGCCGTTTTTTCAGAAAAAAACAGCCCTTCAACATTGTGTGTGAAGGGCTGTCGAAAGGGTGTTATTTTGCGGTAATGGCCGCCATGGTAATGTAGTTGTAGGGCTGGTTGAAGTGGGGAAGGAAGAAGATGTCCAGCAGAGATAGCTTCTCGATTGTGATGCCCTCCTGTATAGCGAGGGAGAACATATGGGTGATCATGCTCATATCGTATTCGGAAGCGCATTGCATGCCCAGCACGCGGCGTGATTTGGCGTCGTATACAATACGCAGCTTCACGCTGTCGTTTTCCTTCATAAAGGCAGGGCGTTGCAAATCCTCCCAGGTGGTGGATACGGCGTCGAAGCCGAACTTCCTGGCGCGTTCCTCGGTGAGCCCTGTGGATACCATCTTCAGCTTCCAGATGTTGATGCCGTTGGAGCCCTGTACGCCTACGCCCTCCAAATCGGTGCCTGCAGCATTGTGGGCGGCAACGATACCGGTGCGTACGGCGTTGGTAGCCAATGCGATATAGTTGGTATCGCGTATGGCGTTGTCGTAAATGGTGGCGCAGTCGCCTATGGCGTATACATCCTTATCGCTGCTCTGCTGGCGCTTGTCTACAAGTATGGCGCCGTTGGCAAAGAGCTTCAGGTGATCTTTGGCCAATTCGTTGTTCGGGCGGAAACCGATGCAGAGTATTACCATATCGGTGGCAAACTCCTCGCTGCTGGTCTTCACTGCGCTTACCTTTTTGCCCTCTCCCTTGATCTCCTGCACCATCTGGCCGAATTTGCAGTCCACGCCGTGCGCGCGCAGATTGTCTTCCATCAGCTTGGTGAAATCCTTGTCGTAATATACGGATAGGCAGGTATCCACATTGTCTACCAGGGTGACTTTCTTGCCGCGGCGAACAAAGGCTTCCGCCACTTCCACGCCGATATAGCCGGCGCCCACGACGGTCACGTGCTGTATGTCGGGGTTTTCAAGCTGCTTGTCGATTTTGAGCGCGTCCTGGAAAAGCTTTACAAGCAGCACATTGTCTTTGTCTATGCCGGCAATGCGGGGCTGAATGGGTAAAGAGCCTGTCGCCAGTATGAGCTTATCATAGCTTTCTTCGCCTTTGCCGTCGGCATTGTGATAATACACCACCTTGTTTATATAGTCTATGCGGTCTACCTCGGTTTTCAGGTGGATTTTTGCGCCTTGCGCTTCTAAGTTCTTCGGATTGGTGTAAAACAGACCTTCGTAACCGTCTATTTGATTGCCCAGCCAAAGTGCTGTGCCGCAACCCAGATAGCTGATATTGTCATTGCGCTCAAACATCACCACTTCGTGCTGTGGGTATTTGGAAAGAAGTGTGGTTATAGCGGCGTTGCCGGCATGGTTGGATCCAACTACAATAATTTTCATATACATGCTCCTTATTTTGAATATCTATGTGTGAAAATACTATTTTATACGATAAGATAGTATAAAATACACTGTTATTTTAGCACAAGCGCATAGAAATTTCCAACCGTTTTTCTTTTATTTTTGTGCATGCGCGGCGTTGATCAGTGTGTCCCATGTTTCCTCTTTAAAGCCTGCCAATACCTTATGCTCTGTGATCAGCAGCGGGCGTTTCAACAGCATGCCGTTCCCGGAGAGCAGCTGTATGGCATCCTCCTCCGATATGATCGGAAGCTTTTCTTTGAGATTCAAGTCGCGGTAAACTTGCCCGCTGGTGTTGAAAAACTTTCGAACGGGCAGACCGCTTGCGAGGATCCACTTTTGCAGCTCGGCATAGCTTGGCTTATCTTCTTTTATATTGCGCGCCACAAAAGCGACGCCCTTACTTTTGAGATAGGCCAGCGCTTTGCGGCAGGTGCCGCATAGGGGATAGTGCAGCAATAGCATTTCTTTCATAGGTGTGCTCCTTATATTGATTATGATGCCATTATTGTAGCATAGACCTGTGTAAAGCGATAGATGAAAGCCTTTCTTGCCTGTATGCGGATTTCATGCTATACTACATGTATTCTAAAACAAAAGAGGTTTGCATGGTTTCCAAGGTTATTACCAGTAGTTTGTGCGGTGTTGAGGGCAGGCTTGTCGATGTGGAGGCCTTTGTTGCAAGAGGGCTTCCGGCATTTGATATTGTGGGGCTTCCCAGTACCACGGTAAAGGAGAGCAAGGATAGGGTGCGCGCCGCCATCGTGACCGCAGGCTATCGCTTGTCGCCCTCCCGCATTACCGTCAATCTGAGCCCTGCAGACCTGAAAAAAGAAGGGACGGGCTTTGACCTGCCTATCGCAGTCGTACTGCTGCAGGAAACAAAACAGGTGTATTTGCAGGGTTTGGATAAAACCCTGCTGCTGGGAGAGTTGTCCCTGGGCGGCGATTTGATCGGTATCAACGGTTGTCTGCCCATGGTGATTAGTGCACTGCAATGCGGTGTGCAGGATATCATCGTGCCTATGGCGAATGCCAATGAGCTGAACTGTTTGCAAAATGCGCATGTGTATCCTGCCAATACCTTACAGGAGGTCATCGGTCATCTCAGCGGCAAGGCAAGGCTTCCGGAACTGCAGCAGCGCAGCTATGAGGAGCTGCTCCAAGCCAGCCCGATTACACAGGATTTGTCAAAGGTGAAGGGTCAGTACATGGCGAGGCTGGCGCTGGAGATTGCCGCAGCGGGCGGACACAATCTGCTGATGGTTGGTGTGCCGGGCAGCGGAAAAACCATGCTTGCCCGCTGTCTCCCCTCCATATTGCCGCCCATGAGCTATGCCGAAGCGCTGGAAACCACCAAGATACACTCCACTGCCGGCATGCTGAACGCCGGTGCCGGGCTGATATGCGAACGCCCGTTTCGATCGCCCCATCACAGCGCATCGGCTGCCGCCATCATCGGCGGAGGGCGTCTGGCCAAGCCGGGCGAGCTGTCGCTTGCACACAACGGTGTGCTGTTTTTGGATGAGTTCCCGGAATACGACCGCAAAATCATTGAGGCGCTTCGCCAGCCGCTGGAGGATGGCGTTGTGAGCATAGCTCGCGTGGGCGCCAGGGAGGAATACCCCGCCAATGTCATGCTCATTGCCAGTATGAACCCCTGCCCCTGCGGCAATTTCGGCAGCAAGGTGAAGGAATGCACCTGCTCCAAAAATGCCATTGCAGGCTACCTGGCAAAGATCAGCGGCCCCATGCTTGACAGAATGGATTTGCAGGTGGAGATGGATACCGTCGGCATTCACGATATCGAAAGCGCAGAGGAGCAGGAGGATTCCAACACAGTCAAATCCCGTGTGCTCCGTGCCAGGCAGATACAACAGGCGCGCTACCACGGATTGCACATACACTGCAATGCCCAGCTGGATGCAAGGCATTTGGATACATTCTGCCCCATAGACGATGCCTGCCGCAAGCTGCTGAGCAACGCCGTGGAGCGTTACGGCATGAGCCTGCGCGGCTACAGCCGTGTGCGGAAGGTGGCAAGAACGCTCGCCGACCTCGCAGAACGGACGCAAATCAACTCGGAGGATATCATCAAAGCCCTGCAGTTTAGAAATTTGGAAGGCAAGTTTTGGAAATAACAGAATCATATATTAAAGGAGAAAACATATGTCGTATTTGGAAATAGGCACAAAAGCCCCAAACTTTACACTCTTGAATCAAAATGGCGAAACACGCAGCCTTGCAGACTACGCCGGCAAAAAACTGGTTTTGTATTTTTACCCTAAGGACAATACCCCGGGATGCACGCTGGAGGCGCAGGATTTTCGCAATCAGCACGCTGCCTTTGCAGCCTTAGGCGTCACGGTTGTCGGTGTCAGCGCCGACAGTGTGGAGAGCCACGACGGTTTTGCATGCAAGTACGAGCTGCCCTTTGATCTGCTCAGCGATCCCGACAGAGCGCTTATAGAGCCCTATGGCGTGTGGCAGCTCAAGAAAAACTATGGCAAGGAATACATGGGTATCGTTCGCAGCACCTACCTCATAGATGAACAGGGTATTGTGCAAAATGTATGGAAAGTCGCCAAAGCCGATGGTCATGTGCAGAATGTGCTGAATTATCTGCAGGGAAAATAAAATGCTATACCCATAGGGTATGTCATCAAGACGAGTTCGTTAAAAAATTTTTTATATTGTCAAAAAACATTTGACAAAAAAATAATTATAAGCTAATATAGATTTAGAAAAAGCTAATACCTTTTTTATACTAATCTCCTAAGCACGGCGGAGCTCTCTCCGCCGTGTGATTTTTTTGAGCTATGGGCTTCTCTGCGGATAAGGGATAAACCTTTATCAATATAGTAATAAATATTCCATACAAGGCAGAAACCATCATAAAAATGGTCTTATTGGGGCTGTAGCATTTTTCGACGGTACACTGGTGCTCTGGAAATAATGCTTCTGCTTACAGGCATTTGTCATAGAAGCCATGTTAAAAAATACTTGGATTTAAAATAGTGATTACTACCTATTCGAGTCATCCAACACACATATTCACTTGATGCGGTTTATCTTTAGAGAGGGATTAATTATATAATTTTTGATAAAATGATTGACAATTTTTACAAATTTTGCTATATTTATTTTGAGTAAACGCAAGTATGAAGTGATATGTTTCTTTTGATTTTTTCCTTTCTAAAAGCAGACCGCAAGGTCTGTTTTTCATATTTAAGAAGAGGTGTTGAGTGTGAATGGGGATTCGAAAAAAATTCACTCTATACTGCGCCAAAAACGAATTTACATTTACAATAAAAAAACACTTGACATAGCAGTTAAGAGATGCTAACATATAGTTGTTAAATCCCTTTAACCCTTTTATATAATTTTATTCCAAAAAAGCAGAAGAGCATTCCCTTTGCTCTTTTGTTTTTTTATGATATGGAGAGAGCGGAGCAGTCTATGTATATGCAAATGCCGTATTCTATGCTATGATAATGTTATTATGTCTAAGGAGATGCCGATTTGAAACGATTCCGTATGCACCGCGCCGTTCGGGCATTTATTTACAGTTTACTCAGTGTCATTGCCTCGTACATCTTTCTTTTTCCGGAGCATATGGGGCAAGCCGAGCATGCGCAGGGTATTTTTTTGCAAGTTCTCAGTCTTTATACTTCCACGATCGTGGTTGGTATGAATGGCGTATCAACCTATGCAACCATGCTTTTTGTGCCGCTTTACTATTGGTACTATGTGTTTTTGGGATCCGGTCTTCTTGTAACAAAACAGATGAAAAAGCTTTCTCACTTTATAGCTTTTTTGCTGTTCTTCGGTCTGTATCCGCTCACGTTGGGCGAAATGTTTGTCAGCAAGCTGTTCAGCATACATATCTTTTTGGAGATTCCCGTCTATTTGGGCATCTATTTTATGGTAAAGAGCATACTTGTTCGTCTGTTTTATTTTTGGGATGATATGGCGCGGCGCATTCCTGCCTCTGCCATGAAACATAGCAGTCCGCGTTATTTTTTCTGCATGTTCGGCATCATACTGCTGGCCTGGGCACCTTTTGTGCTGCTGCAGTTTCCGGGCTCTGTGGGCGCGGATACCATGGCGCAGATTAAGGAGCATGTGATAGATCGGCATTACGATGCCGCAAATCCGCTTTTTCTGACCCTGCTCTATGGCAATCTGTTTTCTTTGGGTAGTATATGGTCGGATAACATGGGCATATTCTTGGGCATTCTGTTGCAGAATCTGGCGTTGGCTGCAAGCTTTGCCTATGTGCTGTTGCGCGTTCGGCAAATGCATTTGCCAAAAGCCGTGTCGCATATTATGTTGTTTTTTTATGCCTTTACGCCGGTATGGAGTACGTTTGTGCACTCTCTGCTCAAGGATGTGGCGCACACGGCGGCCTTTGCTTTCTTTGCGGTGGAGTTTTTGGATATGATACGCAGGAAAAAAATCGACAAATGGCTCATTTTCCGCTTTTCACTCAGCTGTTTGCTCATGGTGCTGACCCGCGTAACCGGGCTATATATATTGTTGCCCTGTTTGATCGTGTTGGCTGTATATCACTATAAGGTGCTGCACAAAAAACTCTGTCTGGGGATAGTCGGCATTGCATTGGCTGCTGCGCTGATCAATCCTGCGCTCATGCTTGTGCTCCGGGCAGAAAAGCGGGGCATGGCCGACAATTTGGGCTGGATGTTCCAAATGACGGCACACTATGCCAGGGTACATAGGGATACGATTACGCAGGAGGAAATAGACACCATTAATCTGGTGCTGAATTATGACGTTATCGTCGAAAAATACAGCCCCACACTGTCGGATCCCGTCAAGGCAACCTTCTCTTTCGTACAAAGGAGTGATTTTATACGCTATTTTCAGCTGTGGGTTCGGCAGTTCTTCAAAGACCCCAACGCCTATATCACCTCCTTTTTGAACGGAGGATACAATTACTGGAACCCCGTATATGATTACCGCTTCGTGCCGCGGGACACGATCAGCATTGATTTTCCAACAACGCTCGATTTTGTGTTTCCGCAGGAGTTGCGCAATGTCAGCGGACAGATTCTGGATATATGGCGCAATTTACCTCCTTTTGGCTGGTTGTTTAAGGGCTCTACCTACGCTTATCTGCTCTTTGTCTGCTATGCCTATGCCGGCCATCGCAAGAAAAAACAGGCAAGGCTGTTGATGCTGCCCATGCTTTTGCTGTTAATCGGCTGTATGTTCAGCCCCGTGAGCGGCGATTTCCGCTATATGGCGCCCTATGTGGCAGTCTTGCCCTTGGCGCTGGCTTATACCATCGAGTATCCCGAGAACAAGGCGGAGGAGGAAATTCTGCAGGATGTCAATGAAAAAACAGGGTATGAAAGCGGACTGCTTGATACAATGCCCAAATAAAAAGAGATATATTTGATAAAGCGAACAATCGGAGCGCAGCCACGCTGCGCTCCGTTCTTTGTGTTCGCGCTTGTGTTTATCGTTGAAACAATGGCAATAACTGCGCTCGTTCCAACCGTACGCAAAAACGCAAGTCACAAGCCTCCTTCGAGTAGAAGTGAGGGTCGCTGCGTTAGCCGTGACGGAGGAAATCTGCACCGGAATACAGGGTTTGTGCGCAAGCACCACCCACCCTCGCCGCCGCGTTGCATAGCCTTTTTGATATTGATAAGCTGCCGTTTCATAAAGAATGTATATTTTCGCAAAATAAAAAAGCTATTCCGCAAGGATTCCGTATAGCGCAGATTTCAATAAAAACGCCGCTCCGATTATACCGAAACGGCGTTTTTATTCGTCCTCGTCTGATATCTCTATTGCCTTTGCGCCCAATTTATTCTCATCTATTTTGCCGCCGTGAAAGTACCCTTCGTATACAAGTGTCTTAGCCTTATACAAGGCTTCTTTTCCCTGAAAGCGATCAAATGTGCCTGTGTGGCTGCATTCGTAGCGCAGCCCGTTCTTTTCGTACAGAAGCGGGCCGCGGAAAGGGGCGGATACATCCATTTTTTGCAAGGCTTCCTCTAAAAATGCGGCGCGAAAACCGGCGTCCAACACCTGCCCATAATAGTTCATGCACCATATGGCTTCGCCGTTTTGCCAGACTCCTTCGCAGCCTGCCATACTGTTGCTTCCTATGCGGCTGTCTATGTAGAGCAATGCGCCCTCTTGGTACTGAAAGTCTTGGGAATTGGGTCGGCTGGGGCGCACCAGAAAATCCGGATGCAGCAGGCGCATTTTTTTGGCGCGCAGTAGAAAATCCATCATGATGTGGGACTCCTGTGTGTTGTTAGAAATATTAGTCAAAATAAAACCAATAGAAAGAGCGGCATTTTACATTGAGATTGATTGCATATCCAGGCAGCAAGCCCTTCAATCAACTTCTTTCTATGTGAGCGTTTGTGTGCAATATCTAAGCTTTCACTTATAAAGTGCTGCTTCTACCGGATAATCATACAATCAGTTTGCCGTTTCAAGCAGATCCACAATTATCAGCTCCGGTCTGTTGTTGATACGCAAGGGTATCAGGCTGTTGCCCAAGCCGCGGCTGACGACGAGTGTGGTATTACCCTCCTTGATGACACCCTCGGCATACTTGGGGAAAAATCCCTGCCCTGGCGCATACAGTGGTCTGCCTATGCGAAACTGCCCGCCGTGCGCGTGGCCGCTGAACACGAAGTCCAGCCCTGCTTCGACATATTCCGCCATGCGCTCCGGCCTATGGCTGAGCAGTATATTGGTTTTGCTTTTGTCTATATTCAGTTTTGTCAATGCGGCTTGTGTGATGCGGATCTGCTCCGCAGTGGACAGCCTGCCTCCGTAAATGCGGCTGTCCATAATGCCGTGCAGCACCATATCCTGGCCTTTTATACGCAGAGGAAAGCTCTGATCCTCCAGCACCTGCACGCCATAGCGCCGTATGCCTTCTTTGAATTGGGCATATAAATCCGGGCGATATGCCTCATGGTTGCCGCTCACATAGAATATAGGGACAATACCGGAGATTTTGGAAACAAAGTCTATGCTTTTGTCTATCTGGGGATGCCTGCCGTCAAACATATCCCCTGTCAGCAGGATGATATCGGGTTCTGATGTCAATACGGCCTGTATCAGTTTTTCGTTTTGCGGGCCAATCTCGGCATTGTGCAAGTCTGAGATATGCGCGATGCGTATGCGTTTCAGACTGCTCTGTATACGATAGTAGCTCACATCCAGCTGGCGGTTTTCGTGCGCGCCGTAGAGCGCGGTCAGCCCAATCAACAGTATAAGAATCAGTGATACGCGTATTTTTTTCATGATTGTATTTTTGCTTTCTGTATCTTTGCCACCAAACCTATGGCGAGCTTGCGCGGCATGAGCTTATTGGCGAAATAGAGTGCTTTCATCAGGAAGCCCGGAATGATCAGCATTTTCCTTGCAAACATGCCGTCCAATCCCAGCTGGGCGCAGCGCTTTGCGCTGAGCGTGCCGGGGGAGGCGGATTGCTGGATGGCTCTGCCGGCTCTGGCGACAATGCCAAACTCCGTATGTACGGGACCGGGGTTGAGCGAGCCTATATAGACTTGACTGCCGCGTTCTTTCAGCTCCACGGCAAGCGCGGCGCTTAGGCTTGTAACATAGCATTTACTGGCGTAATAGCTTGCCATATAGGGACCGGCAGGCGTTAAACCGGCCATGGATGCTACATTTAGTATATAGCCCCTGTCTTTTCGGATAAAATCCGACAAAAACAATTTGCATAAGGCATGCAGCGCAACGATGTTGGTGTCTATCATGGCAAGGTCGTTTTCCAAGGCATCTTCCATAAACGGCGATATGCTGCCGAAGCCTGCGTTGTTGATCAATATTTCCACATCTTTGTCGGCGCAGTGCGCATGCAGCCGTTGACAGGCTTCCACGCTTGAAATATCCAATACCAGTATCTCGCTGGGCTGCCGCAATTCCTTCTGCAATGCCAATAGCCTATCCTCACGACGCGCCACGAGCAATAATCTGTATCCCTTTTCGTCCAGCTGTTTGGCAAGCTCTTTACCGATACCGGAGCTGGCGCCGGTTACAATCGCCCATGGTTTCATGCTTTGTGTTCCTTTCTTCTATCCAGCAGGGCTTTCAGCTTCAACAAATCTGCTTCATATTCGGATGCAAGCGCAGGTTTGTATATGATGGCTGCCGGGTGGTACAGGGGAAACAGGTATCTGTCTTTGGACTGCAGCAGCTTTCCATGCAGTGCACCCACGCTTTTTTCGCAGAATACCGACAGCGCCGTATTGCCTAATGTAACCAGCAGCACAGGCTGTACCAATTCGATTTCCTGCAAAAGATACGGGCGAAAAAAGCTCTGCTCTTGCGGCGAGGGCGGGCGGTTGACCACATTGCCGGAAGGGGATATTTTGCTGGGGCGCAACTTTACCACATTGCTGATGTATATCTCCTCACGGCGTAAACCCAGTATATTTAAAAATCCGTTCAAATTCTGGCCGGCTTTGCCGACAAAGGGCTTGCCCTGCATCTCCTCCTGTGCGCCCGGCGCTTCGCCTATGAGCATAATGGGCGGGCGCAGCGCACCTTCACCAAACACCAGTTTATTATCATAGCCTGCAGCCCTTGCATCCGCCGCCAGCCGTGCATATAAGTCTTGTAGATTCATCGTATCACCTCACTACAATAGTATACCATAAAGTATGAAAAAAGCCCCAAACGCAGGACGATGTTGCCCAATCCCGCTTTGGAGCTTTGTTTGAGCAGGTGTAGGGTTAATTTGGGTAATAGCTTACATATAGACAATATCCCAGCAAGGTGTGATTTTTCAAAGAGACGGAGGAGTAGGTGGTCCCATCCTTCATGTCGGCAAATACAGCAGCGGTATTTTTTCCAATGTAATTTTAAAATCACCGTCGCTTGCGACAAAGTCTTCGATATTTTTATAGTCCACCTCAATGGGCAGCGTTTCGCCTTTCTTTTTTGAAAAATAATCGACGACAGATTGATACAGTTTAAACCAATCCGATACGGTATTGATATGTACTTCTTCGGCTATGATCAGATAGTTGTAGTCGGTCAGCTTCCCGTCTTCAAAATGATATAGGTCATAGTAGGGGCAGAGTTCGCTTTTTCTTTCCATATACAGCCTGTTGTCTTCGTTGATGCTGATCTCCATGGGGTGATAGCCATCTTCTTTACCACATCTGCCTTGCTGATGCCAAACTCCAGCGTGCCTTCCAAATAGCGGAAGTCACCGCTTTCTGCCAGTGCGATGCCGCAGTACAGGTATAGGCATAGCAGGAGTGCTATCCATTTTTTGTGTGTTCATAATTTGCTCCTTCGCTTTTTTTGTACCAGTATAGCATGGCACCGCGGTTCGTACAAGCTGCGCAAAGCTGGCAAAAAAAGACCCTGCCGAGGCAGGGTAAGATAGACATATTTATCTGGGGTAATGGCTTACGTATAAGCTGTATCCCTGTTCCGGACGATTTTCGATAGAGATGGAGGTAAGTGCGGAGTCATGTTTGATATCGGCAAATACAGAGGCGAGATTCTGCTCCAAGGCCTTTGTGAAAATGCCCTCTGTGGCAAGAAAATCATCCACATTGTTGTATTCTACCACCAAGGGAGCATCTTTTCCAAGCTGCTTGGCAAAGTAATCTACAACGTTTTTGTACAGCTTAAATATATCTGCGATGCCTGTTATATTTAATTCTTCCGGAATAATCAGATAGCTGTAGCGAATCAGTTTATTGTCTTCGAAGGTATAAAATCCATAGTAGGGGCCATGTTCGTTCTTTCTTTCGATAAAGAGCTTGGTATCTTCATTTAAGGTGATCTCCAATGGAGAGATGCCCATCTGCTTTACGACTTCCTCTTTGCCGATGCCAAACTCCAACGTGCCGCTCATATAGCTGAAGTCGGTGTTTTCCGCCAGGGCTATGCCGCTGAAAAGCAAGAGACACAGCGTGAGTGTAATCCATTGTTTTATTTTCATAATTGCCTCCTTTATGGGATTTTGTTATATACAACCAGCAGGGAAATACCTTCCACATTGCTGAGCCACACATTGCAAAGATAGCCTTCGAGCTTGATTTCCGTGTTGCAGTCCACCTTTGCTTCGGCAAGGGCGGCTTCCACTTCGCTCATATCTTTTTCCTCGCCGAGCCAGTGCACATTGCGTGCGGCTTTTACCTGGTATTTGGCCTCTATGTCGTCGATGATGCTGTGATACAGCTGCAGCATATCGGCGGCGCTGTTTTTCTCCAAATCCACAGCGTCGATATAGTAGCCAAACTCGTAAAGCTTATTATCTTCAAAACGGTATATGCCGGTCATGGGCATATCTACGTTGGTCATATCGACAAACATCTCATCATCCTCGTCGATAAGGATGTCGGCGAACTCAATCTCCTCCTGTGCAATCACATCGTCTGCCGTGATGTCAAACGGAAGCTTCGGATACAAATACTCGTAAGTGCCCTGCGCCTGCACAATGGGAATCAGCAGCAGCAAAGACAAGAGTAACAGCGTTAGTTTTTTCTTCAATACCATGCCCCTCCTTTGTTTGTTAATCAATAGTATAGCATAGCGCGATTTTCGATACAAGCCGGAGAAGATGCAAGCCCGGCATCGTAAAACGCCCTGCCTAAGCAGGGTGGTATAGCGCATCAGGTTTTTTGAACGGCACTGAGCGGGCTGCGCAAAGGGAAACGAGCAGCTTAGTTTTCCTTGATTTCCGTATTGATTTGCCAGTGCATGCCGAAGCGGTCGATCAGGCTGGCATATGCCGGGCTCCAGAAGGTTTTTCCCAATTCCATTTGTATTTCCTGCGCGCCGACGGACATTTTGTCGTATAGATTTTGCGCGGTTTCCATACTGTCGCATTGTATGCACGCGCTCATGTTGGTGCCGCTGCGATAGCTGTATTCGGGATTGTCGTCCGAAATCATCAGACGTATGCCGTTGACGGACAGCTGGGCGTTCATCAGCAGGTGCTCATTCTCCTTAGGGCAGTTTGGAACGCCGTCCTTCCACTGCATTACGGCTATCACTTCTGCATCCAGGGCATTTTTGTAGAACTCCACGGCTTCCATACCGTTTCCGTTTGTTACCAGATATACTTCAATGGCTTTTATCATAATTGTTCCTCATTTCAATGATTCATTATTTGCCCTTTCAGTATAGGTGATGAAGGGGATAATAACAAGTTTATTTAATTTTTCACAACTTTTTTGTATAAAATTTAAGTGACATAAAAGGGAGACAGCCGGGCGGAATTGTGCGTTTGCTGTAGGCTGTGTATTGCAGCATATTATTCACAACGCATTTTAGGCGTTTTTCAAACGGAATGCCGTGCCATATAAAAGAGAAGGGGCCGCGTGGTCTGCAGTATTTTAATAAATGGGTGCAGCGTTTTGTTTGGATAGCTGTGTTTGTGATTGTCTTACATGGTTTTTATACCACATTCGGCAATCAAAAACCCCGCAATCGCTTGCGGGGCTGTATATTACAGGTCGTCCACCAGTGCGGAGCTCTTGGCATAGGCGGTGCTGCGGGCTTCGAAGAAGTCGGTTTTGATGAGGTTGGCGTTACTGTATTCGCTTACCCACTTCATGGAGTCCGGCTCTTCCATATGACCTTCGTATATGGGATCCAAGCCTAAGTTGATGCAGCGCAGGTTGCCAAGATACATGATGTAGTCGGATATCATCTGCTTGGTGAGCCCGCTGATATCGTCGCCGATAACATAGTGACCCCACTCGATCTCTTGGTCTGCGCCCTCTTTGATCATGGCGCGGTAGGTGGCTTCGTGCTCCGGTGTAAACAGCTCCGGAAGCTCTTTTTTCAGCTCGGTCAGTATATTTCGGAACAGCCAAAGGTGGGTGTTCTCGTCGCGGTTGATGTAGCGGATTTCCTGTGCGGATCCGGGCATTTTGTTGTTTCTGCCCAGGTTGTAGAAAAACATAAAGCCGCTATAGAAGTATACGCCCTCCAGTATATAGTTTGCCACGCAGGTTTTTACAAATGTGAGCAAATCCTTTTTGCTTTGGAAGTCGTTATATAGATCCCCTATAAATTTATTGCGCTTGAGCAGCAGCGGGTCGTCCTTCCACTGGTAAAGAATTTCGTTGCGCTGTTGGGGCTCGCATATGGTATCGAGCATATAGCTGTAACTCTGGCTGTGCAGGGCTTCCTGGAAGGTCTGTATGGCCAGGCACAGGTTTACCTCGCTGGCGGAGATATAATCGCTGACTTCCGGCAGGTTGGCAGTCTGTATGCTGTCCAGGAACACCAGGAAGGACAGGGTTTTGTCGTAGGCGCGTTTTTCGGCGGGGGTTAATTCCAAATATTGTTTTTTATCCGTACCCAGGTTGATTTCTTCGGGAATCCAGAAGTTGTTCATGGCCTGTCTGTACCAATCGCTAACCCAAGGGTATTTCATGTTGTTAAAATCGTTCAGGTTTGTGGTGTTGCCGTTCACCATACATCTTTTTTCTACCTCAACGTCGCCGTCGGGATTAAATAGGGGGCGTTTTTTTACTTCTTCCATTCGAAACCTCCTTATAAGGTGCAGTTGCACATAAATAATAATGGTATATTGGTATGTCTGTTTGCTGTCACAAACAAGCAAGCCATAGCATATTTATTATACTATGGCTTGCGGACGAATAAAAGTCTTTTGTGAGACACGGATTGCCGCATTAGCTGGAGCAGGCCTCGCACTCCTCTACCTCCAAGCTCTTGCTGCGGATATAGTAGATGGTCTTGATGCCCTTTTCCCAGGCTAAAATATAGAGATTCAGCACCTGCTTGAAGCTGTACTCGTTGGTCACATACAGGTTCATGCTCTGCGCCTGGTCTATGTGCCTGCTGCGTACGCCGTCGGCCTTGATGCTCCAGCTCTGGTCTATTGTGTGGGCGCTCTTGTAGTACCACATAGTTTCGGGGCTAAGGTCGGGTGCTACACGCGGCAGCACGCCGTTTTTCTTCTCTTCCAGGAAATAGCGGTTCATGATGGGGTCGAGCCCCGCGCTGGTGCCGCTGATGATGCTGGTGCTGCTGGTGGGCGCAATCGCCATCAGGTAGGCGTTGCGTATGCCGTGCTTTGCGATGGATGCCTGCAAGGCTGTCCATTTTTCATCGTTGTAGTTGCGCTTGCTGAAGTAGGCGCCGGTGTGCCAGTCGCTGCCTTCGAAGTAGGCATAGGAGCCCTTCTCTTTGGCGATGTTGTGGCTGGCTTTGACAGCGGCGTAGTTGATGCGGTCGAACACCTTGTCCGCAAATCGCAAATGTTCATCACTTTCCCATGTGATGCGCTGTTTTGCCAGCATATGGTGATACCCGCTGATCCCAAGACCCAAGGGTCTGTATTTCATATTGTTGACTTCGGCGTAGGGTACCGGGAAGAAGTTGAGGTCGATGACATTGTCTAATGCGCGGATAGCCGATTCCGTGATGTATTCCAGTTCGCTTTCATTGTTTACATCGATTCTGCCCAGTGTGAGGCTCGCCAGGTTGCATACCACGAACTCGCCGGGTTTGGTGACAGTCACCACGACTTTCTCGCCGTTGATATCCTCTATCGTTTGTGAAATTTTGCTGATTTCCTTCATGTTCTGCGCAATTTCGGTGCAGAGATTGCTGCAGTATATCATGCCCTTGTGGCTGTTGGGGTTCATCTCGTTCACATGGTCACGGTTGAATGCGAAGGGGGTGCCGGTTTCCACTGCGCTCTTGATAATGAGCCTGACCAAATCCTTCAGTGCAATCACACGCTTGTGTATGCGGCCGTCGTGTACGCAGTCCCAGTATTTTTCCTCCCACTCCTTGCCGTAGCAATCCTCTAAGTGGTAGCCCTTTACGGTTGCAATTTCATGCGGACACATCAAATACCAGTCGGCATTGATGTTGTCGCGCGCCATTTGCCAAAAGAGATTGGGGTAGCAAACCGCAGGAAACACATCGTGCGCCTTCATGCGGTCGTCGCCGTTGTTGGTGCGCAGCTGCAGAAACTCCGGTATATCTCTGTGCCATGCGTCAAGGTATACGGCAACCGCACCCTGGCGCACGCCCAGCTGATCCACTGCCACAGCGGTGTCGTTGGCAAGGCGTATCCAGCGTATCACACCGCCGGCTGCGCCTTTAAATCCGCGAATATCGGAGCCGGATGCGCGCACTTTACCAAAGTATAAGCCCATGCCGCCGCCGAATTTCGAAACCTTACTGAAGTTGTCTATGGAGCGATAGATGCCGTCCAAATCGTCCGGCACGGTGTCGATAAAGCAGCTGCTCAGCTGGTGGAAAGGTTTTCTGGCGTTGCTGAGCGTGGGGGTGGCCATGGTTACCTTCATGGTGCTGAGCATGTCGTAAAAACGCTTTACCCACTCCATGCGGTTTTTGTTTTCCTTCATGGCAAGATGCAGGGCGATGCCCATGAACATTTCCTGCGGGCTTTCCAAGGGCTGCAAGGAAAAGCTGCGAATCACATAGCGGCTGAGCAGCAGCTCCAGACCGCTGTAGTTGAACAATTTATTCCGATCGTTATCAATATAGCTTTCTGCAAGATCGATATCCTCCTTATGGTAGTTTTTGAGGATATAGTTGCCGTACAGCCCCTCGTCGGTCAGCCACTTGATTTTGCTGTATAGGCCTTTGATACCGTTTTTATGCTCGCTGGTTTGCAGCTCGTCCTGAAATTTGAGCATCAGAAAACGTGCGGCGATAAATTCCCACTTCGGCGCTTCCCGCGTGGTCAGCTCGCTGGCTGCTTTAATCAGCATATTCAGCTTTTCGCTGTGCGTGGAGCCGCTCTTATTGAAGGCCAGAAACTTTGCCGACAGCAAATACAGGCTGTACAGCTCTGTTTTGTAGCTGCTTTGTATCTCGCGCAGTATCTGGTTCAGCGCCGGGCAATCGCCAAACAGACTCATCAGGTATTGTCTGGCGTTACGGCGCTGGGTTCTTTCGTTTCTATATAATATGAAGCTTTTTAGAACCTCATAGTAGTTTAGCTGCGTCAGTACGATTTCCACCATGTCCTGAATCTGCTCTACCTGCAGCATGCCGTCGGGCATGTTCTTGAGGTTCAGCTTTTCTTCTATGTTATCGCAAATGGTATCCAGCTCTTGCTGGCTGACGTTTTGCTCCACACTCTGGAAGGCAAGCTTCACAGCGTTGGCAATTTTATTGCGGTCGTATGTTTCCAAACTACCGTTACGTTTTCTGATATTCATTCTGTTTCCCCTAAAATTGAAATACTTATGTATTATAATACAAAATATAGTAGAGTGCAACTGAAAAAATAACCATATATTGTGCTTTCCTTCCGTGTCATAGATTGTACACTATAGCGAAAAAGCAAGCCTGATACGCCCGCAGTAAAAAATAAGACGACAGGACATTTTAAATTTGGACAAGATGTTTTATTTTATTTAACAATATAAAGCGGTGTAAACAAGGCAAGCATGGATTGTATTAAAATTGCTTTTTCGCGCTGTGTCTGGGGAGGGCGGTGTGCGCATACAAAGGTGGATCGAAAAGTATCTAAAATGAAAGCGGGTGTTACATAGCCGACAAATACGGAGAAATTTGAACAAATAAAAACTGAAGTGAATGAATTTGACAACATTGTTTTTATTGTGCTACACTGTATTTCGGAGGGGTTGTCATGCAAGTTGCAAGAGAAAAAATCATCAAAGACTATATCGATAAAAAGGGAATTGTGCCCATCGGAGAGCTGATGGCTCTGACAAACAGATCGCTTTCCACAGTGCGCAGAGACTTGTTGGCCTTGGAGGAAAAAGGTCTTATTTTGCGCAAGCGCGGCGGCGCAGTGGGGCAGAAGCGCGAGCTTATCAACTGTTTTTCGGAGCAGGTAATCCTCAATGCGGACGAGAAGCGGCGCATTGCCCAAAAGGCTCTGTCTTTGATTAAGTCGGGGGAGTCGTTGTTCATCGGCTCCGGCACGACATGCGATATACTATGCGAAGAATTACAAGGGATTCCCAATCTGAATATTGTCACCACCAGCGTGTACGGCGCGATGCTGCTGAGCCAGTCCAAGGCAAGCACAACGGTGCTTCTGGGCGGCAAAGTGTATCATCGCGATAATTTTTATGAAACCGTGGGCGACTATAAGGATCTGAACGGAATTATCGATAAATACAACTTTAATCGGTGCTTCATCTCTCTGGACGGCGTGGATGCTGCCAGGGGATTCTTTCTGCAGAAGGAGGAGCAAATCGGCCTGTACCGCTCTCTGATGAAAAACAGCGACGATTTTTACATCATGCTCAGCTCGGAAAAGTTCGGAAAAAAAGCCTTTGTAAAGCTTTGTCCCTTACAGGACGTGAAATCTTTGATATTGCCCGATATAATCCCCAAAAAATACAGGGAAGTATTTGAAAAAGAGCAGATAAATATATACTGATGTGTTATAAGGGGAATATTCCCTTAAAAAAATACAGCGAATATTTTGCAGCTGTATTTTTTTGTTAAAAATTATTGACAACACTACAAGCACTGATTATAATGTGAAGTATAGTAAATGAATTTGAACAAATTTCATCATTTTTTGTGACGGTATGTATATGGAACATCTGAAGGAAATAGAACAGTTTGCTTTGGCCATTCGCATTGAAACGCTCAAGGAGCTAAAATCGCTCGGATTCGGTCATATTGGAGGATCGTTCAGCATAGCGGAGCTGCTGGCTGTACTGTATTGCTCTGTGATGAAGATAGACCCTGCAAACCCGCAATGGGAGGGAAGGGACTATTTGATTGCCTCCAAAGGCCATGCAGGGCCCATTATTTATGCCTGCCTCTCCTTGCTGGGCTATTTTCCGCGCGAGATGCTGCTGACCTTAAATCGGGATCATACCAGGCTGCCCTCTCATTGTGACAAAAATTTAACGCCCGGTGTGGATGCCACCACAGGATCGCTTGGGCAGGGCATTTCGCAGGCGGCCGGATTGGCTCTGGCACTGCACATAGAAGAAAAACCCAATCAGGTGTTCTGCATTGTGGGAGATGGGGAGCTCAACGAAGGGCAGGTGTGGGAGGCACTCTCTTTTGCGTCTGCTAAAAACCTGCAGCGCTTTACTGTGTTTGTGGATGTTAACGGCAAGCAGCTCGATGGTTGCTGCAAGGATATATTGAATATGGAGCCCATACATGAAAAGCTCACTTCGTTTGGTTTCCACACACAGCGTATAGACGGGCATGACATCGCTGCGATAGAAAGGGCATTGTCGGATAGGAGTGCCGACAAACCCAATGCGATTGTATTGGATACGGTCAAGGGTAAGGGCGTGCCGGAGGTAGAACAGACTTTCTGGAATC
>JBHADM010000074.1:0-2806 GCA_041855045.1 Bacillota bacterium | reverse complement strand
CGCTTATAGTGGTTATATACGGCCACCGCCAATGTTTTCTTAGCGGCATCCTGTCCAATGACATATTCATCCAAATACTTTTTAATGAATTTTGGAGTAGGCAGATTTTTAATCAATTCCTTATCCACTTCCGTATTATGTTTTCCCAAGCCCGACTTATTGACGTCCAGTTCCTCGGCATGGTCAAAAAAGTACATGTCATAGGTTTGGTTGGCATTGATAAAGCACTCGTCACAAATGGAGCCTCCCTGCAACGGCAGCAAAAACATAGCATCCACCAGACTTTTTCCACAAACGCTACACTGATTTTTTTTATTTTTATCTGACAATAGATCACTTCCCTTGTATTATTAAAATCGACTACCTGTGTTTTCAGGCTGTCTCGATATCTCTATTCGTATTCGTAAAATAAAAGCATGCTCTGCTCTATTCGCCGACTATACATCAAATAATAAGTATAATGGTCGTACTATTAGAATAATACGACCAATGTATGAGTATCATTTGTTGCAAAGAGCGTTTTGGATATTCCGCAATTATTCTCTCTTCTCGTAAATATTGTCAATAATGCCGTAAGCCAAAGCTTCTTGCGCAGACATATACTTATCTCTGTCGATATCGTTCATGATGGTCTCCAAAGACTGACCTGTCATATCGCTCATAAGCTGTGCCATTTTTTCTTTGGTTTTCACCAAGTGCTGCGCATGAATAATAACATCGCTTGCCTGACCTTCTGCGCCGCCGAGCGGCTGGTGTATCAATATTTCGCTGTTGGGCAGCGCGGTACGCTTACCCTTTGCGCCTGCCATCAGCAGGAAGGAGCCCATGGATGCAGCCAAGCCCACACAGACAGTATGCACATCCGGCTTGATATAGCGCATGGTATCAAATATGGCCATACCTGCCGTAACACTGCCGCCGGGGCTGTTAATATACATAAAGATATCCGCATCGGCATTGTCTGCTTCCAAAAACAGCAGTTGCGCGATGATGGAGTTGGCCATATCATCATGAACCGCGCCGCTCAAAAAGATAATTCTATCTTTTAACAGCCTGGAATAGATATCGTAACTACGCTCCCCGCGGCTGGTTTGTTCTATGACATAAGGTATTAAGTTCATACAAAATCTCCTGAAAATTATTCTTCTTCAGAAAGTTCAGTATCCTCTTGCGCACTCGGATCGTCACCTTCTACGGTGGTCACTTTGGCGTTATCCCATACAAAATCTATGGTTTTTACATTGCGTACCTGATAGCTGATGTTTTCCTTTTGACCATCGGTGAGCATTTCTTTGAACTTTTTGGCTTCTTCGGTTTCTTCTCCAAAGGCTTTATCAATGAACTCGTTGATGTCCTCATCTGTTACCTGGTAATCCACAGCCTTCACAAGTTCTTCCAAAACAATTTGACCAGAAACTTCCTGTGCAGCCTGTGCGCGATACTGCTCTCTGAACTCGTGCTTATCGTTACCTACCATTTGCAGGAACTGCTCCAAGCTGAATCCCTGTTTCTTCATATTATTATCCATACCTTCGAGCATTCTGTCCATTTGGGTTTCTACCATTGGAGCAGGCAAATCGAATGTGGCATTTTTGACAACGGCATCAAAAGCAGCCTGTTTTGCGCGGGTCTCCGCATCTTTTTCGGCTTGTTCCTGCAGCTGACGGAACAGATCCTTCTTATATTCCTCCAAGGTGTCAAAGGTGCTTACATCCTGCGCAAAGTCGTCGTCAATTTCCGGCAGCTCCTCACGCTCGCAGCTGGTCAGATTGACATGGAATACGGCATCTTTGCCCGCCAATTCCTCAGAATGATAGTCCTCGGGGAAGGTTACATTGATGTCCCCCTCTGTGCCAAGCTCCATGCCGATGAGCTGGTCTTCAAAGCCGGGGATAAAGTGGCCGGAACCGATCTTCAGCACAGCGCCGTGCTCCTCGCCACCCTCAAATGCAACACCGTCTACAAAGCCTTTGTAGTCGAAGGTCAGATTATCCTTAGGCTCAATGAGACCCTCTGTTACAGTTTGCACACGGGCTTGTTTTTTCTGCTCTGCCTGCAATCTTTTTTCCACGTCTTCTTCGCTTATCTGATGCACATATTTGCTGACCTCTACACCCTTGTAGTCACCCAGCTTTACTTCCGGATAATGATAAGTTTCCACGGAGAAAAGCAGTTCCTGACCAGCGCCAATCTGTTGTACGTCCACATCCGGACGGCTAACCGGCTCGATACCGCTTTCCTGAATGGCTTTGTTATAGGCTTCCGGGAAAAGAATATCAAAGGCATCCTCAAAGAAAATTTGCTTACCGTACATAGCCTCGATACGGGAAAGCGGTGCTTTTCCCTTACGGAAACCGGGGATAGATATTTTTGAACGATTTTTTAAATATGCTTGCTGCAAAGCATTATCAAAATCTGCTGCTGGTACAGTGAATGAAAATTTAACCTTGCTATTGGCTAGTTTTTCTGTTTTAAATTCCATTGCATTTCCTCCTAAAAGCCACAGCGGCTTTCATACTTAAAAATAAACATAGCTATTTTATTTTAACACTGTTGTATGGCTAATGCAAGCAATTTTGATTGATTTCTTACTGAGGTGTCAATGATAGGTTACAGATTCAGCGCAAGGTATCAAGGGTAAAGGTGGAGATTTGCGAAGCAAATACTACCTGACCTTGACACCGTTTTTCATGATATAATGGTGTCGGGAAGGCAGTCTCTGACTGTCCTTCTTAATTATCTTACATCATTAGTGATACATACTCTTCTATTACTTTGCTTGGACTCTTATACTGTAAACGGGAAT
>JBHADM010000073.1:0-3481 GCA_041855045.1 Bacillota bacterium | reverse complement strand
GTCTTACCCTGTTCCATTCTGGCTATGACGGGTTGTTTTACGCCGCTGATTTCTTTCATTTTTTTTGACTGATTCTTTTTTCAAGTCTTGCTTCAACCATTGCACCAATAAGAGCAGCTCTTAAATTGCTCTTGGCAATTTCTGCAGGGCTGTAAATTTCTTTTTCGAATTCTTTCCGGCTGCCGCCAGCAGGATTGTTTGTAAACGTATCATTTATTTCAATGCCGCTGTTTTATTAGAAAATATTGTAATCCGTCTGTGATAGAGTGTTTTCCGAGGCATTAGCCTACAGGAATGATAACCCTCTATATATTTCAATGTTATTATAAAGTCATGTACTTAAAGTTATTGAAAAAGAAAGCGGATATTCGCGTATTTTTCTCTTCCCCAAAGCATTCAAATTGACATCACAGGAGCTTTGTACTACAATAGTAATGTTATTGTACATAAAGGAGTAAAGCGTTTTGAATCAAAATATAACGAGTCAGGAACTCAGAAGTTTATACTTAAATTTCTTTAAGGGAAAAGGGCACGCTGTCATTTCCTCCGCATCCATCATTCCGGAGAACGACCCTACCGTGCTGTTTACTACCGCAGGCATGCATCCCCTGGTGCCCTATCTGATGGGGCAGAAGCACCCGGCAGGCACCCGTCTTACCGATGTGCAGAAGTGCATACGCACCGGCGATATCGATGAAGTGGGAGATGCCAGCCATCTGACATTTTTTGAAATGCTGGGAAACTGGTCCCTTGGCGACTACTTTAAAAAAGAAGCCATCGCTTGGAGCTTTGAATTTTTAACCAGCCCGCAATATTTGGGTATTCCTAAAGAAAAGTTGGCATTTTCTGTGTTTGCAGGCGATGAGAACGCCCCGCGCGACACCGAGAGCCACGACCTGTGGGTGGCGCAAGGAGTGGATCCTTCCCATATATTCTATCTGCCTAAGGAAAACAACTGGTGGGGTCCGGCAGGGCAAACCGGTCCATGTGGTCCCGATACCGAAATGTTTATCATCACCGACAAGGAGCCCTGCTGTGAGAATTGCAGCCCTGCCTGCGACTGCGGCCGTTATCTGGAAATCTGGAACGACGTGTTTATGCAGTACAATAAGCAGGCAGACGGAAGCTTTGTGCCGCTGGAGCATAAAAACGTGGATACGGGCATGGGCTTGGAGCGTACACTATGTGTGCTGACCGGCAAGAAGAGTGTGTACGAAACCGAGGTGTTTGCCCGTGAAATTGCAAAAATTGCAGAGCTTTCCGGCAAAAACTATGAGGATAGCGAAGATGTGAAGCGCGCGTTTCGCATCATTGCCGATCATATTCGCACAGCCACATTCATATTGGGTGACGATCTGGGCGTAAGCCCCTCCAATGTCGACCAGGGCTATGTATTGCGCAGACTGATACGTCGTGCCGTGCGTTTCGGCAAGAAAATCAATATGCCGGAGAACTTTACACCGGCCATTGCCGCCGTCATCATTGCACAGTATAAGGACGTGTATCCGGAGCTGGGCAGAAACGAAAAATTCGTGCTGGATCAGCTGAAGCTGGAGGAAGAGCGCTTTGCGCGCACATTGGAGCAGGGCACCAGGGAGTTTGAGAAACTCGTGGACAAGCTCAAAATCAGTGGTGTGCTCAGCGGCAGACTGGCATTCCGTCTGTATGATACCTTTGGTTTCCCCATCGAAATGACGGAGGAGCTTGCCAAGGAAAACAACCTGAAGGTGGATATGGAAGGCTTTGAAGAAGCCTTCCGCAAGCACCAGGAGCTGTCCAAGGCCGGCAGCGAGCAGAAGTTTAAGGGTGGACTGGCAGACAACAGCGAGGAAACCACCAAGCTGCATACCGCAACCCATTTGCTCCATGCGGCTCTGCGCAAGGTACTGGGTGAAGAAGTGGCGCAAAAGGGCAGCAACATCACGGCAGAGCGCCTGCGATTCGACTTCTCCTATTCCCGTAAGATGGAGGAGGATGAAATCCGCGAAGTAGAGCGTCTGGTAAACGAAGCCATCTCCAAAAACATGCCCATCAGTATGCAGGAGATGACGGTAGAGGAAGCGAAGGCGCAGGGCGCCATCGGCCTGTTCGGCGATAAGTACGGCGAGCGTGTCAGCGTATATAGCATAGGCGATTTCAGCAAGGAAATCTGCGGCGGCCCGCATGCTGCCAACACAGGCGATCTGCAAGCCTTTAAAATCCAGAAAGAACAGAGCTCCAGCGCCGGTGTGCGCCGCATCAAGGCGGTCATCGGCGACAGGGCGAAATAAGAATACAACAAGCCCCAACTGCGCATCGGTTGGGGCATTTGTCAAAATGGAGGGAAAACCTATGATACAAAACAATAAACGATATGCCATATATGGTGCCGGCTCACTGGGTACGGTTATGGGCGCTTATTTGACTAAAAACGGTGTGGATATTGCGCTGGTCAACCGTAATCAGGCGCATGTGGATGCCCTGCGGCAAAAAGGCGCGCGCATACGCGGCACGGTTGAGATGGATGTGCCTGTCAACGCCATACTGCCGAGTGAAATGTCCGGCACATACGATGTGATATTCCTGCTCACCAAGCAGCTGCACAATGCCGAGACCGCTGCATTTCTGAAGCCTTTCTTAGGGGAAAGCGGTGTGTTGGTGACCCTGCAGAACGGCATACCCGAGCCCGGCCTTGCCGAGGTGCTGGGCGTAGGGCGTGTGCTGGGCTGCACGGTGGAATGGGGTGCGACCCTGGCTGAGCCCGGCGTAGCCATACTCAGCTCCAGTCCGGACAGTCTGTCCTTTCATATGGGACGCATGGAGGGCATTAGCGACGTACAGTTTACCGAGGTAAAAGCCCTGCTTGAGAAGATGTGCCCCGTACATACGGAGGACAATCTGCTGGGTGCACGCTGGAGCAAGCTGCTTATCAACGCCGCGTTTTCCGGGCTTGCCACTGTGGTGGGCGGTGTGTTTGGCGATGTGGTAGATAGCCCATCCCTAAAAAAACTTGCATTAGGCTGCATGAAGGAGTGTATAGATGTGGGTCATGCAAACGGCGTGACCTTTGTTCCCGTGCAGGGCAAGGACATCACCAAGCTGTTCTATTATAAAAACGCTTTCAAAAAAGCAATCGCCGGGCTGCTGCTGCCCATTGCCATGAAAAAGCACAGAGCCATCGAGCCGTCCATGCTGCAGGATTTGAAAAAAGGCAAGCCCTGCGAGGTGGAAGCCATCAACGGCGTGGTATGTGAGTTCGGCAAAAAAGCTGGTGTGCCGACGCCCATCAACGACCGCATTGTCGACATCATACTGTGCATACAAAGGGGCGAGCTGCAGGCGGAAGCCAAGAATGTGAAGTTGTTAGGAGAAGTATTGGACTGATAAACGGGCGTTTTGATTTATAATGATTATTCTTTTTAAACTTGTATCTATCCTGTTTGTTTTTAATGTACCCTGATATAATTTTTTGGCGGAGCCTCTCCACGCTTAATGCAGTTAT
>JBHADM010000072.1:0-8174 GCA_041855045.1 Bacillota bacterium | reverse complement strand
GTTGTTGTAGGCGGTACATCCATGTCGGGAGGCAACGGAAAAATTGGCGGTACGTTGATTGGCGCGCTGATTATCGGTGTGCTGAGCAATGGCCTGAACCTGATGAATGTCAACTCCTTCTGGCAAACCGTTGTAAAGGGGGTCGTTATACTATCGGCCGTGTTTATCGATTATATTCGTAATGTCAAAAAGGCAAATGGATAAACACTGTATCCCAAACATTGCATAGAAAAACAACAAAGGTATACCGAAATATGATCATATAAGGATAATCCACCGTACAGATTTGTACGGTGGATTTTAATATATGTTACTTTTTTTCTTGTTTTTCTTTCATCATCTCGGAGATATGCTCGAAAAACTCATCCTGTGTGTCAAATATTACCATACTGCCTGCAACCTTTCCAAAACATTTATCAAGTTTTTTCAGTTTGCAGTCTCCGACGCATTTGACTTTCAGCTTTACATCTGTGTCTTCCAGATAGTTTTCGAGTGCGTCTACATCTATCTTAGAGCATTTTTTGCATATTTTTACTTTCATATATCTACTCCTGTAGGATTTGATTGCATGATTATTATACAATATTATTAGTTAAGTGTGAATAACTTTATACCATTTTGCAAAATAAAAGTAGAAGGATAATCGCCTTGATGAATTCAAAAAAACTGCTTAGTTTTTAATACCTTTTGGGTGATATGCGCCAAATGCATTATAAAGCAGGATTTTAAACAATTCGAAATTGCCGCGAAATGGTGAAATTTTTGTAGGGGTTTTGCCGTTTTTGGGGTAGATGCGCGACACCGGTATTTCACAGCTTTTCATGCCCAGCTGATTGGCGCGTACAGAAAGATAGGCGAGCAGTTCATAGGTGTTGAATATCTCGCGCAGCGGTTGTACATTCTCGTTGCGTAAATATTTTTCGGAATAGGCGCGGTAAGCATTGGTGGTATCGGTATATCGCTTGCCTGCTGTCAGGGATATGATGGGAGCATGGAGGAGTTTTACCGCGATTAAGCGGGAAAGCGGCGTATTCACAGCTTGCCCTCCTGCAATAAAACGGGAACCCTGTACAAGATCATAGCCTTCCTGCAGCTTTGCGATAAATTTCGGCACATCCTCTATACTGTCTTTATCATTACCGTCTATGGTAATGACACCCCGGTACCCACGGGAAAGCGCCCAATATATGCCCATGCGCAATTGTGCGCCTTGCTTGCCGCTATCCCGTTTGATCAGCAGAGTATTTACATCCAGGCTGCGCATCTTGGTCTCTTCTGTGGAATTGTCTGTAGATCCACCGTCACAGAGTACAATGTCAGCGTATTCGGATATCAAATGCTCCTGCGCTCTTTTTAATTCGTTCAGAATACGCTTCCCTTCGTTGATGATAGGGATCAGTACCACATAGTCATGCTGCTTCTCTCTGTATTCGAAACAATCATGCGCCGGTACTCCGTATTGTTTTTCTACTCTCATTGAAATACTTCCTTTATATAGGCAATGCTGTCCAACACGTTGGATAATTCGGTTTTTCCCATCTCTATGGAAACATAGCCGCTATAGTTTTCTTTTTGCAGCAAGTCTTTCAGCGCATAATGCAGCCTGCGTTTTTGCAAGGGCTGAAGATAGGGTTCGCTGATGTGTGTATGATGAATGTATTCAACATTATTTTTTAAAACCGCTATATCTTCTTCATTATAAATCATAGTGCCGACATCCAAATTCAGCCGGAAGCCGGGGGAAGCCACAGATTTTATCAACGCAATTGCCGAAGCTGTGTCATTGATGTAGTTGGTGCCATAGATAATCGGATTGGCTTCCATAGCGATAACAGTTCCAAACTCTGCAGCGAAATCACCTATTTCCCTGAAAAAAGCAATGGCTGTTTCGCCATCATGGTCATGCAGTAAATTGCGATTTTTGGGGCAGCCGAATACTAAGTTTTTGCATTGGATTGCAGAAGCAAAGCAGATGGCATTTTTTGTGTAGTCCAATAGGGTGTCACGCTCGGCTTTGGAAGCAAATATACTCTCACTTCGTCCATACCATATGGATTGCATGGAACATATCTCGAGCGCATAGTCTGTTAGAAGCTGCCTGCTCCAGCACCGTGCATCCGCCAGTTGGTCGTATGGATTTTCGGGAAATATCCTTGTGGGTGCAATCTCCAGCCCATCAAAACCAGAGGCGTTTAATTGTGAATAAACTTGTATATCCTGCTCTGCAGACCAGGCGATATTAGATATGGATAGTTTCATTGGTTTGTTTACAGTATGCGTCCTTTGCGCATAGGAAAGCTTGGAATATCAAATATAGATTTAATAGGTTCAAGGGCCAATAATACCTGAAGTCTGCCCATCCCGTGGATAGCACAAGGCTAAGGAATTGACCGAATGCCGGTGTGAACAGCAGTACGGTCTTTTTGTGTATACCTTTTTTGGATAGAATAAATACGCTTGCAATCAGACCTAACAGTGAAAAAAGTCCGCTTCTCCAAATGAATATGTTAAGGAGTTCTTTAGAAGGGGAGATTCGATTATGAATATCATCCATTAGAGAGGTTATTATATTATTAATTCTTATTGGGTAGTAACTTTTCCAATCAGCATACCATTCTGCAGTGCCACTATATCCTGTTAAAACAAGTTGCGTTTCGTAACCGGGAAGAATATTCCAAGCGGCATCCTGTCGCCCAATGATGGCTTTGGTCATGAGAATGGGGTTTTTCAGGAAAGTATCCAGATAGTTTTTTATAAAGTCAATTGTAGATACATCTAAATCATAGCTTTGTTGCGCATAGGTCAGATTAAATTCATGTGTGTGTATGGCCTTATTTGTCATAATATCAATCATTTTTAAAGTGTCTTCGCTCACTTCGCCTCCGGCATAGTAAGTGCCCAAAATATCCTGACCCAAGCCTATATATACTCCGCCTTTATATTTCTCCATTTTACGAGGATCCTGTACTTGATAATGCGTATAAAGAGGCCCTTGTATCAAAAGTATTACAGAAATTATGGCTATAAAAGATAGGAGCATGGCTTTGTTTTTATAATAAATTAACAGAATCGTGACGCTGCATAGCGCGGCGGGAACAATGCCGTTTTTTCGGAAGAAATAGACCCCGAGCAAAGCGATGATCAGCTTTAAGTAAAACCATCTGGAAAGCTTTTTATTTTCTGTGTTGAAAGTCAGTTTGCTTAACAGTACGCTGAGCCACAACAAAAATAGGGTATAGGGGATATCTTTCCAGAGGGTGAGGATATGTAAGTAATTAGCGGGATTCCATCCAAGAAAGAACACAAGCCCAAGCAGTATGCTGTCTTTCAAGCCTTTTTGCCGCAAAAAAAGAAGCATTTCCAAGACTACACAGCACCATAGTAGGATATGAAGCAGGATTACCGCATAGGTACTGTCCCATATCATCTGTATGCCATACAACATCAAACTATATATTGCTGGATGCCAGTCAACCATGCCATAGGGGTTTTTAGCATTGACAATCATGGTTGTATGACTATCCACGGTGCTAATCCCGGGATTGTACGCAATCAGATTGATCAGCAGGGGAAGTATTAAAACGCTAAGGCAAATAGCGACAAAAGTGCCCGTTTTAAGTTTTTGCTGCTTTGCAGAAAAAAGCAAAAGGCTTTTCCCTAAACAATAAAATAATGCGTTGATAAGTGGAACAAACCACAATATAGACACCATAAAACAAAGCAAAGAATTTATGGATACATTGCTGTTTAGCGGATATAGCAATAGTCTTTGCCCAAACAGCGAGAATGCAGCGTAAACATATGTAAAATAAAGCAAAAACCGATTTTTCGCTGAAGGAAATAGGCATGCAACATAGTCTTTGCTTTTTTCAAAGCAAAGCATGGAGAAAAAGCAGGCAGTCAGAAGCAAAAGCTTTGTGAAGTGGTCTAAGGATAAAGCACCGTATTCCAACACAACAAAAGAGGCAAGAGCATGCAGTGCAAAGTAAGAAAGCGGTTTTCCAAGTTTTGCTTCCAGAAAGAGCAAGGCTTTTCGAATCCATTGCAGTATACCGTCAATGCGCAAAACAGGAAACACACACAACAGGCACACTGCTATTGAAATAACAGCTTGTTGCAAGGCTTTCCATAAGGAATAGGGCCGCAAATAACCAAATCGTATTGCAAATTGTTGCGGTGAGTCAGAGCCGCTGATAGAAGAGGATAGTATTTCAGGTGCAGTGCTGTCTGCATCGCTTAGGAGTATATTGGGAACAGGTGATGTGTCCTGCGCTGTAAGTGTAAGAGTGTAAATTTTGGTGGGATCCAACTCCGCATTGACAAATATGCGCATCCATTCGTTTTCCACCATATCTTTAAACAAGAGCTTGGTTTCGTAAATATTTTGTGCATCTTTGTTGATTTGTAAGACAAAGTAGGATTCGGATTCCAAAGGAATATCGGTAAAACCTAATTCTATACTTTGTAAGCGTTTATTGTCGCTTTGGAACGCTATTTCAATCTCCCGGCAGGCAGCTTTTGCTTCGGGGTTTAATGCAGAGTCGGATGAAGTGTAGTACTCCTTCTCTAAACCATCGCCCAGAAAAAGATATACCAGTCGTAGAATCAAAATAATTACAAGAAGCAATATCCAGCATTTTTTTCCGCGCGTTAATTTTGACATAGACACTCCTCAATAAACTTTTTTATATCCGCCAATATCTCTGTTTTATCACAGATATAATCTGTACGTTCAGAAAACAAACCCGCATGTCCAGTCTTATAGTCATAGTCCAAGGGTGCGGCGGACAGCTCGTTGACAAATCTTTTTCCAAACACATAGGCATACAGTTCTCCCGCAGATACGGGCTCTGTGGCAGGATGCCATAACAACACACCTTTATCCAATAGAATTTGTATGTCGCTCCATAGTCTGCGCAAGGGATAAAACTGAAATTTGCTTCGGCTATCCGTAAACTGCAATGCGCTGAAACCAATCTTTTCAAATATCTTCTTCAAAAAACTATGCTCCGGCGGTGAAATAGCCTGCAGCTGATAGAATCCGTTTTCCTGCAGTTGATAATAGGGTTTGATACGATCGTCTTTTTGGCATAACTCATCCATGCGCTGTGCTGTCAGCATCGCAGGAATAAATTGTATCATGTCGTATATAAAGTTTTTTTTGATGTTTTTTCCATAAAGCGCCGGTAAGCGAATGATCAAAGCCTGGGGATATTGTTCCCGCACCCACTGCTCCAGCTGATAGCGGTGCAGTCCGTAGGGATGCAGGCCATCGGTTTGGACAGCGCTGTTTTCGTCCACATTCTTGGGTACTTTGAACACATCCACTGTGGATATAAGCACCACATTTTTTGGCGCGATTTTTCGAATATTTTCTTCGGCTTGTATAATCAGCGCCTTATCTTGTTCCGGTGCATTGTTTGCGAGGAATTTTTCCGCGCGGAGCCCGGCATACACCAATAAATCAGGTTGAGTGCCGTATGCATTTTCGATGTCTTTGGAATGAAATGCGGCATCAAAATGAAACTGTTCATACAGATTGCTGCCTACAAAACCGGTGCGGCCTACAAGTATGGTCATGTTTTTCTCTCCGTTGTCAGACTATTTATTATTTAATTTTTCAATACTTTCATAGCTGTAATGCTTGCGCTTGAATATTAAATCCAAAAGCAATTTCAAGTATTTTATCACAATGGTAAGCAAGGCAAAAAGCCCGAAAAACGCAACCGACAGGAACAATACCGTGGTTGTCCAGCCCTCTGTCGGGTTGGAAGAAAGGTAGGTAATAACGGTGTATAGCAATACAAATACCGATATCAGCATCATCAGTATCGTCATGGATATGGAAAATTTATACCCTATATCCGTAAACAGCATCAGCGAATCCACTGCCAGGGTTTTTCGATATGCCTTTTCCGTTTTTGCAAAGCGGTTTGACCTGTGTCCTTCCTTTGCCTCGTAACGGATGATGTTGGTCTTCAATCCGCAGTTTGCATAAATTACTTTGCGGTAGGGTATGGTTCTGTTCATCGATTCGATGCGATTGATGACCCTGCGGCTCAATATGCGGAAGCTTTCGGTGGTGATTTTCTGTGAAAGCCCTGCATAGTGCGAAAACAAACGATAAAACAGGGCAGAGCTTGCCTTTTCCTTGCGGTTGGGTGCAGCGCTCACAATGTCATAGCCCTGCAAGGAACATCTGTATACATCTATCAGAATTTGCGCATCAAAATCCGGGTTTGTATTATCAAATTCGTATACAAAATCACCTATGGCAAGGTTGATGCCGGCGCTCATAGCCATCTCCAAACCATGGAAATAGCTCAGGTTAACAACCGAAACATTGCAGCTTGTGCAGGCTTTGGCAATCTCTTTAATTCTTGCAACGCTTTGATCGTTGGAATGATCGTTTACGCAAATCAGTTCCGAATACTCAAAGTTTTCTTCCAAAGCGCCGATAATATTTTTTAAAAACAGGGAAATACTTTCTTCCGCATTATGGACATATACCACTGCAGATATAAAGTTTTTTTCTTTATTTAACATCTTGCAAGACCTCATCTAAATCATATAGCGTATTTATTTTGCCGGAGAGCACCGATACGAACGTGGGGTTTTGGGAGTGTATGCGTATAACCGTAGGGCGCGAATCATCAATTTCAGAGTTTTTCAGTATGGGCTTCATCGAAAAAAGTGATTCTTTATAAGTGAATGCATAATCTTTTTTCAAATATTTTCTGGCCAGATGTGCCATATAAGGAAAGGCTGTTTGCGGTTTGTTAGGGCAATGATTGCAGTTGCCCAACTGTTTTGGACTGCAATATTGTTCATTGCCTATTTGGCAGGGAAAATGCGGAAGCGCTTCATAGCTTGTTGCATGCGGTGTAAAAGTAACCGAGGTTAGGGAATGTATGCCGGTTTTACCAAAGGGCATGATGGAGAAGAAAGGACCGTCCATGACCGTAAAACCATATTCCTGTAAAAGCGGGTTGGTATCGCATAGTATGATTTCGCAGAGTTCATACTTTATTCCAAACTTCTCAAAGCCCAATTTGTCTAAAACTTGATTGGTACTTGCATAGGTAGCGTTTAACACAAAAGGAGCCTGATAGACATCGTCTTCTGTCGTGATTTGGTAGCATTCACCCGCTTGCTCAATACCGCGAATATCAATGCCGTATTGTATCTTCACATTCGCGCACTGGGCGAGCTTTTCTAAATAATACTCCTTTAATATGGCGGCATCGTAGGTATATTCCCTTGTCTGGAAAGCACCGTCGCACATGTTTTGTTGAAAAAAGCGGTTGGGGTGAACTTCTTCGCAGGGAATGTCGGCAGCCTCGCAAAAACGCTTGAATTGCTCACCGCTGGACCAGGAATACTGGGCAGATGTGGCGTAAATTTTATGGAAAGACTGGTTGATGCAAAAGTCGTAGTCGCAGTTAAAGCGCGCAAAATAGCCTGCGGATTTCATCGCAGTGGAAATTGAGCGGGGATAATGATAGCCTTGGTGAACGCGTGCCTGGTTTATATAGGTTGCGCGCTGAAAGGCGGATGTATCGCACTCCAGCACCAATATCTTTTTTTTGTCGTTCTCTGCAATAAAGTGAGCAGCATACAATCCGTATAATCCGGCGCCGATGATAACGCAATCAAACATTTTCATGATGAATTTTTCCTGTTTTTTATTTAACACTCCTATTATAGCATGTATCTGGGATTTTTCATACTGTAGACAAAAGGAATAGAGGGTGTCATGTGCAAATTATAATAAAAGCCATACATATGTAATTTTGGATTATGATTAAATGTAATGGGGAGATCGAAAATACATTCGGCAATCCGTCTGTCTGTCTCAATCCAAAAAAAACATTGCATATAAGGAGTATGTGATAAAGGAAAAGAAGCAGTTGCCTGCTTCTTTTAGGGTATGATTATAGTATGCCTTTTTGCAAAATAATGTTTGCATACAGCGCCGTTTCTCCGGTGGAAACGATGCAGTAGGCTTTCTTTGCCTCTTCGTAAAACGCAAAACGCTCTATATACTCAAAGTCCAGCTTACGCTCCTGCGCCTCTACCACACGGGCAAAGTCTGCCCAGATGGGCGGCGTGCTGCCGTCCAAAGTCTGCATCAGGGCAACCGGTTTTTCTACAAAGGTATCTAAGGGAAAGAG
>JBHADM010000071.1:0-28014 GCA_041855045.1 Bacillota bacterium | reverse complement strand
TTATCACCGAGAAATCTGTATCCGCCTTTATTACTTAGATACTCTTTCACAATCATATTCTTAAATCCAAAACTGTATTTCGCCATAAAAAACTGACCCCCTTAAGTTAAATTATTGGTCTAACTTTTGGGGGTCAGTTCAAACTGTGATGTACTTTTTGTATGCCTTATCTATGTTTACGCTCTATGCATCCCTTATACCTTATGCCTGGCTTTATCGTATTGTTGGGGATAAGGGTTTGTGGATTGCCCTTGTGACGCTGATATGGATTTCGGCTTTGCTTTATATAGTAAAGAAAACAAGGTCAAATGTCGTTCATAAGCCAAAATCAATTCATACAAAAAGTGATTTGACAGCGCTCCTCATACTCAGCGCCATTATACTGTATATGCTCCGTGCAAGGCTCTATATGCAGATACTCCCTTTGCTGGAATCAGGGGAAATATTTAGCTTGTCGTCTGGCAATACTTCCCTGCAGTTTGTTTTTTTGTTTTTCAGCACCTTGCTGTTGCTGCTCTGTGCACCTGCTGTGTTCCGCTTGCTGCAAGGGCTGTTTGGGCGGGATGTTTCGGAAAGCATGCCCGATAATTTGAAGGAATCCGAGATTCCTGCACATATTGTATGTCTGCTTACAGCTATCATCGTACTGGCATTTGCCAGCAAAAGCTCTCCTTTGTATCCCATCAACGATTCCGTGGATGCCAACTGCTATCTGACTGTAGGGAAAGGTATGCTGCACGGATTGCTCCCATATCGTGACCTGATGGAGCAAAAAGGCCCCTTACTCTATCTTTTGCACGTTCCTGCCGCATGGATTGCGCCACAGAGCTTCTTTGGCGTATATTTGCTGGAGGTGGTATTTGCTTATGCATTCTTGTGGATCAGCTATCGAAGCCTGCGCCTGTTTTTGCCCCCTTCGGTGTTGCATGCTATCCCTTTGCTGGCAGCCCTTATCTACACTTCACCTAACCTTATGCACGGCTCCACTGCAGAGGAGTACAGTCTGCCCTTTTTGGCCTATGGCTTGTATGCGGCTGCGCTTTTTTTGCGCTTTCCCAAGAGATGGCAATGCAAACACGCTGTACTTGTGGGTATATGTATGGCGGCTGTGTTTTGGATAAAGTACACCATAGTCGGTCTGTTTATCGGCTGGTATCTATTTATACTGCTGTACCTGTTGCGGCAAAAGGAGTATAAGGGCATGCTGAATTTGCTGCTGTCCGGTCTGGGCGGTGCCCTGCTTTGCAGCATTGCCGTGTTGTTGTATTTTGGGATGCATCATGCAATGGGGGATGTATTTCAAGCCTATTTCTACTACAATATTTTTTATTACAGCGCCGCCACCAAAGCCTTCTCTCCTCTTGCAATGCTGCGCAATATCGGCCGCAACACCGTTGAATACCTGCTGTTTAATCCTTCCACGCTACTGATGTTTCTGGGTTTGGAACATTTGCGCCGTCAAAGCCGCGCACATTTTGGAGTATTTTTGACCGCCTATTTGTTTGCTGCTTTCTTTGTGTTTTTTGGCTATTATTCCTGGTTTTATTATGCCTTTGCTCTATTGGTTTTTGTACCCTTTGGGTTGCTTAGCATTCATCCCCTTATGCAGTCCTGTATAGTGAAATGCAAGAAAGGATTTGCTCGCATTGCTTTGTATGTTGTCTATATAGCACTGACAGTATCCATATTGCTCAGCGGTCATAATGTACCCTATATGCGGGAGAAAAAAGAAAATCTTGCGCAGTATATTTTTGCGGATATCATTCGTAAGGAAGAAAGCCCGACGTTGCTGAACTATGGCTTTCTGGACGGCGGCTTTTATCTGTGCAGTAATGTGATTCCCAATGTGCGATATTTTGCGGCGCTCAATCTGGAACTGCCCGAAGTGATGGATACGCAAAATGAGGCGGTGGCAAATAAGACCGTACAGTTTATTGTGGCGCGCCGAAATTACTATAATTTTGAGGGATATCATATTGTCGCTTCTGTGGATACGGTCTATGAAGGCTTGCCGACAAGCTACTATCTGTATCGCTTGGAAGAGGATGCAAAATAACAAAAAAGGACGGGGTATCCCGTCCTTTTATATACCATTATTTTCCCTCTGCCTGCACCATCTGCAGTATGCCGTCGGCGCTCTGTATGAACTCATTTAGCGTCCATAGTCCGCCGATGTATTCGTCAAACAGTTTGGCTATGCTGCTGCTCTCGGCGTTTTGCAGGCTTGTGGGAAGATATACGATGTCCGTTTTTTTGCGCATGTTCAGTATGTCCTGTGTGCTGAGCAGGTACTCTTCTGTCGTGCGGAGGTTCTCCAGCTCCATTTCGTCCCATTCCAGCTCTTCTTTCCAAACCTGCATGTGCGGGCTGTTGGGGTAGTCGGTGATATTCTTTTTGCATTCCGCAATAGCGTCCTCCAATTCCTTGCGCATGCGCGGATAGGCAGGGTTCGGGATGGGCTCATTCTGCGCCGGCTGCAGCATGGTCTTGAGCATGGGATTCAATTCGGTATACACGGCTTGCATCATTTGTTTTGCCAATACCGGATTGCTTGTGTTATGCGGAACTGCCACCCCGATGAGGTAAGCTTTTATGGCATTTTCGCTATCCTTGTCCAGGGAATAGGCAAGGTACTCGCTGCGGCCGCCGTCGCGCCCATTCGCATAGCGCTCCGTCGTATAGTCATAGGTATAATCCTGGTATGTAAAACTGTCTTTTTCTGTAGTTTCGGAATAGGGAAGCGGAGGCAGGGTATCCAGGTGCAGAGGCTGTATGCTTTGCATCAGCGCGCGGAAGCGGGGCGTATCAAAGCGCAGGTGTTCGCCTTTGGCGCGCATATGGTCAATGTATCGGCTGAGCGCAAGATGCATCAGCTCCTCTTTGGGATTGGAGGACTGCGATACGAAATAGTCTGCAGGCTGTGTACCGCCATGGCAATGCAGGGCCAGTTGTACGTATTCCTCGAGGGTTTTGGGGGGATACTGTTCCTCATCGGCAAACAGATTGAGATCGTGGCTGGCGAGTGTCAGCTCCATATCGGTCGGCAGCACATAGGCCTTGCCCTCATAGGACAGGGCGCTCCTGATATAGTCGTAGGTGTTTTGTACAAAGTTGTTCAACTCTTCGTCCAGGGGCAGCAGATAGCCTTTTTCCATCATTTCCTGTATGGGCGCATAGTTGTCGAATGTGAGAAGGTCTACGGCGGGTTCGCCGTTCTTCAGCGCATTGTACAGCGTCTTGTGCTCCGGGTCATCCAAATCGACATATTCTATTTTGTAGCTTGGGAAATACCTGCGCAGAGCGTCTTGCGTATCGCTGCGTACGCCGCATAGCGTGCCGATGCGCAATGTGGGCTGCACGGTATCGGCTTCCCGCAGCCGGCGTACAAAGAACAAAGATGATTCGTCCACGGCGATATGCTCTTTGTCGAGTATTGCAAAGCGGTTCACTTGGTTTGCCGAAAAGTGTCTGCTGCTGCCGTCCGGTGCGGTGAGTGCGAAGTCCTCTTCGTCCTGTTGTACAAGATACACTTCGCTCTCGTATACGCCGACTTCATCCGGGTTGCTCACTTGCATATTCAAATTCTGTACTTCGCCGCTTTGAATATGGTAACTTTGCAGCGTAAAGCCATCCTCAGCCTCTGTAGCAAACAGGATTTCCGACTCGTTCCGCTTCCATATTCTCTGCGGATGAATGGACAGGGTTTGCAGGGCATTGCTTTGTAAATCCAGTGACAGCAGCGTTTCCGTGCCGTTTTCTTCGTCGTATTGCTGCAGGAACAGAGTTTCGCCAAACAGCAGCGCAAAGTTTGGAAAAGAGGCGCTTTCCTCGTCTAAAAAGTGCGTCCAGTCCGGCGCCCAGCCTGTATCTGTACCAAGCAAAGGCGTAATGACGCCGGTTTTTGGGTCAAAGCCGTAGAGTTTCTGTTCGCTTTGCAGCAGCCGGGGATAGCCCTTTCTATCCTTTTCATTCGGTATAGCCAAAGGTTTACATGTGCCGTCATAATAGTACATGCCGTCGCTTGTGCTCAAATACAGCTTGCCGTCCATAGCGCAGAAGTCGAGAAGCTCCATGGCTTCGCTCTGCAGTTCCTGCGGGAGCAGCACACTGTCCTCGGCGTGTGCCTGCGTCAGCAATAGCATGCATAGTAATACTATAGATAATATGCGTTTCCAATATGTGTTCATAGTCACCTCGTCATACAATGGAACAGGCAGCGCATAAAAGCCGAAAACATGGATGTAAATGGCTTATCGAACCGGCATTTTTTGTTTTTGTGCTGCGCGGCTGCTCCTATTTTGTTATTCTACGCCCATTTTAATCCCGAGCGGATGATTTGTCAATAATATCACAAAGCCTGCGCTTCATTGTTACATTTTGATGGAAGAGCCGGGTGTGCAGGAGAAAATGGGGCAGCTCGTAAATTTGCGGAAGAAATGCTGTCGAGCGGTACCGCTGCTGCAGTAAAAAAAGAAGAGTGAAATCCTCGATATGACTATTTTTATTCAATAGATAATCCCGAAACAGTACTATTGACGGATAGCTGGGAAAACCAGGAAGCCGTTGACAGGCATCATCAAGGCCTTATGATGCAGAAAATTATTGGGATGAGGAAAAAATATCAGCTTCACATGGTCGTTGAAAGATTTGTTTCGGATGATATTCCCTTAAAAGACAAAGAATATATCAGGGAATAATCGAATAGATTGATTTGTTCATCGTGTTATGAGTCCAACGAAACCCAAACAGAAGAAAAGCACATAGGTACCCGTTTCTTTCTGTTCGCTGCAGCCGCAAAGCAGATCAAAGACATTTTTCATTGACAGACTTGTTACAATGTGATACCATCATCTTCGGAAAACGATGCACGTCTTTAATCCGATCCTGTGAGGTCGGGAAGCAAAGTGTAGTATCATCTGTTTATGCTTGCTTCCCATGTGTGGAAGCATTTTTTATGCAGATGGGGACGTGTTCGAAAGCTCCGAATAAAAGAAAGAGGATTTGTGAAAATGTCAAACACAGCAAGTAAACAAAACCTGTGGAAAAACATTGTTATTGGCTTACAGCACACCCTGGCAATGTTTGGCGCAACCGTACTCGTACCCCTTCTGACCGGCCTGGATGTAGGTGTGACCCTGTTTTGCGCAGGTGTTGGCACATTATTGTTTCACCTTTGCACCAAAGGTAAGGTGCCAAGCTTTTTAGGTTCCAGTTTTGCCTTTATTGGTGCCGTTGTGGCAGTGGCACAGCGAGCCGGCAGTTTGGAAGCAGGCGAAGCCGTGAGCGTGGGTCATCCGGCATACCAGGCGGCATTGCCTTACGCGACGGGCGGCATCGTGGTTGCCGGTTTGATTTATCTGCTGTTGTCGCTTATTGTATACTATATCGGCGTGGAGAAGTTCCTCAAGCTGTTTCCGCCTGTGGTAACCGGCAGCATGATCATCATCATCGGTTTAATGCTGGCTCCTGTTGCCATCAACAGCATTACCGCCAACAATACACTGATGGGCTGGGACTTGGCAAAAAACTGGCTGGTAGCCTTTGTGAGCATTGCTACCATCATCGGCATTTCGCTGTTTACCAAAGGCTTCTTTAAGCTCGTTCCCATACTTTTCGGCATCATCGTCGGCTACATTGCGGCTGCTCTGTTCGGTATGGTGAACTTTGAGACCATAAACCAACGCGCATTTTTTGAAGTGCCGAAGTTCATGTTCCCCAAATTTGACGGTCCGTCCATATTGCTGATTGCGCCTGTCGCTATCGTAACATTTGTGGAACACGTGGGCGATGTTACCGCATCCAGCGCTGTATGCGGTAAAAACTTCATGCAGGATCCCGGCCTGCACAGAACGCTGATCGGCGACGGTATAGCCACATCTGTAGCAGGCTTGCTCGGCGGCCCAGCCAACACTACTTACAGCGAAAACACATCTGTGCTTGCCACCACCAGAAACTATAATCCGGCAACATTACGCATTGCAGCGCTGTTCGCCATCGGTCTGGCCTTCCTGGGCAAATTCTCCGGCGCCATCGCCACCCTGCCCGGTGCTGTCAGCGGCGGCGTGAGCATGGTGCTCTACGGCATGATTGCAGCTGTAGGTCTGCGCAACCTGGTAGAGAATAAAGTGGACTTTAGAAAGAGCCGTAACCTCTACATCGCAGCCGTTATGCTCGTATTGGGCTTGGGCGGTGCGACCATCCGCATCAGCGAAACCGCACAGATCAGCGGTGTGGCGCTGGCAGCCGTGCTGGGTATTATACTGAACGTCGTATTGCCGGAAAAAATTGAGCTCAACGGCGAGGAAGAACAGAAGTAAACAGGATCAAAAAAGAACGCTGCGGCGTTCTTTTTTTGTGGCTTGGAATAAGCAGGCATTGGATAAGCTCCATCTGTACGCAAAAGCGCAAGCTCTGTGCCTCCTTTGTAAAAGGAGGTGGCGCGGCGCAGCCGTGACGGAGGGATTCCAAGGTAGTTGAACGACTTGCAGCCTATTCCGACACCAATCCCTCAGTCATAGTGATTGCTTCCTTTCATCAGGAACGCAAACCTGCCCTTGAAAGCCAATTTCACAGCATACTGTTTGTCAAATCACTATACTTCACCAACCCGACTACCCATTCCCGAAAAATTATGTTATAATCATATCAATCAAATAAAAAAGGAGCATCCTCATATGAAGAACAAATTCATCGCATAAAAATTCATAATAAATGAGGTGAATGGATGGCCATCATACAGGCACAGAATATTAGCTTTTCTTATTATGGCTACCAAAAAGATATTTTTAAAAATCTCAATTTTCGCATCGACAGCTCCTGGAAAACAGGGCTGGTAGGGCGCAACGGCATCGGCAAAAGCACCCTGCTGCAGATACTCATGGGCAAGCTCGACTACCGGGGAAAAATACACAGTCCTGTGCGTTTTGCATACTTTCCTATGGACTGTGATTTGTCGCAGACGGCATATGCGCTTTTTTTGCAGCGCAACGAGGCGCATGAAATCTGGCGTATGGAGCAGGAGCTGCATGGCTTGCAGCTGGATCCCGAATGTCTGTACAGACCGATGCGTACGCTGTCCAAGGGGGAGTACAGCAAGATACAGCTGGCATTGCTTTTTGTGACCGCGAAGGATTTTTTACTCATTGATGAACCGACCAACCATCTGGATATCCATGCCAGACAGGTGGTGTGCGATTACCTGCGCCACAAGAGTGGCTTTATTTTGGTGTCGCATGACAGAAACTTCCTCGACAACTGCGTTGACCATATACTGGCGCTGAACAAAAACAGCGTGGAGGTCATCAGCGGTAATTTTACAACATGGCATACGCAAAAGACTCTCCGTGACAACGAGGAGCGCGCCAAAAACGAGAAGCTCAAAAAGGAAATCGCCGATTTGCAAGTGTCGGCAAGGCGTACCAGAGGCTTTTCCGCCAAGGTGGAAAGCAGCAAAAAAGGCGGATATGACAAGGGCTATATAGGCCATCAGTCCGCCAAGATGATGAAGCGCGCCCTGTCCATCGAACGGCGCATTGACCGCGCAGTGGAGGAAAAAAGCGCCCTGCTGCAGGATATTGACGTCATGCAGGAGCTGAAGCTCTGGCATGAGCCACATCCCAAGGAGGTGCTTGTCCGCTTTGAGGATGTGAGCATATCCTATGGTGCGCGCAGCGTTGCGGAGCATATCAGCTTGCAAATAAAAAATGGCGACCGCATCGCCCTTGTTGGTAAAAACGGCAGCGGCAAATCCAGCATCATCAAGCTCATATTGGGAGAAGACATCGCGCATACGGGCGATATCCGCCTGGCTAACGGTCTGATTATCAGCTATGTGGCGCAGAACTCCTCCGAGATAAAGGGGACGCTGGCGGACTGGATAGAGCGCGAGGGCGTCGATCAAACTCTGCTCAAAACCATATTGCGCAAGCTGGGCTTTCATAGGGAGCTGTTCGATACGGCGCTTTCCGCTTACAGTGAGGGGCAGAAAAAGAAACTGCTGCTTGCTTCCAGTTTGTCCAAAAAAGCCCATCTCTTTATATGGGATGAACCCATGAACTATATAGACCTGCTCTCGCGCATACAGATTGAGGATATACTCGTCGCATACCGACCCACGCTGCTGTTTGTTGAGCATGACGCCGCCTTCTGCGAGCGCATTGCCACAAAAACCATACGATTATAGGAGAATATATGATACGGGAATTGACACATATCAATATGGAGGAAATCCTGCCGCTCTATGCTTCGGTGGGCTGGACGAATTATACGCAGAAGCCGGATATGCTGCAGCAGGCTCTGGCGCATTCGCTGAAAATTCTTGCGGATTACGAGGACGGCAGGCTGGTAGGGCTGACGCGTGCGGTGGGCGACGGGCACAGCATCCTGTATATACAGGATATACTGGTGCATCCGGACTACCAGCGGCGCGGCATAGGCTCTGCGCTGCTGCGCACCCTGCTTGCAGACTACAGCCATGTATACCAGAAGGTGCTGCTGACTGACGATACCGAAAAAACGAGAGCATTTTACGGCAGCATGGGCTTTATGCCCAGCTCCGACTTTCATGTCATGTCCTTTATGAGGAACTATTGATGATAGAAGTGTGCGCCGCCGTCATACGGTACGAGGGCAAAATCCTCCTGTGTCATCGCGATAAAGAGCCCGGGGGCTGGGAGTTTCCGGGCGGCAAGCTGGAGCCGGGCGAAAGCTTTGCGCAGGCGCTTGTGCGCGAAATCAGAGAGGAGCTTGCGCTGGACATCGCCGTGGGGGATTTTATAGCCGAAAGTTACACAAGCAAGGGAAATATCGAAATTCACTTGCGCGCCTACGACTGCCGCATGGTGTCCGGCACGCTGTCGCTTTCCGCGCATGACGAATTTGCCCTGCTTGCGCCGAAGGATGTATTAACATATGATTTGCTCCCTGCCGACATCCCCATTGCAAAAAAAGTGCTGGAAATGAGCTGTGCGATTCGTATGCTCCAAGAAAGCGACTATCCCCTGATGCGCGATTTTCTATACGAGGACATCTTCGTGCCGGAGGGGGAAGCGCCGCCGCCGCGCAGTATACTGGATTTGCCGGAACTGCGCATATATTATGAGGGCTATGGCACGCAGCCGGGCGACATTGGCTGCGTGGTAGAGTATGAGGGCGAAGTCGCGGGCATGGCGTGGACAAGAATCATCGACGACTACGGACATATTGCCGACGACATTCCTTCCCTCAGCGTTTCTCTGCTGGAGGGGTACAGGGGAAGGGGTTTGGGTACAAGGCTTCTTGAAGTTTTGTTTGTCAAGCTCAAACAGGCGGGCTTCCACAAAATATCCCTCTCGGTGCAGCGCGCCAACGCGGCGCTCCGTCTGTACGAGCGCCTGGGTTTTACCGTCCACCATGCCAATCCGGACGATCTGGTAATGTGGAAGGAATTGTAGTTTTTTAAAATAATCTCAACTGATATCATAGAAAAACGACATTTTTCTGATTGGGCGATGTGCGTTTTTACTTGCCAAGCCTGCATTTCATATGGGAGAGCAGCGAAGCGCCCCCCGCAAGCTGCAGTGTTGGTGCCGGGCTAGTCTGCAAGTTTTTTGAAAATAGGAATACTATTCTTTTTTGCGTTTGATATAAACAAAACATCCTGCCCATACCGGGCAGGATGTTTTATAATATGATAAAATTTATAAATCCGAAAGGATACTTACGGCAAGTGAGCGCAGCAGGGCTTCAGCCCTTTCTATTTTCGTGTTAACTTCGCGCAGAATCGCTCGATATGCCGGAAGCTCATCGGCCATATCATCACGCCGAAAAGGGTAATCACAAAGTAGCGCAGCATGTCCGCCCAAATGTCATTGGCAAACAGGGCGTGGAATATCGGCTTCAGCCCCATGCGCAGTCCCAGTACGATAGCCAGACCCAATACCAGCTTGATAAGCTGTACGGGCAGGCTGGCGCGCGTCTCAAAGCGGAAGTGCTCGCCGTTGATACGGCTGGCTAAAAACAAAGCCAAGGAACCGCCTACCGCCAACGCAGCGTGCTTATGCAGGGAATGCGCGATTGGGGAATCTGCAGGATTGACCAGCGGAATAAACTGCATCAGCAGCAAAAAGGCGGCGTTGAGTAAAAAGAGTATCAAAAATCCCATGCTGACGGAGTGTTCGCTGCGCTGGAACAGCACATGGCTGATGCCTACCACAATCAGGCCGATCAATAGTGAAAACAGTACATCGGCGGGGGTATGCACACCCAGATACATGCGTGAGAAGGCTACTAAAAGTACGCACAGTGCCATGATAACCTTGAGAGCCTTGTTTTTAAACCACAGCATCAATACGCCGTATAGACCTGCGGCGGTTTGCACATGCCCGCTGGGGAAGGAAAAGCCGGTGGCGGCTTCGCGGGCGGATTCCACAATGGTGAAATCGGTATTGCGCAGCCACGGGCGGGGAATCTGTAAGTTCAGCTTTAAAAAGCTGTTGACACCGGCGCCGAGAAAGGTGCAGAACAGAAGTTGCAAGCCGACCTTTTTATGTACGCACCAGTAAAACAACAGCAGCAGGGGTAGGGCAACACCCTCTTCACCCAACCAGGTAATGGCTTGCATCAGTCCATCCAGAAACGGTCTGCGCAGCCCTTCTAAAAAATACAAAAATGGCATAATGACTCCTCATCATATAATAAATATATAGTATCCAACCTGTTTATTGTAGCGGATGTTGTATTAAAATACAAGTTTGTACAGGATTTGCAAACAAAAAACCATTCCCAACTACAAGGAATGGCTTCAAGGATTAACTACCTATATATGTATATTAGCATAGAGTATTCTTCCTGTCAATATAAAATGTAAAATTTTTTTACTTTTCTTCCGTATGTTACCGGTAGGATAGGAAAGATGCTTTGTCGACGCAAGGATTCCTATGCTTATCCTTGTGACAGCGTTTTCAAAGCCCTTTCTATTTCGGCGGCGAGCATTTTTGCGGATGCGCTGTTGAAATGTACACCGTCTACCGTGCTGTGCAGCTTGCGGGCGCGTGCAAAAGCATCTTTGCTGAAAGGCAGGAGGCGCATCATGAGGGCGTCCCACACACGCAATAAATAGCCGTGTTTCCACGCGTAGACGTGCGATTCGGGAAGCGTTTGCGTTTGTAAAGCATAGATATCCACAAAGGGAAAGCGATATCTTTTCGCCAGCTCCGCTATCATCGCATTTCTCTTTTGGGCAGTGTGATGGGGAAAGCCCTGCAGATTGATGTAGGGTATGCCAAACAGCACGGCGCGCTTGTCGTGCTTTGCAAGGAACGCCAACATTCTGTCGTATTCCTGATGAAATATCTCGTCATCCTCTATGCACTGCATGATTCTACAATGCGGCGTCATGAGAGCACGCCAAAAGGGAGATAGCGAGCGGATATAGGGCAATGTGATGTCGTTTGTACCGATGCCCAGTATATACAAGTCGGCGGACACGCCGGGGCGGTCTATAAACTTCCTGACACGCTCATATGCGCCGCGCAGGGTATCGCCGTTTTTGCCCTTATTGATACAGTGTATTTTTTTGTCTAAAAAACGGATATAGGAATAGCCTACATTACCGAATGTCAGACTGTCCCCAAGACAGACGATTTTCATTATGTTCACCTATTGTTTCTGACCTATTGTTTCTGCGATATCTGAAAATATGGAGTGTGAATACAGCTCGCTGCCGCCCTATTATCATACATTATTTTTACGGAATATGTTAGTGTTACACTATAAATATCTTAAATAATGCGCCGTTTCATACCCAAATCTTAGTCTGTCAGGGCATGTGTAACAAAACTTTTTTTACATTTTTCTTATGATTGACAGCCGTATACGCAAACGATACAATGAGTGAGAAAGTATTTACAAGTTACATACAGATAAGGAACATCCATGCGCGAAGAAATGCTTACGCAAAAGCCTATGAAGCTTTTGCTCAAATTTGCCATACCTGCCATTATCGGTATGGTGGTTATGGCCATATATAATATTGTAGACCGTATATTCATCGGCAACCATCCGGCTTTGGGCTCTGCAGGGTTGGCAGCGGCGGCGACGGGCTTTCCCATTATGGTCATCGTTGCCGGCATAGGCCTGCTGTTCGGCAATGGAGGAGGTACGTTTTTTGCCATCAACCTGGGTGCAGGTGATCGCGATAAAGCGGAGAAGATTCAGCTGAACGCGCTGTTCTTGGGTCTTGCAGGCGGCATTGTCATCATGTTGCTGGGCAACCTGTTTATTGACGATCTGCTGCATATGTTCGGCGCAAGTGACGCCATACTGCCTTTGGCGCGTGAGTATTTCAGCATTATTTTTTACGGTACGCCCTTTTCTATGGTTGCCTACTACGGCAATAACTTCAGCCGCGCACAGGGCAATCCCCGCAATACCATGAACGCCATGTTGTTCGGTGCCGTATTCAATATTGTATTTGATTACGTACTCATCTATATTTTTCACATGGGCATGCGCGGTGCCGCATGGGCAACCGTGCTGGGGCAGGTGGGTACGAGCGTCTGGCAGCTGTGCTTTCTGGTGAGCGAAAAAAGCCTGATACCGCTTAAATTCCACAAGTTTCAATTCGATTCTAAAATCTGTGCAAAGATTATCAGCACGGGCATGCCTGTGCTTGCTGTGCAATTCAGCGTCGGCGCAGTATCCTTTTTGCTCAATGCGCTATCCAGAAATCATGGCGGCGATATGGGGCTTTCGGTAATTGCCGTATTCAGCTCCCTGCAGACCATGATACAGATGCCCATCATCGGGCTGACACAGGGGCAGCTTCCCATTATCAGCTATTGCTACGGCGCCAAGCGCAACGACCGCATCGCCGGCATACTGAAAAGCTCCATGCTGCTTTCCACCGGATATGTACTGATTGCGTTTGTCGTGATACAGCTCTTTACCACGCAGGTGGTCATGATATTCAATCGGGAGCCGGATTTTGTGCAGGCTGCAAACGGCGCCATACGTATCGCCTTTGCCGCCATACCGATATTGGGACTGCAGATTGTCGGCGCCAATGTGTTTCAGGCCACTCGACAGATACGCCAGTCCAGCTTTCTCAATACACTGCGTCAGGTGTTGCTGTTTGCGCCCTTGGCATATATGCTGAGCCAATTTTTTGGATTCACCGGCATATTTGCTGCACTGCCTGTTGCCGATGTGCTCGCCTTTGCTATTACCATGTTTATGCTCAGGCGTCTGCTGCACAGGCTGCAAACGGAGAATACGCATCCGGAAAATGAAACGCTTGCGGATGAAGAGGATGAGGATGTATAATCCAATATAGTATAAAGCGAGCCTTTTGGCTCGCTTTGCATCATGATAAAAAATAGCGCAGAATGCAACAGCGCATATGCTTGTATGCAAGAGCGCATACGGAACGGGAGCTGCCGCCAAAGCTTGCTTTGGCGACGGAGGGCTTTGGAATATCAGATTGTTTGATATAGAGTATATTGTTCTTTTATTCGTATTCAGTATGATTCATCCACCACGCAAACCGCCTTGCCGAAACCCTGTCCGCTTTCGATATAGTCGTGTGCCCGGGCGACTTCATGCAGCCTGAATACCTTCGCAGGCCGTATATCAATCCGGTATTGTTCTATATAGGCCAGCATTTCATTGATTTTCTCTGCCGATACGTTTCCGGAATAGAATGTGGTCAAATATACATTGTTTTTCAGCTCCATGATGGGATCAAACGTATCCAGATACCATTGATGCCCCAGCTGGCCGGTGCTGCACAGTATGCCGTATTCCTTCAGATGCTGCAGTGAGTCCTTGATTGAGGCCGGCCCTACCAGCTCCAGTATTTTATCGAATGATTCCTCACTTTGCAGACGATAGTCCGTATCCGCAATCACATCGTCATAGCCTTGCGAGAGCAGCAGCTCCCGCTTTTGCATATTCTGCGTGCTGCCGCAAATATAGGCGCGGGGGAATTTTCCGCGTACCAGCCGTACAAAGGCGATGGCGGTGGCACTACTCGCGGCGCGTATTAATATGCGGTCGTTTTCTTGTATCTGCATATTTTTCATGGAGCCGTAGGCGGTGTAACAGGTTTCCGGCACAGCAGCCAAATCCGCCCAGGATAAGCTGCTTTCCACAGGATATATCTGCGTATTCGGGAGCAGCGTATATTCGGCATAGCTTCCGTCAAATGCCCTGCCCATCTCGCCCATAATGGATATAATCTTTTGCCCCTGCGCAAACACGTCGCTCTGCGCAATCTCTCCCACACACTCTATGCCCAATATGCGCGGCAACACGACGCTGGGGGAGAGGCCTTTGCGTGTGAAAATTTCGGAACGGTTGATGCCGAAGCCCCGCACTTTCACAAGTGACCAGCCTTCCTTTATCTTTGGCGTTGGGACTTCGGTGTACACCAGCCGATCGCTTCCGCCAGCCTTATACAGTACCACTGCTTTCATGTGTCGCTCCTATCTCGTCATCTCAATCAGCTTTTTTACAAAGTCGCTGGCAGGGTGTTCCCATACTTCTTCTCTTGTGCCGAACTGCTCTATCCTGCCCTTGTCCAGCACCAATATGTGCGTGCTGAGCTTAAAGGCCTCGTATATGTCATGGGTGATGAATATGACAGTGCAGTTGGTTTTTCGGTGTATTTCCTTTAAGTCCTGCTGCAGCTGGTATCTGGTAATGGAGTCTACCGCGCCGAAGGGCTCGTCCATCAGCAGTATGTCGGGGTGGTTGGCGTAGGCACGGGAGATGCCCACACGCTGCTGCTGTCCGCCAGAGAGTTCGTCCGGGTAGCGCTCCTTCATATCCAAGGGAAGCCCGACCAGATGAAGCATCTCATCCACAATGTATGCAATCTCCTCTTTTGGCTTTCCTGCAAGTTTGGGTACATAGCCTATATTTTCTGCTACCGTCATGTGCGGGAAGAGCCCGTTGCCCTGTATGGCGTAGCCGATGCGCAGGCGCAGGGCAATCATATCCTCCGTGCTGATGTCCTTGCCGCGTATCAGCACCTTGCCGATGTCCGGCTTAATGAGACCGTTGACCATCTTTATGAGGGTGCTTTTGCCGGAGCCGGATGTGCCGACGATGCATATGAAGTCGCCCTCCTGTATTTTCAGGTTGAAATTGTCCACTGCAAGGGTATCTTCGTATTGTTTGCTGACATTTTGAAATTCCAGTATATTAGTCATTCTTCCACAGCCCTTTCTCCATCAGGAAGGCCTTTGCCACATCTTCCGGCGGTTTGTTTTCAATTTCAACCGCATAATTCATCTTTGCCATCTCTTCTTCGTTGATGAGCCCGTCCAGAAGCGCTAAAGCAGCTTCCAAGGCAGGGTATTTCTGCAGTGTATCCATGCGCACCACTGTGCCGGCAATATAGGAGGGGTAGAAGGATAAATCGTCCTCCAGCACCACAATGCGCGGGTCGGAAAGCTGTCCGTCGGTGGTGAATATGGTCATTACGTCTATTTTATTGTCGAGCAGCGCTTGGTACTTCAGTCCGTTGTCCATATCCACAGTGCGTGAAAACTCGAGTCCATAGGCTTGGCTGAGCGCTTGGAATCCGTCCTCCCGCTCAAAAAAGTCGTACTCTGCGCCAAACACCAGCTGCGGGGCAAATTTGGCAAGGTCGCTGTAGGTTTTGAGTCCGTATTTATCGGCAATGGTCTTTGTAACGCCTAAGCCGTATGTGTTGTTGAAGCCGAATATACCGCGCCAGGTGAGAGCGTAGTTTTGCTCATATTTGCTCTTCAGCTCGTCAAAGCGCCCGTTGTGATAGGCTTCGCTCTCTTTCAGCACAATCTGCCAGGCGGTGCCGGTATACTCCGGGTAAAGGTCAAAATCGCCGCGCAGCACGGCGGGATGCAGGTTGGATGTGCCCCCGCCCACACCCTGGGTGAGGTTGACCTTCAAATCTGTATTCTGCGCAATCAGTTTGGCGGTGATTTCACCCAGCAGGTAGCCCTCGGTCGTGGGCTTGGATGCGACATGTATGCGGTGCTGACTGCCGCTGCCAAAGTCAAAGTAGCTGATGCCCAATCCCAGCAGGAGTACCGCGCATATGCCGTATACCAATATCTTTTTGGCAAGCGTGAGTTTTTTGCGGCGGTTTACAATATGTTTTTCAAACCAGCCTAACAGCCCGTCAAAGAACAGTGCCAGCAGGGCAACCAATATACTGCCGCTTAACAACATGGTGGTATTGTTGGTAGTGATGCCGCGGTAGATGGCGACACCCAGGCCGCTTGCGCCGACAAAGCTGGCGATGCTCGCCAGGGCGATGGTCATGGTGACCATGTTGCGCAATGCGGAAAATATAATGGGGAATGCCAATGGCAGCTGAATCTGGAACAGCATTTGCAGCTTTTTGCTGCCCATGGATATGCTGGCATCTATGATTTTTGGGTCTATATTCGTGATTCCCGTATAGCTGCTGCGCACGATGGGGAGCAGGGCATACAGCGTTAGCGCGATGATGGCGGTGGTGCTGCCTATGCCGGTAATGGAAATCAGTATGCCCAGCAGGGCGATGGAGGGAATGGTATACAATATGTTTACGATGGATATGACCGTCTGCGCAATGCCCTTGTGATCGGCTATCCATATGCCGATAATCAGGCCAATGACGGCGGCGACGCTCACCGCAAAAAAGGTAATCTGTATGTGCGCCAGCAGCAGCTCCCCAAAAAAGGCGGCGTTGCTGCTCAGCTCCTGTAATACTGTGTTCATGTATCTACCTCCGTAAAATTCGCAGCGATGCGGTACAGCGCCTGCTCGCAGGCCTCGATTTCATCCGCGCGGAATCCCTTATAGAATATCTCGCTCATTTCCTTATTTATTGCGATGGTTTTATCCTCCAGCGACCTTCCTTTTTCGCTCAGGAAAATCAGTTTTTTGCGCTTGTCGCGTGCACAGGCTTTGCGCTGCAGCAGACCCTGCTTTTCCATATATTTCAGCATATTGCTCAGGGAGTTCATGGCAAGCCCTGTGTTATCCGCAAGCTGCGATATGGACAGTCCGTCCTTTTTCCACAGGGAATAGAGTATTTTTCCCTGTTCACCGTTGAACTCCGTCAGCCCCTGCTCCTGCAGCAGGCGGTTGAGTACCCGCCCGCTCAGCAGCTTAATGCGTCCGATCAAATATCCGCCTTCTATTTTCATAAATATATACGACCTCTTTTTGAATCATTTAATTGCTTCTATATAGAAACAATTAAATACTACTATATAGAAGTATTTTTGTCAAGATAATTTGCAGAATATGGAATGCTGTTTATAATGAAAAGAAATAATGATTAACGCTATAATGAAAAGCAAGTTTAAAGCATCATTGATTCATAATGCAGGGGAGTGACTATATGAGCAAAATGAATGTGTTATCCGACAAGCAATTCTATAATATCCTGTTTATAGAACTATCCGTCAATGCGGTTCCGCAGATCGGCATGTTCGACACCGGTGCAAGCATAACGGTGATTTCCGCAAGTCTGGCAAAGCAGATGGGCATAGAAGCCCAAAACACATCGGTGCAAGCACATAATAATCAGGGAACGGCGGTGATGTTCCGGGAAGCGGTTTTGCCAAGCCTGCAAGTGGGTGATATGGAGCTGAAAAATCTGGATATACTCATTTCCGCCGATTCCATATTTGAGCTGAGGGATGACAGTGGCCGCTCTTTCCCGGGGCAGATGATATTTGGCTGGAATGCCATACGAGAATTTCACTGGGAGTGCGATATGCAGCAAAAAACGCTCTTCGTCAGCCAAGGCGGCACCGCGCCCTGCATCAACAATCTGTCCTATGAAGGCTTTCCGCTGATACCGGCCTCTTTTTGCGGCAAAACACTGCAAGCCGGTTTGGACGTAGGGCATACGGCAACCATGCTTTCTTCAAAGATCGAAGGCTTAGCCAATCTTGCGCAGCAGCAGACGGAAGTCATAGGGCTTGGCTCCAAATCCATCGTAAACATACAGATTGCGCCGGAGTTCACATCCGTTGTGGACGGAAAGTCGATCACGCTAAAGAATATAGATGTCTATCCCTCCATACATGGTGGAAACAATCTGGATGTGTTGTACGGCATAGATGTATTGGAGAATGCCCGCTGGGTGCTGGATGCAAAAAGCAAGTGTTTTCAGATTGTATAGTTTGAATGTATGGGAATAATCAGGAATCATTTCGCTACTAATAGAGTCGAAATGATTTAGAGTAAATACTTACAGAAAAATTACATAGATACACCAAAAATGGCACATCGTTTCTTGCCATATTGATTTTTCGCTTGTTTGGCAAAGTTCTATTTTTGTTAGCATCACTTTTTACAAAATAGTTGTTTTGCATACAAAAATAGTGTTGCAAAATGACGTTTGGTCACGTTGCAACACTGGTATGCTATATTTGTATTAGCCTACGCGGTATTCCGCAAGGATATCTCTGTTGATATCAAGGCCGGCTCCCGGTGCATTGGACGGGCTGATGGTACCGTCGGAATGCAGCGTGATGGGATTTACAAAAGCCTCGTATATCTTTGCGTCATACTGCGGGGGATAGAACTCTGCCAGGATTGCGTTCGGTGTCGCACAATTCAGATGCACATGCACTTGTTGCTGGCCGTGTGGGCTGAGTGAAAGGCCGTTTGCGTCTGCCATGGCAGCAATTTTCATAAACTCGGTAATGCCGCCCAGGCATGCCGCATCCGGATTTAGTATACTGATTGCTTGGGTTGCGATAAGGTCGCGGTAGCCAAAACGGGTTGCTTCGTTTTCACCCGTTGCCAGAGGAATCATGGATTTTGCGGCAATTTTTCTGTAACCATCATAGTCGTCCTGCTCCACAGGTTCCTCAAACCAAAAGAGATCAAATTCCTCTGCATGTTTGGCGAACTCGATGGCCTCATAGAAGCGATAGGCGCAGTTGGCATCTACCATCAGACGGGTATTTTCGCCAATTACTTCGCGAACGGCGCGAATACGGGCAAGATCATCTTTAAGCGGCATGGCTCCCACTTTCATCTTTACTGCCTTTGCGCCCCAGGACAGATATTCCTCCATTTCCTGTTGCAGCTCACGTATACCTTTGTCCGGTCCATAATATCCACCGGCAATATAGTAGGGTACCCTATCTTTGGCACCGCCCAGAAGCTGGTAGAGAGGAATTCCGGAGGCTTTGGATTTGATGTCCCAGATGGCGATGTCGATGGCGGATATTGTCCAGAGACTGTTGCCCTTTCGTCCCAAAAACTTGGGTACATACATTTTCTGCCATATTCGCTCATGATTCATCGGGTTTTCACCGATTAAACTTTGTCCGATGCGTTCGCAAAAGTTGATTTCCCAACTGCAGCCGTAGCCTGTGATGTTGGCATCCGTTTCGATGCACAGTAGATTTAGCTCGTTGTGTGTATAGATATGTTTTCCGTTTGCGATGGGTTTGGCTTTTGGCCATTTATATTTTTCTGTATAGATTTTTGTAATTTTCATGGCAATACTCCTTTTCTTAAAAAGCCTTTATGCTCTTAATCAGAAGCAGGGGAGGACAGTCATGGTAAAGAAAATATAAAAGACGGCAAATAGTATAGAGGGAAGTATGCTCTGTTTGACCATGGACTTGATATCGTATCCGCCTGTGCCCATCATGATAGGCGTCGCACTGGTGGCCATTGGCGTCATGTAGGCTGTGAGTCCGGCGGCTGTGATGAGTACCATAAGCCCCACAGGATTGGCACCAATCGCTTGGCTGGTCATGATAACTATGGGTGTAAAAATGTTGATGACTGCCTGATTTTGCATGAATTGTGTAAGAACAAAGGGTACTAGGAAGAATATTGCACCAAGCGCATAACTGTTGCGCACATTGCCTACGACTGAGGCCAGAGAATCGCCGATAACGCTACCTGCGCCTGTATTTGTAAGAGCACCGGCCATGGTCAGCGCACCGATGAGCATGAAGGCTAAGTCAACTGGAAGCGCAGTAATGGCTTCTTTTTTGTTTAAGGTGCCGCAGATAACTGTGGCTATTGCGCCGCCCATGGCTACCTGCCAGGAAGCGACACCAATGCTGTCACCGAAGAAAATACCAAGCACAACCGCAATGAAGATGATAACGCCGGCCCAATCGGAAAATGTCGGTAGCGGAGTCTTCTCATCTTTGCTTAGAGTGACCATAGAAATCGGAACTACAGGTTGTTCGGGTGCGAATTTATAGCCGAGAGTAAGCGCCCAAAGGGGAATAAGGATCAGCATGGGCCAACGTCCAATAGTGAAATCCATAGCGGAGAAGGTTTGACTGATGCCGTAGTTTTCAAAGAGTCCTTGGTTGATGCCTGACTGAGAAATTGCAGCGCCAAAGGGAAGGATACAGCAGCATCCCACACAGACCACGCCCAATGGGAACATCACCTTGGATGGAGAAATGCTATAGTCTTTGCAAGCCTGCGCTGCCAGTGGGAAGACGATACAGAATACTGCGCCAGGGCTGGTCATCAGGTTGGTGAGAACCATGGCTAACATGAGATAAACAAAATAGGTGCGTTTAAAGGAATTGCCGGTTAGTTTTCGAATAAATTCCGAAAAGCGGTCGACCAGACTGGTACGACTTAGACCCGCGGAAACCACGAACATGGACACCGTCATGACAACGTTCGCATTGGCAAAATAGGTCAGCGCTTCTTTGGGGCTGATACAGCCTGTTAGGCTAAGGGCAAGCACGGTTAGCAGGCCAACGATGCCCATGGGTAACTTGTTAAGTGCATAGAGCACCATGGATACCACAAAGATGATGATACAGATAGTAAGTGTGGACATAATCTTTTCTCCTTTGCATTACTGGTCGCAGATAGAACCGTCAAGATTTAACCTAACGCTGACGGCATGTGGGCGGAAGGGAAACTTCTTTTGAATATCTGGGATAAGGTCAATTCCTATGCCGGGTTTTTCAGGTACCATGAGGTAGCCGTCTTTGAAATCGGGAATACTATCAACCATATCAACCTGTCTAAGTTTTACGCCAGTGTTCAAAAGATTGTCGGCAGTCGATGCTTTGAAGGGATCGGGATACTCGGTAATGGCTATATTCTCCGTCGCAGCGACAAATTGCAGAATTGCATTGGTGGTCACCGGACTGAGGGGATTATGTGGAACCAAACTGCAGTGATGTGCCTCTGCCAAGGCAGCAATTTTCTTCGCACCGGTGAAACCACCGCATACGGCAAGGCTCATGCGCACATAGCTGCAAGCGCCGCGCTCCAATAGCATTGCAAAATCAAAAAAGCTTGTGATACGTTCTCCTGTTGCGATAGGGATATTTGTCTTTGCCGCAACCCGTGCCATCTCATCGTAGTTGTCGGGTCGGATTGGATCCTCAAGGAACATGGGATTATACTTTTCAAGTCGATGGCTGACCTGTACTGCAAGGCCGGGCTCTAGCCGCCTATGCATCTCTAAGCAGAGGTCTATATCCTCGCCCACTGCCTCGCGAACCATTGCTACTCGGCGTTCTGCGTTGTACAGCAGCTGGGTATTGTTGTCACGGAAGGGCATATCACGCGGTTCGTCCAGATAGGGATTTAGATGACCAAGTGCGGTGAAACCCGCTTCCTTACCGCGGATACAGTTTTCTACCAGCTGTTCCTCTGTTTGTCCTGCAGTATGGTTGTATACCCGTACTTTATCGCGGCACTTGCCGCCAAGCAGCCGATATACAGGAACACCATAGAACTTTCCGGCGATGTCGTAGAGTGCCACATCGATAGCGGAAACTGCACCCATGACGGCCGCTCCTCGAAAATGTCCGAAGCGCTGCATTGCCTGCCAGTGATGCTCAATGTCCAGTGGATCTTTACCTACAAGGTATCCCTTATACATTTCGATTGCCGTCGCACAAGCTGTTAGTGCACCCCATGCGCCAGCTTCACCGATGCCGTAAATGCCTTCGTCGGTCTCAACTCGTGCAAATACACAACGGTTTGTTAGGATGGTTTTTACATCTGTGATTTTCATTTTCGCAGTCTCCATTCTAATACATGTTCTGTTCATTTCTATATGTTTTCAGTATAATCAGCTTGTATTATTTTGTAAAATAAATTAAAATACATAAAACGATAGATTTTAATCTATGATGGGAGGCGCATTTTGTGACGCTTGAAAAGCTGAATATGCTTCTGGTACTTGCGGAAGAACGAAATGTGACGCATGCTGCAGAGCGCTTGTTTATCACACAACCGACGATGACGGTTTTCCTCAATAAACTTGAAACAAAGCTTGGTTTCCGTTTGTTTGATCGTACAAAAAATCCCGTCACACTAACGCAGGACGGACGGGACTATATTGAAAAAATGCAGGAACTTCTTGTTTTGGAAGAAAAGCTGGTCGAAGAAATTCGGGGTCGGCGGCAGGCGAAACAGACTATCCGCATTGGTATAGGATATGTCAATGGACAGCAACATATGCCCAGTCTCGCAGAAACGCTGTTGTCTGCACATCCGAATCTGAATATCATCATTCGAGAGGGGCAGGAGTTGCAGTTGATGGAAATGCTCAAAGATAATGAAGTCGATCTGCTGTTTGGACATCTGCCTATTGATCCTGTCCACTTTTCCTTTGAAGAAGTATGTGAGCAAGAGCTCATATTGGCGATTCCTAAAAATCTGATGCCGGAAGATGTCCTTTCGAAGTCTGCGCAGCTTTTGGATGAAGGTTGCGATTCGTCACATCCTCTGATGATTGATCCGTCTGTTTTGACAGGGCTTCCGCTAATCTCCCCAGCCAGTATGCAAGGCCTGTTCCTCAATCTTAAGCAGTTTTTGGATCAGTACCGTATTGTACCGCCAAGAGTTATTCGCACATCTAATATGATCACCGCAGCGAATATGGTTCTTAAAGGTTTGGGGTATATGTATATTGCTCCAATTCTGCTTAAGATCACGAAAGTTGCGGACAGTCGCGAGATCATATACTGCACACTTCCAAATCTCATCCGATCTCGGAAGTACTATGTCGGCTATGACGATAAAAACCCGAATCTATCGCTAATCTTGGAGATTCGAGATCTCATGCGCGACATACTCAGAAACAATGAAGGTGCTTAAAAAAGAAGTATGTTTTCTGTTTGGTACTTTGACTGAAAAAACTGGGATTGGTGCAGCAGCAATCAAACTTTATGCTATAAGCAATCATCCATACCACGATACAAAAACAAGCGCAGTGGGTTTGTCAGCCGTGCATTCGCTGTCCTGATTCATCTATAAAACGAGTAGTCATAGTATGTCGATGGTATCGTCCAACTGTCAAAGAAAGGAACTTTTATGCTGGACAACAAAGGTTTTGATTTATGGGCGGAGGGCTACGATGCAAGCGTAGGCCTGTCGGATGCGGAGGGAAGGTATCCGTTTGCGGGATATAAGCAGGTTTTGGGTGAAATATACCGCCGTATTCTGCGCGCCGAAGCAAAGACCGTACTGGATATAGGTTTTGGCACGGCTGTGCTCACCGCGAAGCTGTACGAGCAGGGTTGCGCCGTGTGGGGACAGGATTTCTCCGAAAAAATGATTGCCCTGGCAAAAGAAAAAATGCCGGAAGCCGGACTGTACCGGGGCGATTTTTCACAAGGCCTGGCGGAGCCACTCAAGCAGAACCGCTATGATGCGATCATTGCCACATATTCTCTGCACCATCTGACAGATGGGCAGAAGACAGATTTCATAAAAAGCCTGCTTCCCTTGCTGCGCAGCGGGGGATGTGTGTACATCGGCGATATTGCTTTCGACAGTCAGGCGGATCTTGAGGAGAACAAGGTCCGAATCGGGGACGAATGGGATGAGGAAGAACACTATTTTATTGTGGAAAACATCAGAGCAGCGTTTCCGACTATGCAATTTCAACGATTTTCTTTCTGCGCCGGGCTGTTTACAATAGTCAAATAATTACAGGCTGATATATTTGTAATCCGGTCTGTCCTGGATTGTTTTCATTGCGCAATGCGGATTTGTTTTAATACTTATCTAAAACATGTTATAATAATAAGAAAAATCCGAGTCTGCAGGGGGGATTCCATTGAAACTGACGCCCAGAAAGGGTAATGCCGTATTTTTTGCAATCGCTCTTGTGAGTGTTGCGATTCTGCTGTACGGGGCTTCTTCCGAGGATTCTTATCTGATGGTGACAGGGATTGCTGTCGCAGCTGCCGCTTTGCTGTTCAGGACGATTGTCGTCCGCTGTCCGCACTGCGGGCGGGCGCTTGGCAGAGATTTCGGCGCGTATTGCCAACATTGCGGAAAGCGCATTGAGAAATAATGAATTCCGATTTTAATAAGATTTATGGAGGTATGCCATGAGAACCTGTATTCGTTGTCAAACAAACATGATCGAAAACTGTGGTATAAAAGCAAAGGGAGCCTACGGCATCGAAATCTGGACTCCTGTAAGCAAGTGGTGGGGCGGCGGAATCGAAGAAGTAAAAGAGGCTGTTTGTCCAAACTGCGGTGAGGTTTCCATCTATATTGAGGATGTTTCAAAGCTGAAAGAGAACGAAAAATAGATGTCGTGAGGATGTGCGTGTAAGAGCGGCAATGACATAAATCCTCGGCGATTCCGCTGCATCACAACGAAATAAAACAGAGAAGCAATCCTTGCAAGCGGATACTTCTCTGTTTATATGTATGAAAAAGTTCAAATAATCAGTCAAAAACGCTTTTGCTTTTTTCTACTTCGTTTCCTTTGTTCTGTTCAGCTGCTCCACATACCAGCGCTCGCCGTCGCTCACCATATGGATCACGCCCCGAGTGGCAAACAGCATGGGTATGCCGCGCTTTTCGAGTGTTGCCTGCATGGCTTTGGTGTTGCTTTTGGTGTGGGTGAAAAATACGAACCCGGGCTGCACGATGTCCAGAAAATCCTTCCGCAGGTTTTCTATGCCATGGTGAGGCGACTTCATGATGTCGGAGCGTATCGCCTCGCCTTCGCTTGTTACCAGGTATTTTTGGGTGTCGTTGCCGATGTCGGCGGTGAGCAGCAGGGTCGATTTTCCGTATACCACATGCAGCAGCGCCGAACGTTCATTGACATTCTTGTTGCTCGCGTCCTGTATCACGCGCAGGGAAATATCTTTGTCAAAGTCCACAAAATCGCCGGACTGCAGCGCAATCATCTTTTTGCCGCGCTCTGCCAGATGCTTCACGGCGCGTATCTGAATCACAGCAGGCTCTTTGATATCTTCGGGGAAGGTCGTGTATACATTGCCGACTTCTATCAACTCATGCAGGCGGAACAGTCCGCCTATATGGTCGGTGTGCGGATGGCTGATGAATACATCCGCCTGTTTGATACCCAGCTATTCTATCAGCTTTGCAAGCTGTGGAAACTGATTTTCGGTACCCAAGTCGATAAATAGATTTTTACCCTTGTATTGCAGCAGCATGCAGTCTGCACCCATCAGATCAAGCGTATAGAAATGCAGCATGGCGTCTGTGTTTAGATTCTCCGGAGGCGCCTCCAGATTCATGGCAAGTGCGCCGGCCGTGAGGGAAAGGCACAGCAGCAGTGTGAGCAGTATATGTAATAATAATTTTTTCATTCCTTCACTCCTGAACATAGTGTATATCTATTATCATATAAAACCGGATAATTAGCAAGGCTTAACCCTGATATTCTTTGAAATTGTTGAAAAAGAGATGCAGGTACATATAATACTGAACCCCCATTTTTCCATATAAATGGTTAATAGATGATATCGCTCTTTTAGACTGTTGGAATATTGTTGTAAAACAGAAACGGCATTGAATGAAAGCGACAATCGCGTACAATATGTGAGCGCAGGGGAGTCGGCCGGGGTTCTCGGCAGCGTGGATATGCAATTGCTCTTTTTACAGAGCGCGGATTTTTCTGCTTGCATTTAATAAAAAAAGGCAGGACGCATCCTGCCTTATGATAGCTATTGTAATTTATTTTTATTCAAAGCATGCTTCTTCGCGGCGGCCGGGTTTGATAGCTTCTACAAAACGTTTGGTAATCTCCATGGGGCGGGTGATGGCGGTGCCCACAACGGCGCTGTCTATGCCGCAGTCAAAAGCGGCCTTCAGCTGTTCCGGTGTCCAGATGCCGCCCTCTGCAATCACATAGGCCTTGCAATCTTCAGCCAGTCGGCGAAGCAGCTCGTAGTTGGGCAATTCTGTGCCTTTGGTATCTTCGGTGTAGCCGCACAAGGTGGTCGACACGATGTCAAATCCAATCTCCTCGGCGTGAATGCACTCCTCGTAGGTGGCGCAGTCCGCCATAAAGAGTATGTTGGGGTACTTGTTTTTGGCTTCCGCAAACATTTCGTCCAGGTGTTTGCCGTCCGGGCGCGGACGGAAGGTGGCGTCCAGTGCGATGATTTCGCAGCCGGTTTCCGCCAATGCGTCAATCTCGTTAAGGGTAGGCGTGATGAATACGGGACAGCCCTCGGTTTCCGCCTTGATAATGCCGATTACGGGTACATTTACATATTTTTTTATCTCTATAATATCTCGTACGCTGTTGGCTCGTATGCCGGCTGCGCCGCCCTCTAAGGCAGCCTTTGCCATCAGACCCATCAGGGATTGGGAAGGGTCGTACAGAGGTTCTACAGGCAGCGCCTGACAAGACACAATCAGCTTACCTCTCAATTTTGCCAATACCAAATCTTTTCTCATAACTATCGAAACCTCTTTTTTTATATAGAATATTCGGCTATACAGTATGTATAGGAGCTTTTGATAAAACTATTATAATATGAAAATTATTTCTCGTCAATTATATCAAGTGAAAATTATTTTGTTGCACAGGGAGATTAGGTGAATGGGATGGCCTGTTTATACAATTACAAAATATTTTTTTGTGATTTTATTTTGCTTTTTTGTCGAATTGTTTGTATTCATATGTTAATCCGTTGCAGCGATAAGGCGTACAAGGAACCTAATACAAAGCAAGGTTTACTTTAACCCTTCAAGCACTGGATCTGCCTTGCATTGAAAAAATGCAACAATAGCATATGTCGGCTTGGCCGGGCAGGCTCTTGTAGCGCGTATAGCCGTGAGATCACATTTGCATAAGAGCAGCTATAGAAACATTTTTTAAAATATGCAGTATTTTGTTCGTAAATCCATACGTTTATTTGGCAAATGCGAATCCCCCTGCAAAGCGCAGAGGGGATTCACATTTGAAAACCGAAAACAGCATGATTTTGGCGGTATTACTTGCCTGGGTATCAGTATAAATCGATACCTACGGGGCAGTGGTCGCTGCCAAATACTTCGTGCAGTATAAAGGCATCCTTTATCTTAGGCATCATGCGTTCGCTGGCAATAAAGTAGTCTATGCGCCATCCCACATTGCGTTCTCTGGCGGCCGAGCGATAGCTCCACCAGGTATAGGCATCCTCCTTGTCCGGATAGAAATGGCGGAAGGTGTCGACAAAGTTTTCGGCAAGCAGCAGCTCCAATTTGTTGCGCTCCTGTTCCGAATAGCCGGGTTGACCTTCGTTTTGCTTTGGGTTTTTCAGGTCGATGGGGTGACGCGCCACGTTCAGGTCGCCACAGTAGAGAACAGGTTTCGATTTATCCAATTCTTTGAGATAGGCGCGCATATGATCCTCAAACTCTTCGCGGAAGGCTATGCGCTTCAGGCCGTCCTGTGCGTTGGGGACATAGGCGTTCACCAAATAGAAGTCCTCAAACTCCAAGGTTAGCACACGCCCCTCTTTGGTATCTATGCTTTCCATCTCGTGCCAAACTTTGATGGGTTTTTTCTTTGTAAATATCATGGTGCCGCTGTAGCCTTTTTTCTCTGCGGAGTGGATGTAGAGCTCGTAGCCCTCCTTGCTGAAGTTGGTTTGCCCCTCCTGCATTTTGCTCTCCTGCAGGCAGATAATATCGGCGCCGAAGCTGTCGAAAGCCTCTTCAAAGCCTTTTTTTAATACGGCGCGAAAGCCGTTTACATTCCAGGATATCAGTCGCATGGTGTGTCCTTTCAATATATAGTATCACTCTTAGTATACCATTTTT
>JBHADM010000070.1:0-5208 GCA_041855045.1 Bacillota bacterium | reverse complement strand
ATTGCTTTGTGATGCTGTTAATTCCATAAAAGCATCTCATTTCGCCTGTTTCAGATACTACGGCATTTACATGTGAGGAAAAGCTGTGTTATCAGCTTTGATTTTATTTTTAGTACGAGTTTCTTCCTATTATAATGGTATGTATTTTGATAAAGTGCTCTATACTTTACTCTTCAAAGTTATTTCCTGAGTTTTTTATTTTGGTATGTGTTTCTTCCTATTATATAGGATGCTTATTCAGGTTATGTTTGGGAAACAATAAAGGGGCTATCCGTTTATAGCTCCGTTTATAGCTCCTTTTCTGCTGCAATACTGCTTTATTTACTGTTTTGCTGCGAGTTTCTTCCGAATTATAATTGTATAGTTCTGATAAAACACTTTATACTTTACTTTGCAAAATTATTTCTGGAATCTCTTCCGTTTTGGCATGAGTTTCTTCCTATTATATATAGTGACTCAGGTGAAATCTTTCCTGTGTTTTGCAGAGTTCATCTCCACACTGTTGTATTGCTGCCGATTATCACCTACCGTATCTGTTTTTGACATCAAGGTGTAAATGAAAGGATTTGCTGAAGCATCAAGCAATTACTTGCTTTTTACATTTCTATTCAGCATATCTATATGTATTTTGTGTTTATGCATAGTGCATTCTACTACATACCAAGTCTATTTTCAAAATAAAAAACCCCTGATACGGGGTTCAAATTTAGAATGCTTCACCAAAATAATCCTTTGCATTATGGTAACAAATGTCGGAAACCATCTTCTTCAGACGCTTTTCATCCGGCGGGTACTCTCCGTTTTCGACCAATTTGCCTATACAGTTGCAGAGCACGCGGCGGAAATACTCGTGCCTTGTATAGCCAAGTACGGATCGACTGTCCGTCACCATGCCGATGAAGGTGCTCAAAGTACCTATACTGGCCAGTTTCAGCAAATGGCGCTCGAAGCCTGTTCGGGTATCGCCAAACCACCAGGCGGTGCCAAACTGTATGCGCCCCCGCACTTGACCCTGAAAAGCGCCTGCAATGCTGGCAACGGTTTCGTTGCTCTGCGGATTTAGTGTGTATATAATGGTTTTCGGCAATGCATCCTGCGCCAATTGCATATCAAGTATGCCAGCCAATCCGGCTGCAAAGCTCTTGTCATTGATGACATCGGTACCACTGTTTTGGCCGAACTTCGCCAAAATCTCACTGTTTACATCGCGCAATGCACTGATGTGATACTGGGCAACCCATCCCATACGCTTGGCTTTGGCGGCAAGCTCCAGCATAATGGCTGTTTTATAGTGGCTGATATCCTTGGCCTGCGGCAGATAACCGGACTTTGCGTCCGCCAATGCACGGCTGGCCTTTTTGAAGGAATAGTCGACATAGGGAATATAATCCAGCAAAAGACTGTAACTTTTGCAATCAAATGCGGCAAAATCGTCCATACGCCTGGATATGAGGTCGGTGATATCGTCCATGGTATGAATATTGACGCCGGTAATGACCTCCAGCTTCGCCAGATTACTCAAAAAGCTCGGATATTCGATATCCAATATGGCATTCGCCTTAAATATAGGGCTGATTTTAGGCGCGGAAAGCGACTGCAGTTTTGCAAAGTTCTGCAGATTGTCGTAGGGGTCGGCGTTGGTATAAACATGCGCTACATTCAGCTCCTTCAGCAGCTTCAAGGGACTGAGCTGTTTGCTGTCAATAAAGCTTTGCGCTGCGTTCCAAATCTCTTCGGCGGTGTCCTCACTGAGCAGGGTCTGGATTCCGAATATGTTTTTCAGCTGCATATGTGTCCAGTGATAGAGCGGATTTCCGATCAAATTCGGCAATATTTTTGCGTAGGCAAGGTACTTTTCCTTGCTGCTTGCGGTGCCGCGTATCAGGTTTTCGTCCAGCCCAAAGCTTGCCATGGCGCGCCATTTGTAATGATCCTGGCACATCAAAAGCTCGCCCAAATCCTGATAGGGCTTGTCCTCCGCCAGTACGTCGATGTTCAGGTGCGAGTAATAATCGTAGATAGGGAGCCGTTTTGCGACACTATAAAGCCGTTGTGCGGTCGGCGTTTCCAACAGAAAATTACTATCCATAAAGTATCTCATAATTTCACCTCTAATTGATTGTATGTAATAATCCATATTAAGTCAATGATTTTCGTACAAATAACACTTATTTACTATACAATGCAGGAAATTTTCCAGAAGCCCACTGCAGCATTTTGTTGCATAGGAATTTTTTGGGATGCGTAAGTTTTCACAAACAGGCTGTTACTTTTCATTTTACTTCATTGTTTTTATATTATTTGCTTGTTCTTATGACGTGCTTTTTCTTATGTTGTTTTCTCTTACTTCTATCGGGAAGAGCATACAAATTTTTACATCGATTTCATGTGACATCAGTAAGTATGATACACATCCATGATTTTTATAATGCAAACGCTGTTTTCGCTTTCCGCTATAAATCAGTTTTAGAATAAACCAAATTATTTTCATGTGCTTATACTATTTTCTCATTTTAGCGTTTCAAAGTCGCAGCAAATAAATGAAAAAATATCAGCTCCTCGTTTTTTGAAAGAGTTGCATACTAAACTATTGCAATTTTCCGTTTCGCCCTGTACACAAGGCTTCAACAGACTTTGGTATTCGAAATTATCCGGCGCATGCCTTTAATGTTTCCCAATACGCTCTGTTATTTCGATATCTGACTTTATCATGTATACGGGTTTTTACAGGCTGTTCTACGACCCAGAACGAATTTTTCTAAGCACTTTCGACTATGCAGCGAATGTTTCCCTTATACATGTATCTATATGGATTGGTTTTTCAAGGCAGCTTTATTCCATTATTATTTTTATTTTAGCTAAGCATTGCAACCCTCTCATATGTTGATACGCAAACATCATTTTTTAATATTTTTTCAGTTTTTACTTTATTATTTATCACTGTGTTTTATTGTCTGCTCCTGTACTGTTAGCACTGCAAAGATTCTTTGGTTTATATGACAATACCTGCGCCAAGTCAAGTATCAGGAAAGTTGTATGTCCATATTTTTCTCACATAAAATCATTTCAGTTTATCGCATATTATATTTTCTCTGTCAAAAAGGAAGCAGCCTCCCTTTTGCTGCTTCCAAAACATATAATTTTATTCCCTGTTTTTTTTTGCGGATATTCCGCGAATTTATTTTGATTAAATGGTTAGAGACGGCGCGTTAAATACTCTGGCTGCCAGCTCTTGATCCAAAAGATAAAGGCCTTTCGGGTCGTTGCCGAAGAGATCGTACTTGCTGATCAAATCGCTTGCATTGCGCTCCTCTTCGCCCTGCTCCTTTACAAACCAGTTGAGGAACTCGATGGTCTGAAAGTCCTGATTATCCCATGCTTCCTTGTAAATGGTGTTGATGGAAGAGGTCACGAACTTTTCATGTTCCAAAGACAATACAAGCCCTTTTCTTGGGTTATCAAGATTGGCATCCGGTTTGGCAATGGCTTCCAAAGTAATCTTTGCATCAATGTGCTGCATATAGCGTAAGAAGAGATCGGCGTGTGCCATTTCTTCCTGTGCCTGAATCTTGTACCAGTTTGCAAAGCCGTCAAGGCCCAGGTCGTTGTAGTAATTGGAGATTTCCAAATAGAGATAGGCGGAATACATTTCCTTGTTGATTTGCTCGTTGAGCAGTTGGTGAAGTTTTGTTGACATAATGTTTCTCCTTTAAAAAATATTTATTCCGGTAAATGTCTTAATGTTTGCTTTTTGCTTTACAAGCGGGGCAGGTGCCGTAGCTGAGCAAATTGATGCTGCTGATGTCATAGCCCTTGCTTGCGGCGTCTTTCTTAATGTTTTCAAAGATTTCATGCGCGGGAACATCGTAGATTTCGTTGCAGACATTGCATATGACATGACAGTGGGTTTCCAGATTGCAGTCGAATCGGTCGGGACCGCTCGGCATGCTGATTTGCCGTATTTGTTTTGCCGCCACAAGCTGCGCCAAGTTACGGTATACCGTACCCAAGCTGATATTCGGCAAAATTTTGAGCGCGCGCTCATAGATTATATCGCTGCTGGGATGATCCACACTATTCAGCACAATCTCGAGTATCAACTGCCTTTGCTTCGTGGCGCGAATGGGTGCATTTGCCATCGCAAACTCCTTTGAGTTAGTCATCATTAATAGTAATGATTCTTATTACATGTCTATGGTATCACTTGTTTTCTACATTGTCAAGGATAATCGCAGCATAACAGATATTGTGGCAGCAATACGTACAGAGCGAAAATTTGCGTGCATAATGCGTTTTTGATATTGATCCTATAAAAAGATACAAAAAAACACCGCACAGCGATTTAGGGCATTAAAATTGATTTTGGAGAGCTGAAAATCTATCCCCTATCAACGGGATGGATTCTTGATGGAATGTTGTACTGTTTACCGTATACTCTGCTCGTACGGGATATCGTCCCAGGCAAAGTAATCATCGCCGCTTATATTGAAACAGGAGAAGACGATATTGCTTTGCTCTACATCGGCATAGTCGGTAAATGCGATTGAAAAATCTTGAAACACGCTCTTATATAATTCCAATGCTTCTTTTGTTTTATCATTCTGTTGAGTTGCACTTGACTTGACAATGCAAGCTGCAAAATCGGTTTTTCCAAGCGGAACAATAGATTTGCTACCGCTTGCAATCAGCTTATCCCATTTTGTAAGCAGCTCTTCTTGGCTTGGACATAGTACGACAAGTAAAAACGGAGGACTGAACGCAAAGGGCTGTTCGAAGTCAATGGTTTGGAATTTTCTGCCTCCAAGCGTAAATTCTATACATTCACACACACTATCAAAGGGGATATCAAATGTTTGAGTACAATGTATTGCAGAATTCTTAAATATCTGTATATATCTATCTGCCTCTTTTTTAAATCTTTCATTTAAAATCATAGCTGCATGAAAGTGTTTTGCTTATTGGTACGGTATATGACTTACCTCCGTAAATTCATAGTATTCCTCCACTGTATACGCTATTTTACAGCGGGCGTACAGATAGAAGCAATGGAAAAGCTTAATAGATGATTCCCAAAATTCTTGTTGTTTATATTTAACAAAGGTGATTTATGAAAATTGTGAGATAATGTAATAGGCATATCCCTCTTAGGTCTGATTCCTCAATGGTTGCCTTAATCTGCTCTCGCCACTTCGCCTGTTCATCTTCCTT
>JBHADM010000069.1:0-4357 GCA_041855045.1 Bacillota bacterium | reverse complement strand
TTTCCGTTTTCCAGCCAGTTATCCGGCATCTCTACCTGTTGGCCTTCTACGATTTTTTGGCGAAACAGACCATATTCATAGCGAATAGTACTGCCGGTTGCGGGTAAATCCAACGTAGACAGACTATCCATAAAGGCGGCAGCCAATCTTCCCAAACCACCGTTGCCAAGACCCGGCTCCGGCTCCTCGCTGAACAAAGTGTCTACATCGATGTTCAGCTCTTTGAGCGCCTGCATGTATTCTTCTTTGTGCAGCAGGTTGATCATGTTGGATTGCATCATGCGGCCGATTAAAAATTCTACGGACATATAATAAAGCTTTTTTTGCGGCTTGGATTTATAGACGTTTTTTGCCTTTACCCATTTTTGCATGATTTGGTCGCGCACAGTTGTGGCAACTGCCTTGTATATTTGCTGCGGCAGAGCTTCTTCAATAGTAACGCCGTTGTAACGCTGGATTTTTCCGACGATCGCCGCTTTGATAGATTCAACGTCAAATTTTTTAGTTGGCATATGTTCTCCTTATTAAGTGAAATAACAATAACATAGTAACATAATGTTTTCGGTCTGTAAACCAAAGCACCAAAACACTATATTTTTCAGCAGGTAGTTGAAAATCTTTTTGCAAGGTTTTGGGGTGCATTTTGTGAGGCTTTTGAATACAGCTTTACAAATCAAATTCCTGTATCTTTTTTTGTATGTCTTGATAGATTGGTTCCCAGTGTTGAGGCAGCAAATCACGATAACTTTTCCAGCAATAGCGTTGATCAAACAACACGATAATTCCTCTGTCCGTCTCACTTCGTATCACGCGGCCACAGGCCTGCAGCACGCGTTGCATGGCAGGTATCTGGTAGGCATAGGTATAGCCCTGACCATATTTTTCATCAAAATAATCTTTTAACAAGTCAGTTTTGAAATCAGGCATCGACAGCCCCACCCCCACAATAAATACGCCGATTAGTTGTTTTCCCGGAAGGTCTATACCCTCTGAAAAAGAGCCGCCCAACACACAAATACCCAATGTGTTTTCACCATCTGTAAAAGCTTGAATAAATTCTTCTTTTTGGCTGTCACTCAAATCTTTTTCCTGTACCAAGAGGCTTCCAGAATAGATACATTCAATCTGTTCTTGCATCAAGCTCAGGTATTCATAGCTTGGTAAATAAATAATATAATTCCCTTTTTTGGATTCGACTACATCAATGATTTGCTTTGCAATCGAGCCGACGGTATCTTTTCTGTCATTGTAGTATGTGCTGATGCTTTGTATGCCAATCAATAAGTTCTCTTTGGGAAAAGGAGAGGGCAAGGCGAAAACGGCGTCTTGTGCGCTGCCGCCAAACAATGTTTTCATATTATGCAGGGGTTCGAAAGTGGCGGAAAAATAAATGCTGCCTGCCAAAGGAGAGGTGCTTTCCAAAATGCGAAATCTGGGGTCTAAGCAATGGAAATACAAATTGCGGTTGGACTGAAATTGCTCCAAAACAATTTTATATCCGCTCTTGATATGGTTTAGCGCATAGATGGTGGAACTCATGTTTTTATATAGCTCCAAAACCGTTTCATTTAGCTGTTTTTTTAGTTTGGGGTCATCTTTTCCAAAAAAATCCGCACAGCTGTAACGCAAGGCCTCACAGTATTGCAGCAAATCATCCGGCGGTTTATCCAGCACAGTCTGTTTTTCATTTTGCTCCGGGATCTCTGTTATTACGCGAATAATATGGGAAACATTGCGGTACAGAGGGCATTTGCTGTCAACGGCGTCTTTAATCTTGCTTCGGTATTCCTTTAAGACTTTAGTGCTCAAACTTGCGCTCAGTCCATCCCGAAGTCGATCCAGCAAATGATGCGCTTCATCCACCAGTATGGTGTTCTGGGTTGCTTCGTCCGCTGCGCGCTGCAACACAACGAAAGGATCAAATACATAGTTATAATCGCAAATCACCACATCGGCAATATAATACAGGCTCAAACTGAACTCAAACGGGCAGATGTTGTGGCGCTGCGCAATCATTCTTATCAGCTCAAAGTTCCATATCGAGTATTCCAAAATATCGTGCATCGCATCTTTCTCCCGAATGAAATGTCCTTTGGCATAGGGGCAGGACTCGGGGTTACAGTCGATTTTGTCGTTGATGCAGGCTTTTTCTTTGGCTGTTATTACCAGTACACGCATATCCAATCCTTTTTCAATAAGCATACGCATGCTAATCAATGGGCTTTGTCTGGCTGCTGTGCGTGCCGTCAGATAGATGATTTTGGAACAATAGCCTTCGTTTACCGCCTTGATGGCAGGGTACAATGTGGCAATCGTTTTTCCGGTACCGGTGGGGAGAGAGGCATATAGGTTGCGTTTGTTCTTGATTGCGGTAAATACCTGTGCCGCAAACTCCCGTTGTCCTGTGCGAAACTGTGCAAAAGGGAACACAGTCTTTTTTATGCTTTTGTTTCGTTTGTTGCGATGATGAAACTCCTGCAGGCGAAATGAGATATAATACTCTATTAAACTCCGCACCAGCTGCAGCGCTGGTTCTTTTAGAATTGTTTCTTCAAACGTGATAATGCTCATGCCTTTTACATTGACATAGTTGAGTATCAGCTTTACCGAATCACATTCCTCATGGTTCAAAAAATACATCGCAGCATAGGTATATAGTTGATACATGTGGCGATTAATCGGTGTTTTCGGCGGGTGACTTTCATCACAGAGCTTGATTTCTTCAATTATAGGCAGGCGAAAAGAGCCACAGAATACATCCATTCTGCCGGTCACTTTCAGCGTATACTGCTCTCCTGTAAAGGTGGCGCTGATGTGTACTTCGGCTTCATAGTCGTCTTCCAGCAAGGCTTGCCTCGCTCTGTGGCTCTCTGAACCTTCGTTCATTTTGTTGATGGAATTGTTTGATGATATATCCTCGCTGTAATAGCTAAACTCTACCAGCTCTCGTACGGATATACTTTCGTTAATCATTGCGTCTTCTTGCGATAATTATCAGTCTCAAAAGTTGCAGCAATCCGTTAACCAGTGCGGCAACATAGGTCAATGCGGCGGCGTCCAGCACGCTGTTTACAACGCGCAGCTCGTCCTGCGTGATATGCCCGTCGGCAACAAGCGCTTGTTTGGCACGTCTGGTAGCATCAAACTCTACAGGCAATGTAATGAGCGAAAACAATACGGTTGCTGCAAAGAATATGATGCCTGCATTAATCAAAAAGGAAAAGTTAAATATAAACCCTGCCATGATGATAATGGGGGAAAGATTGGAGCTGATTTGTACCACAGGTACGATCGCAGAGCGCAGTTTCAATGGTCCGTAATGTTCCGCATCCTGTATAGCGTGCCCTGCTTCATGTGCTGCAACGCCGATGGCAGCCAGTGAGCGGTTGTTGTATACGGCCTCTGACAGCCCGAGCGATTTGTTTTGCGGATTATAGTGGTCGGTAAGCATGCCGTTTACAGGCTTTATCTCCACATTATAGGGGATGTTTTTGCGCAGCATTTGCTGCACCACTTCGGTGGAGCTTACACCGCTGCGAGCCAGAATCCTGCTCGCGTTTTCAAAGGATGACTTTACTTTAAACTGCGCAAACATTGCAAGTAAAATGCCGGGAATAAGAATGAGAAACGTCCAGTCAAAATAATACATAATCGACTCCTGTATGTTATAATAATTATGAGGTGATAAAAATGAGACAAGTGAAAGCAAATGAACTTTCCGCCATTGTATTTGATCAAATAGCAAGCGGATTTTTCCTAAATACCGGTAACGGTACAGAGAATAATACCATGATTATCGGCTGGGGAGGCTTACAGTTTATACACGGCAGACAGTGTTTCTTAGTGCCGGTGCGCGAAAGCCGTCACACTTACAAATTGCTCAACGAAAATGGCTATTTCACCATTAGTATACCATTACATGACATGAAAGAGCAAATCAAATTTGCGGGCACAATATCCGGAAGAGATGTTGATAAATGGCAGGGACACGGCATTACTAAAGCCGAGGCACAGATTGTAAATGTTCCCATAGTCGAGGAGTGCGAGCTGCACATTGAGTGCAAGGTCATCAGCCAGGCCGATATGCTGGATGCCGCGCTGGAAAGTGAAACACGTGCGCGCTGCTATCCTAAAGGCGATTTGCATCGCCTTTATATGGGTGAGATACTAAGCTGCTACTATACTAAATAACATAGAGCATATTCGAGAGCGCATTTATTGCGTAAAAACAGTCGCCTTTTGAGGTGACCCCCAAAAGTTAGACTTTTATCCCAGCGAGAAATCGCCGGGATTTTTCTATGCGGCAAGCATTTTTTCTCGATACTCTATTGGACTGCAATAGTCTAGAGATGCCTTG
>JBHADM010000068.1:0-9654 GCA_041855045.1 Bacillota bacterium | reverse complement strand
GATCGGGGCTTTGCAGCGGAAAATCAAAGCCATGTTCGCCATGCTGGAACACCACAAACCGGCCAAGGACATTTACGACGACGGGCGGCTGTTTCTGGACTTCTCGGAGCAGACGGCCTCCTTAAACGGCAAGCCCCTGACCCTATCCCCTATGGAGTACAAAATGCTGAACCTGTTCCGTAAAAATCCCAGGCAAGTGCTGACCCGTGGGCAGCTTTTGGAAAAGCTGTGGGATATAGACGAGAGGTTTGTGGACGAACACACCCTGACAACCTCCATCAGCCGGATTCGCAGCAAGATTGAATCTGACGGCGGCGCACCCTACATCAAGACTGTTTACGGCATGGGCTATCAATGGACGGGAGGCGAGGCAAAATGAAGTTTCAAAACCTCTCGGTAAAGCGGCTGTTTGGCCGGGTGGCAATGGGGCTTGTCCTCTCCATGTCCGGGATCACCATAGCCCTGTTTTTTGTGACAAAACAAATTACGGTGCTGCTGACGGGCGGTGCGCTGCTGCTGTGCGCCCTTGTGGGGATTTTTGTACTGACACAGGCGTTTGGAAAGCGGCTGTCGGAGTTTACCGCTGACCTATGCCAGACCTTAGACCACATGATCGCCGGAAATGAAGCACCCCAGCGCCCAGAGGACAGCGAAACCCAGCTTGCCAGAATCGGACACCGGCTGGCAAGGCTTTACCAGATCATGCAGGAGAACCGCCGCCGGGTGGACGGGGAACGGCAGGAGTTACAGACCCTTGTATCGGATATTTCCCATCAGGTGAAAACGCCGGTAAGCAATTTGAAAATGGCGACGGACACGCTGCTGGAAAAGCCCATGACCGAGGCAGAGCGCACCGATTTTATCCGGGGAATCCGCAGCCAGACGGATAAGCTGGACTTTCTCTTTCAGGCCCTTGTGAAAACCTCCCGGCTGGAAACGGGCGTGATCCAGTTGGATAAGAAGCCGGGCCGCCTTTTTGATACCGTGGCGCAGGCCATGAGTGGGATCGTGTATGCAGCGGAGAAAAAGGAAATCGCCGTGTCCGTGGACTGCCCGGAGGATTTGGCCGTTTCCCATGACAGCAAGTGGACATCCGAAGCCCTTTTTAACCTGTTGGACAATGCGGTAAAGTACACCCCGGCAGGCGGAAAAATCTCTGTGTCGGTGGTGCTGTGGGAAATGTATGTGGAGATCAAAGTGACCGACACCGGCAAGGGCATTTCCGAAAGCAATCAGGCCGCCATCTTCCGGCGCTTTTATCGTGAGGAAGAAGTACACGAACAGCAGGGCGTGGGCATTGGCCTGTATCTGGCCCGTGAGATTGTAACGCGGCAGGACGGCTATATCAAAGTGGTTTCGGAGCCGGGCAAGGGTTCGGAATTTTCTATTATGCTGCCTACAAAATAGAACGCGGCGGACGGCCATTTCCGGCTGCCCGCCGTAAATTTTTTTGAAATGTCCGAGCGTTGTAACATTTCACCCCGATTTTCAATGAAATTTTTTGGCCGCTGTAACATTTCGCGGACATTTGGGTTTTACAATAGTCTTATCAACAGGCAGAAAGCCTTGAAAGGAGTTTTGAGTATGAGCATTTTACAGACTATCGACCTGAAAAAGTATTACGGTACAGAGCCGAACATTACCCGTGCCCTTGACGGCGTGAACTTCTCCGTAAATGACGGTGAATTTGTGGCCGTTGTGGGAACTTCCGGCAGCGGCAAGTCCACCCTGCTTCACATGATGGGTGGGCTGGACACCCCGACTTCCGGCAATGTGATTGTCCGGGACAAAGAACTGTCAAAAATGAACGATGAACAGCTTACCATCTTCCGCCGCCGTAACATCGGCTTTATCTTCCAGAACTATAACCTTGTTCCGATCCTGAATGTGTATGAGAACATCGTCCTGCCGGTGGAGCTGGACGGGGACACGGTAGATAAAAAGTTTTTGAATGAGATTGTTCATCTGCTGGGGCTGGAAGATAAACTGAAAAATATGCCAAATAATCTATCCGGCGGCCAGCAGCAGCGTGTGGCGATTGCCCGCGCCCTGATTACCAAACCGGCTATCGTGCTGGCCGACGAGCCGACCGGCAACCTTGACAGCAAGACCAGCGCCGAAGTGCTGGGGCTTATCAAGCGCACCAGTGCGGAGTTCCGGCAAACTGTTGTGATGATTACCCACAACAATGACATTGCCCGCCTTGGAGACAGAGTTGTCCGCATTGAGGACGGAAAAATTGTAGAGTAAGGGGGTAGCAAGCTATGACATGGCCTTTTGAAAATGATACAAGCGCCATTGTAAAGAAATTGGCAGATAGGAGTATGAAAGCGGATAAGAGAAGCAAGGCTTTTTTACTTTTGACCATCGCTCTCTCTGTCTGCATGGTTTTTTCGATTATCCTAATATCAACAGGTACACAAGAGGAATTTAAGAACACACAGAGGAATAAAGCGCAGATTGGGATTTTGGGAGTTACGGATGAACAGACAGCCCTGCTGCGTCAAAACAAAGATATTTCATGGATCGGAGAATACTCCGCTATTGGCTTTTTTTATGTGGATGATAAAACAATCACGGTTGCTTACGGAGATGAAGATTACTTTTTGCATCAGGAAGAAAAGATTTTACAGGGAAGTGTGCCGCAGAAAGAAAACGAGATTATGCTTCCGCAGAATTATATTGACTTTTTAGGAAAAGCGTATAAAGCTGGCGATGTTATTTCTCTTGACGTGACCGGCACAGGGCAGAAAGCGGAATATACGCTTTCTGGTATTCTGGACGACACAAAAGAAAGCAACGGATATTTTATTTATGTCAGTAAGGAACTTGCCCGAGATTTGGCAAAAGATTCTTTTCAGGTTACAGCATATACAAGGCTGAATACAGACGCCATAAGCTCCACGGCTATTCTTGATTTTGCCGGCAAAGCAATACAAAATACAGGCATTGTCGAGGAACAGGTAATGCTTACAGAATATTCTGCTGTTATGTCGGGTGTGATAACATCGGGTATTCCGATTCCAGTACCACTACTGGCGGCGTTGACGGCTATTTTGGCGGCAACGATTGTCTATGGTGTTTTTTACACAAAGATTGTAAAAAATGTTCAGATGTTTGGGCAACTGCGGACACTTGGCATGACAAAAAGGCAGATTAAGCGGATGGCAGGAAAAGAGGGACGGTTATATGCCTTGACCGGTATTCCATTAGGACTTGTCACGGGCGTACTGATTGGATTTATTGGCTGTCCTGACGGATTCCGGCTGAAAACAACAGTTATTTATGCTGTACTGATTGCCGCAGTAGCCTTTATGACAGTGAATATTGCCATTTTTAAGCCTGTCCGGGTAGCAATGAATACTTCCCCGGTAGAGGGCGCGAAATACCTCGCGTATGCTGGAAAGGCAAAAAGCAGCTCGAAATTGCATCGGAAGCTTACGCCGTTTAATCTGGCAAAATTAAATATACAAAGAAACAAACAAAAAGCAGTTCTGACGCTTTTAATGCTTGGAGTAAGCGGGGCTCTTTTACTGGTTACTTCTACGGTTGCTGGTTCTATTGATCCGGCAAAACAGGCAAGTTTCAAATATTATCCTGCCGGTAACATTCTTATACAAATAAGAAATACAGTTGGCAGCTCTTTCGATAACGAAGCGGAGCCATACGGAAGCGCAAAATTGCAACTGGAAGAAAATCCACTTGAAGATCAGGCATTGATGCAGGAATTAGAAAAGGTAGATGGGATAGAAAAAATTACCGCATTCGACAGCGTTTATATGACGGTTACTTTTTCGGGCGGAAGTGGTTCTTTCACAAGTATTTCAGACTTCTTTCCAACCTTAAACCGGGAACAGACGGAAGAAAAGCAGGCAGTGCTATCCTCTGGAACGGCAGATTACGATGATATGGTTGAGAAAAATGGAATATTGGTTGAAGAAGATATAGCACAAGTTGGCGATACTTTGAAGATTGCGGGCAGAGCTTTCGATGGCAGAACCTTTGATGTGGAAGCCGTTGTGGTAGGCACATACAATAGGTCTGATTTAATGGAGAATAGCCCGGTTGTTCCCGGAAGTCCTTACTTCATTATGACTTATGATACAGCAAAAAAACTGACAGGGATAACAGAGCAGACGGGTATTCTGGCAGTCAAAAATTCAGACGGACGTTTTGACGAAGTTTTGACCGCAGTTCAGGAGATTGCGGATAAAAACGGAAAAATAGAAGTAAATACGATTGAACAAACGATTAAAAATATTCAGCGTCGATACAGTGCATCTATAAATGCTCTATATATGACTTCTGCTATTCTGTTCGTCTTTGGAAGTATCAGTCTTATGAATATGCTTATGGTTGATTTTCAGAATAGAAAGCGTGAATTCGGTTTGCTTGAAGCTGTTGGAACAACACGGCAACAGTTGAAAGCAATGCTGGATAGGGAGATAGGAATTTACCTCGGAGGTTCGTTGGTAATAGCTCTTGTATTTGGAAGCATTTTAAGTGTAATTGTTTGTAGACGATTGGATGCGGTGAACCATTGCATTACGTTGGTATTGCCGTGGCTGTTTCTACTGGCGTTAGTCGTTGTTTTAGCAATTATATATTTGATTTTCACTGTATACGCAAAATCCGAGTTGAAGAAAACAAGCATCTTGTCTGCCATTAGGGAGGAATGATCTTTTGTATAGACATCACTTAAAAGGTAGTTAATTTCAAAATAATATCACTCTGCTGATACAGCCAGTCCGTAAATTCTTTCGGGCTGGCTGTTCCTGTTTTTACAGCCTTTTTTCTCTGCAAGGCTTCTTTCTTAAAGTCGGAAAAGGCAGCCTGTATTTTTTCGATACTTCAAATCACATTCTCTATGTTACAGACTTAGGAAATGATGAAATCTTTGGCGATAGATGTGGCATTGATTGCAATGAAGCTATTGAAAAATACAATCTTTGCTATGTCAACTATGATGCTGAAGATGATGTTAGAACGATTGAATTTGAGGATTTCCAAGTCGGTGATGATGTAATCATCGGTTTATATGATGGCGAAATAGAAAACGCCTTTAACAAGACTGCTGTTGCTGAGCAAGTGCAACTTGCAACGCAAAGATTGAACTAAACTTGAATTTGACAAAGGGGGTATGGACTTGAAGGAAGTAATTATTAGTGCAGATGGTGATAGCATTGTTTATTTAGTACCCGATGCGGTGGCAAATGATTTAAGCAAATATTGCATTCATTTCTGCGACAAGTGGATGAAAACAAGCCCCAATGCAAAGAAATACAAAATCAAGGGCGGTTATTGCTATAATGAAGCAGATTTTATTGATTATCTAAACGAGTATGCTTTCCCCGAAGAAAAATCGGTATTTGTGAAAAATCTTGGATGGACAGACCTTGGTAGAAATCTTCCTGCTGAATATAAAGACCATCCTTATTTTAACTTTTGATAGACAAATTCCAATTTGACAAAGGAGTGTGATTGTATAAAGAAAGTTATATTTGGCGAATTATTATTTATTGGCGGTGCCATTATGTATTCCATTGGCACATTAGGTTTTGCCGATATGGATGTTCAAGCAAATTATATGCTGGCACCTTAGTACATTGGTATTGCCACAATGCTTGTTGGAGCAGCACTTGGCTTTTTCGGATGTCACTGAATAATCCAGTCCCATTTTTTGTGCATTTGCGCACTTTTTAGTAATGAACAAGAAAAAAACAGCCACGACTGCTACTCCAACCGGAGCAACAGCCGTGGCTTTCTTTGTTAGCGGACAGATTTCTTCTCCTGTTCCTGCTCTTTCTTTTTGTCGATGTTCAGAATTGTCTCAACCGTCTGCTTGGCAATCAGCAATTCTTCTTTTTCTTTTCTTATCTTGCGGTACTCGGCATAGTCCTGTTTCTTCTGGACAGTCAGGCGGTGAAACTCCTCATACAGAGATTGCATGGATGGGAGCTTCGTGATCTGCGCTTCATCAAAGGCTTGCTTTGCCGCTTTATGAATTGTGATTTCCTGACGGTGTTCCTCAAAGAACTTTTTGCTATATCCAGACTTGCGATACTCTAAATAGATTTGCCTTGTATCACGGTAGTTTTTGATATGCTGTTGTAATGCCTGAACCTCAACAATTCGTTTCTCAGCGGCTTTAATGGAATCAGACAGCTCATCAAAACGAGTAGACAGTTTTTCAATATGAGCAGTCAAATCATCGTAGTTGCCCAGACCTTTTTCTTTCAGAAGAATCACAGTACGGGCAGCTTCTTTTCGATTGAACTTCTTTGCCCACTTCTCATATCCGACCGTTTTGCCTTCAGCCATTTTTGCCTGAACATCAATAAGCATCTGGAACTGCTTCTGTGCGGGAGCCTTGGCAGAACCACCTCTGGATCTGTGCAGGCTCTTACCGGAAATAACAGCTTGCAGTTCCTCTTTGCTGTACCCTTCGCCCAAGGAGCGCAGACGGATAAATCGTTTCTGGTCTTTTCCTTTGAACGCAGACTGCTTTCCATCCTTGAACTCAAACCCCATATCAGCCAGAGCCTGAATGAAGTCCTCAAAACTCTTGGGCTTTTGCTTCAGCACCGTATCAATGGCATCACAAAGATCGTCACGCTGGGTACGCTTCTTGGGATAGACAGTTCTTTTTTGTCGCTCTCCATAAGGTTTTGGAGTGATGATGGACAGCCCATGCTCCAGACAAACCATATCGCTGAGTCTTTGAACTGCCAGACCGGAAAGGAAGAAATTCTTAAACTTGCGACTGGCATCCAGAGAGGTAGAGTTGTAGATGATATGGTTGTGTATGTGGGCTTTGTCGATGTGAGTGGCAACAATAAAAGCGTGTTTGCCTTTCGTCCATCGCATCGCTGTTTCATAGCCTACCTGATTTGCTTCTTCCGGTGTAACTTCTCCGGGTTTGAAGGACTGGCGAATCTGGTAAGCTATGATATTGTTCTTTTGCTGTCTGCCGGTGGAGTGCTGATACTGCCTTTTGGAAAGAAGAAATTCTTCATCGGCAGTTTTAGGATCGCACTCATAGGAACTGATAAATTCGCCGTCATTGGTTTTCGCTGCATTCTGCGAGTAGTCTGTTCGGTCAGCCAGACATTGAGCGACTGTCTTGCCCTTGTTCACATGGAGCGCAATCAGCCTTGTTGCTGCCATTCTCATCACATCCTTTCCAAAAGAAAAAGCCACCCGCAGGTGACTTTCTCCTAAACTATCTCAGCATCTTTTCCCGATCTTCCGCACCACGCAGATATGCCAGTTTTGCCAGATGCAGCTGAACCGCATAAAGGCTGTTGATTGTGTGTTCGCATTGTTTCCAAAGGGGTGTATTCGCTTCGCCTACGATGTCTGCAAGGGCGTGTATGGCTTCATCAGCCGCTTGTTGCAGTTCCGCATATTGCTCATCTTCTCCGGCGATTTCCCCGGTTACATCGTTATAGGCTATTTCAAAGTAATGCTCCATAAATCCTCTGTCCATCAGTTTCTCCCATCTTAATAACAAATAAATTCTTTGATATGGTTGCCCAAAGTTTCAAATTTTACAACAGCCCAGACCAACAGGAAGATTGCGAGGATCGCCGCCAATCCCATGCCGACAAGGATGGCCAGCGAAGTCCACATTGCCTGAACGATACAGTAGATGGCGCAGCCTGCGATGACCAGAAGCAATAACCCAATCACATAAGAGGAAATGTTGGTGAGCAGATTTCCAAGGATACAAATAGATTTTACAACGAACAGCACCGGAAGTGCCAATACTTTCAGCATCATTTTCATAAGCAAAACTCCTTTCTTCTAACTATATTGTACAAGGGGGCTTGCAAAGACGCAACGATGTCACCCCCTATGTAAAAGGAAAAGGACGCAAGGCTTTTTGTCGCCTATGCGTCCTTAAAACTTAAATATTCAGTTCGACAAATTGGAATTTGTCAATACCTATTACCATAAAGATATTTATTTGAAATTCTCTTTTGTGTTTCCAAATATTTTGTAACGTTTTCATCATAATCAGGATAATTATAACCAAGTGAATCTGCCACTTTTTTAGATATTTTTTTGAACAAACATAGACACAAATCAAACGATTTCCACATTTCTTCATACGAACTCATTGAATATGTATTTAGTAAGTTATCCCACAATTCTTTTGAAATATGCTTATCTAAAAATTTATAGTTTTTACCCAAACTGAAATTAAATCCTTTTTCAGTACCGACATACCAACTAATCATCCTAAGAAGCTCATGACGTAATACTTCATTCATATGGTCTATTGCAAATAGTATTTCACCACGAAGTAAGCCCTTGGATACATATGTTGCAACATTCCAAAATTCGTTACAACAGTCATCAAACTTTCTTTCTGTTGGACACTTAATGTAATAATCTTCATCTGTGGGAACTATTTCTGTTTTAATCATATTATCTTTATCTAACATGATTTTTACAAGTTTATCGCGAGTAAGATACTCCTCAAGCATTGAAACAGGTAACAAAGTTAAATCAATCTTTACACCATCATCAAAAAGCATTATATAAGAAAATCCTTTTTCTTCTGGAGGAAATAATTCCATATCTTCAGGTTTTTGCATCATAATTCTGTTACCAAAAACACTAAGCCAGTCATCGCTTTTCAAAAATTCTCCCATATCTATAACAAAAAAAGTAATATCATAATCTTGAAGATTGTCTTTTGGTATATTAACATTAGTGCGAGACCCCTCAAGAGTTACAATTCTAATTCTCTCATCTTGAAAAGCAAAATTCAAAACTAAATCGTATATTTCTTTTTCAGTCCTCATTTCATTCACCTCAATAAAATTATATCACAAAAAAAGATTGATTCTAACTGTTCTTATAATTTGATAACCGCATCAAGGCAGAGCGTAAGTGCATATTCGTATGCATTACCGCCCCAGTTTCTTTCGTCGTATTTGTCAACATCTGCAAGACTGTCTGCGGTATAAAGTATCATACCCCAGGTTGCCCCTCTGAAATCAGCACAGGCCGCCAGAGCAGAACATTCCATTTCTACAACTGCACAGCCTTCACTTTTGCGATAAGCCACCTTTTCTTTGGTTTCACGGAAAAATCCATCCGTTGACCAGGTTATAACCTCCTGATATTTCATACTATGCTCAAGAATGGTTTCTTCAATTGCTTTTCTTGCCTTCTCGCTGATTTCCACAAATCGAGAAGGGGGCGCATAGTGATAAGATGTTCCCTCATCACGCAGAGCCTTGTTTGGTACGAGGAATGTACTTTCGGGGAACTTTTCCAGAGCACCGCAACTACCTGCCGAGATTACCTCTCTTACACCATAACCAATCAGCCAATCAAGTATCTGTGTGGCTGCTGCCGCACCAACGGGTGCTTGACAAAGCACAATGTCCTCACCCTTGTATTTGGTGATGTAAATGGGATAATGCTTCGTTGCACTCTCAAAAGTGGATACCTGTTTGGTATCACTTTTACTGGCATATTCATCTATGTAAGCACCAAGAAATGCGAACACACATTTCTTGGGTAAGTTCAAACCAAGATTTTCATGAGTGGGATTAAGAACTGCTGTCTGCTCTGTATCAAACTCCAAAATCGGTATTTCGTTTTTAATAATAGCCATACTATCTCTCCGTCAAATTC
>JBHADM010000067.1:0-10028 GCA_041855045.1 Bacillota bacterium | reverse complement strand
CACTTGATTATGTTTGTATTCATGTCGGGAATTATATTCGGAGCGTTTATGCGCATTATGTATGTCAATATGTATGCGTATCAGGGTATGCGTGTTGTTGAGAAACTGGAAGAGATGTTTGAGCAGATGCAGGCAGATGCCTTAAGCTTTGGAGACGAAAAGGAATTTAAAGATACATCAATAGCATTTGAAGAAGTTAGTTTCGGTTATGAGGAACAGCTTGTTCTGGACAAGCTAAGCTTCCGTCTTGCACCAAACAAAATATATGCTATTGTGGGTCCCTCGGGAGGCGGGAAATCAACAATTGCCAAACTCATTTCTGGCTTTTATAAGTTGAACGAAGGATGTATAAAGATAGGTGATATCCCAATTGAAAACTACAGTAAAGAAGCCTTAATGAAAAATATTGCTTTTGTGTTTCAAGACTGCAAGCTTTTTAAATCAAGTATCTATCAAAATGTTAAAATCGGCAATGTTAATGCATCACATGAACAGGTTATGAGGGCTATGAAGCAAGCCGGCTGTTTGGAAATAATTGAGAAATTCCCGGAAAAAGAACATACCATGATAGGTACAAAAGGCGTATTTCTCTCAGGAGGAGAAAAGCAAAGGATCGCAATCGCTCGCGCTATTCTAAAGGATGCTAAAATTATTATCATGGATGAAGCAAGCGCAGCCGTAGATCCCGAAAATGAACATGAATTGCAGAAAGCTTTTGCAAATCTCATTAAGAACAAGACGGTTATCATGATAGCACATAGACTCAGCAGTGTTCGCTCGGTCGATGAAATTTTATTCGTCGACAAGGGTAAGATTATTGAGCGCGGTAGTGATGCTGAATTGATGGCTTATGAAAGTGCATATCGCTCATATCAACAACTCTATGCCAAAGCAAATGATTGGAGGATTATTCATGAATAAATTTTTTATGAAACTACTGGGGATTACCGACAAAGGTGTTGCGGATTTTTATAAATCTACCCTTACATCCTTATTTGTTTATCTTGCGAACATAATACCGGCTATTTTTCTCATGATATATATGAATGATAAATTACTGGGAAAAGCACAGACAAATTTATTTTACATTCTTGGTGCAATTTTCATTGTTATTATTATGTATATTATCAATGCCTTTGATTATGATGCGACATACAACGCAACTTATCGTGAAAGCGCAAATCTTCGTTTGGAAATTGCCGAAGTGCTCAGAAAACTTCCTTTTTCTTATTTTGCTAAACACGATTTATCCGATTTGTCGCAAACCATTATGAGTGATGTAGAGCGTATTGAGCATGCTGTAAGTCACGCTTATTCGAGAATTGCAGCATTCTGCGTTTTTTTTCCTTTAATATGTGTGCTTGTATTACACTCCCATATTTTACTGGGATTGGCAGTTGTCATTCCTATTGCTATCAGTGAATTCCTGCTATTCTTATCGAAACGTATGCAAGTGCAATCAACAGGAAGACACTATCATCAGTTAAGAGAAAATGCAGATGCTTTTCAGGAAGCAATAGAGCTGCATCAGGAAATCAAAAGCTATGGTCTTGTGAAATCTGTTCGAGATTCGTTATACAGTAAAGTTGATAAAAGTGAAAAGATTCATCTTTCTGCTGAGATTTCGCAAGGGATTCCACTTCTGATTTCTGGTTGGATTGTACAGGCATCTGTTGGGTTTATTATTCTATTGGGAACATACCTATATCACCAGGGAGAAATAAATATTCTGTACTTGCTTGGCTTTATTCTCTTTTCAATGAAGATAAAAGAAGTTGTAGATGCCGTGAATATGAATATTGCGGAAGTGTTTTATTTGGATGCGCGCATTAAACGTATTAATGAGATGCGCAACACGCAGACACAGGATGGCGCAAATAAAGATTTCAATAAATATGATATTAACTTACAAAATGTGTATTTTTCATACAACAATGATACTGAAATACTCAAGGGACTGAGTTTAACAGCCAAGCAAAATCAAGTGACAGCACTTGTGGGTTCTTCCGGCTGTGGAAAGACAACTATTCTTCGATTGATATCAAGATTATATGACTATGACAAAGGGAAAATATTTCTTGATAATACTGATATTAAATCCGTTTCAACAGATTCTCTTTTTTCCAATATTTCTATTGTGTTTCAGGATGTATTGCTCTTCAATAACAGCGTCATGGAGAATATTCGTATGGGCAGACAAAATGCCAGTGATGAAGAAGTGATAGAGGCAGCTAAATTGGCAAACTGTCATGATTTTATTATGGGATTAGAGAAGGGATACCAAACCATGTTGGGCGAAAATGGTGCAAAACTATCTGGTGGTGAACGGCAGCGAATATCCATTGCCAGAGCATTTATTAAAAATGCCCCAATTATCCTGTTAGATGAAATTGCAGCTTCTCTTGATGTTGAAAATGAATATCAAATTCAGGAAAGCCTAAATAGACTAATTCAAAACAAGACTGTGCTCATTATATCCCACAGATTGAAATCTATTCGCAACGTAGATCAAATAATCGTTTTACATCAGGGCAGGGTAGAGGCGCATGGCAGTCATGATGAGCTTCTACATTCCTCTCCAACTTATCAAAAATTAGTGCAGAATGCAAAAGCTGCCGAGACATTTCAGTATTAAAGAAGATGTACTCTTGTGTAACAGAAAAAGTCGACTGAAAAGTCGACTTTTTCTGTTAATAAAACTATTTCTCAAGCTCTGTCAAAAAGGTCTCTACTTCTTTCTGATAACGTTGGGGTTGCAGGGCCAAACTGTTGGTGTGCTTCGCGCCGTTGCAGATATACAGTCTTTTGCAGTTCTTAGCCTGCCTTGCAATTTGCAAACCGTCCTCTATGTGTACGGTGGGATCCAGGGAACCATGAATTATCATAATGGGGGTGTTGCATTTTTCCAAAGCTTTGCTGATCTGAATGTTTTTAATGTCATATCCGCCGAGCAGCCATATGAAGAATCTTGTCAAAGGCAGCAGTATCCAGCCTAAGCCCGGCATTTTGCGTCGAAACTTGAAGCGCAGCTCGCTATACATACTTGCGTAGGCGCTTTCGGATATACAAAAATCTGCCGATTCATATTTTGCGCTGTGCAGCAGTGCAGTTGCGCCGCCCATACTGATGCCGTACGTGCCTACAATGTTATATTCTGCCTTAAAGCGTTGTACCAATTCGTCCAAATCATCCGATTCAAACCCGCCCATACCGCATTTTTTGCTGTGATAGTTGTCGGCATGTACATGGCTGTACAACAGCGTATCAAACCCAATCCTTAAAAATAATTGTGCATGTTTTGCCATAAAAAAATGATTGGTGCCAAATCCGTGCGCTAAAATTATTAATCCGCGCGATTTTTCCTGTCTGAACAAAAGTCCGATAAGCGAATTGCCTTCCTTATTAATATAGCGAAAGTCTTCTTTCTGGTAGTCGGCAAACTCACTTTGCTCATAATGGTAGCGGCTTTGCTCCTTGGTATGTACGTTGGCGTTGACGATGTATCTTGCCACATAATAGGCTATAAGCAGCAAGATTGCAAAGAATATTACGATGATATTTATCATATCGTCTCCTTAGTTGTCAAAACGTTTGATAAAATTGCCGCGTACATCGGTCGCGTCAACAAAAATAACAAAGGCGTGCGGGTCGTGATTTTGAACGATTTTTGTCAGTATACGCTTTTCGTATTTAGAGATAACGGTTAGAAGTATATTGCTTTCCTCTTTGGTATAGGCGCCTGTACCCTTAATAATTGTGGATCCTCTATCTAACTCCTTCATAATATGGTCACTCATGCCCTCTTCACGAGATATTACCAGAGAGGTGATGCTGATGTTTTGGTAATGGAAACGGTCAATGATAAACGAAATGATAAAACTGTATATCATTGAGTATATCATGGTTTCGGCGCCGAACAGAAGTCCGGATACGGCATAGATGCATAGGTTTACAGTGATGCTTATTTTTCCGACACTGAAGCCCATACTTTTGCGTGAAAAATATAAGCCGATAATGTCCAATCCACCGGAGGAGGCGGCTGCGCGCAAAACCATTCCCAAGCCGATTCCTGTGACAATGGCACCGGCCAGCACCGCGGTCAGTCGATCGCTTATAACCAGCTCCTTGGGTATGGGTATAAGCATCATAAACAGAGACTGCAGCAATACCACATAGATGGTTTTTGCAAAAAAACTTTTGCGCATAATTTTAAACAGCAAATAAAAAAGAGGAATATTAAGAATAAAATAGAATACGCTGATATATTGCCTGCTAACGGCAATCCCCAGAGAATTGTTTGCCACATGAAATAAAAGTTGGGTAATACCAAATAATCCGCCGCTATATAGATTGTGAGGGAATACAAAATAGTTCATCCCGGCAGCATAAATCAGGGCAGCAAGCGTACAATACGCATACTGCATCAAAAGTGTTTGTTGTTCTTTTCGCATTCGTTGTTACCTCCAAAATCATAGGATTATTATAATCCAAAGTTCGATTTTTGCAAATCAAAAGCACAATAATAGTTACATTTTATTATTAAATCCCGAGATTGTCAGAGTGCATTTTAAAGTGATTTAGCATTTTTGTATAATTCGTATTATTTTGATTGTTTTTTTTAATCTTTATCTTTACAAGTAAATATTTATGTATTATAATAAAAGTGCAAATCAAAAACGTTTTCGTTACACTTTTTCCTATAAAAGAGGAGTATGCAGTGGTGGTTACAATTCGTGATGTTGCCAGGGAGGCCGGTGTCAGCATCAGTGCAGTGTCCAGGGCTTTTCGCGGATATAAGGATATCAATGAAGATACCAAGGCGCACATTCTGGAAACGGCGCATCGAATAGGCTATGCACCGAACCTTGCGGCATCCAATCTTTCCTCCAAAAGAAAAAAGAATATCGCGTTTATTATGGCAAGCTTATTGCAGTCCGATCCGCGCGATGGAATGGCGTTTCAGTTGATACAGGGTGTTATGAAATGCTGTTTGGAAAACGGTATAGAGCTGGTTACCTATGCAATAGACAGTGAACTGCAAAACAAGCAAAGCTATATTGAGTTTTGTAAGCAGCGAAATATTGCCGGCGCAGTTATTTGCGGAATATCCAAAGACGATGTGTATTTTAAAGAGATAGCCGATTCGGAGATTGCAGTGGTCGCCATTGATTTTGCGCTCACCAAGCCAAATCAGGGGTGGATATCTATAGACAACCGACTGGCGGCGCGAAATGCTATGCGTCATCTATTTGAAAGCGGTCGCAGAAGACCTTTGATTATCTGCGGCCGATCCAACGCCGAAGTCAGCGTGGTGCGGGAACAAGGTGTAAAACTGGCTTTGGCAGAGCGCAATATAAGCCTCTCGCCTGAAAACATTCTGTACGGCATGTTCGATGAGCATCTGAGTTATGAACTGGTAAAAGAACGATTGACCAATTTCAACGACAAGCCGGACAGTATTTTCTGTTTCAGCGATATCATGGCGCTGGGTGCAATGCGTGCGGTGAAGGAGCTGCAATTATCCATCCCAAATGACGTCGCCATTATTGGATTCGACGGAATCTATTTGGGCGAATATACCAGTCCACAGCTCAGTACTATCTTTCAGGATGTGCGCAAAATGGGCTATGAAGCGGCTAAGCTTTTACACGATATTATGAACGAAACGCGCGGCGGCGAACATGTTGTCGTACCGTATCAATTGCTTGTGCGCGGCAGTACAGCAGGATAAGTAACAATAATGAGCAATCATTTGTTAAATATAGTATTTTTAAGGAGTATCACAATGAAAAGAACTTTCAAAATGCTCGCCATATTATTGGCATTTGTACTCTTGCTCGGCAATGTAAACTTTGCTAAAGCAGAGGAAATCGTAATTACTGTCCCACATTACAAGACAGGTGAAAACGTTGGCGCCAAATTTTTTGTTCCCCAGGTAGAGCGTTTTAATGCGCTGTACGAAGGCAAATACCAAATCAACCTTGAAGAACTTACACAGGAACTGTATAACGACAAAATGAAGCAGCTTGGTCAGCAAAACGCCCTTCCCGCATTGATCGAAGGCGGCGAAACCGAGTGGATTCGCAATGTCGTTATTCCAAATGGTCTTTTTACGGATTTGACCGCTTTTGTGAACAGCAATGAAGCCGTAAAGAACATTTTGATCGAAGGCTCTGTAACATATAATACCACAGAGGACGGCAAGCTCTTCTCTGTAATGGTGCCTGTGGTTCGTCCCATTGGTTTGTTCTACAATTCCGATATGATTACAGTGGATAAGAAGCTCAGCGAAATGACCGGCTGGGACGAGTTTACTACCTATCTGGGCGACACCAAAGTTGCCTTCATGACTGGTGAAAACGCTTGGACAACACAGCTTACGCTCTCCGGTTTGATTGCAAAAGAAGAAGGTGGTGCAGAACTTCTTCAAAACTCTACTGTGGATAAAATCTATGACTTTACACAAGCGCCTATCGTAAAGGCAGTGGAAAAACTCCAGGCTCTTCTGCAAACATACGCTGCCAGCAATACTGTAGGCGCAGTGTATGCTGATGCTGCAAATGCATTTATGAGCAAAAATGCTTCCGTTATTCCGAACGGATCCTGGATGGTTGGTGAATTTGCTCCGACCAGCAGCGACAAGTGGTCCAACGACTTTAATGGCGCTACCGTAAAGGGTGATGTGCTTCCCGGTAATGTGGCTTTGGCAAATACCAACGGTTTCGCTTGGTGGATTCCCTCTACTGTAAGTGACGAGCAAAGAGAAGTGGCAGAAGCATTCCTCGCATTCATGTTTTCTCAGGAAGAACTCGAGACCTATATGCTGGCGGAAGGCGGTGTGGCTCCGAACCTGGTTACATCCGAAGAATTCAATAAGAAATCTCAGGAAAACGCTTTGATGTATGAATATGTCAATGCAGTAAACGCAGATACTGTACTGGTTCCTAACTTTGGCGACTGCATACCCGCTTCCATCGCTGACAGCGAATTTGGCAAAAACCTCCCGCTGCTTATCGATGGTACCTGGACAGCAGAGGAATTTTGCAAACAGCTAACACAGTTGGCAGAAGAAACAAAATTGAACTAATCAGGCGAAATTCCTGATATCGGATTGGGCTTTTGCGTTGCTGCAAAAGCCCAATCCAAATATTTTCCAGCGCAAAACGAAGTTGCTTATGGCATTATCAATACCGTTAAGGAGGGATGATTTTGTTAAAACAATATTCCATTCTGGAACGAAGAAGTTTTAAATGGGTATATTTTTTTTTGTTACCCACACTTGTTCTCTTTGTTTTATTTTACCTGATTCCGATCATAACAGTTTTTTATACTTCTTTTACCAAGTGGGATGGATTTAATCAACCTGTCTTTAACGGTATCGATAATTATATAAGACTCTTCAACATCGGTTCGTTTCGCAATTCTCTTGTCAATCTCGGCGCGTGGTCGCTTATTGCCATGACCTTGCATGTGGGCTTTGGCGTGTTGGTTGCATTCTTGTTATTTCAAAAGTTAAAAGGTTGGAAGTTTGTACGCGCGGTGTTCATGATTCCAAACGTGATTTCCGTTGCGGCATGGGCTATGATTTATCGCTTTATTTTCAACGATGATTTTGGTCTGCTTAACAACATTATTCGTGTGTTCGATCCGGGTTTCTCGGTTAATTGGTTCTTCAAATCACCCTATGCATTCTGGGCGGTTACATTTACTTGGTTGTTTTACGCAGTGATTGTTACACTCATTGTACTGGGGGATCTTATGGCAATTCCGAAAAGCCTGCATGAGGCCGCAGATATAGACGGGGCAAAGGGTATCCACAAACTGCTCTATATCGACTTGCCTTTGTGCAAAAGTTCCATAGGTACAGGCATTATACTATCCATCACTTCGCGTATTGCGATGTACGAAGCCATTGCGCTGACAACCAGAGGCGGCCCCGGCAATGATACCATGAACCTTGCACTTATTCTCGTAAAATCCTTAAACGACTACAATTATGGTTTGGCAAATGCCACAGCGATGCTGATGTTTGTTTTCGGAATACTTGTAATGCAGATCATCAATAAAACGATGAAGCTTGGCGAAAGCCATTATTAGGAGGTGGAAATATGGCAAATAAACTATCTCAAAAAGCAAAAAGGCTCACGCCGAGCAGAGCATTTTACCTTATTTTTGCCTATGCGGTACTCCTTTTCGTGGTCATTGTATCACTCTTTCCAATCGTATGGGTTATTATGTCTTCCTTCAAGTCAAACGGTGCGATTTTGACTTCGCCTTTCAGCCTGCCGGATTTGAATACATTCGATGCCTATACCAGTACGCTGTCACAGTATAATTTCCATACCTATGCGTTCAACTCTTTTATCATTTCTGTATCGGCAAGCCTGGTATCTCTCGTTATTTTTGCGATGGCTGCCTATGTCTTTGCAAAGTATCGCTTTCCACTCAAAAATCTGCTTTATGTTGTATTTACATTAACTTTGCTTGTTCCCGGACATACAAAGACACAACCTATTTTTTCGTTGATATCACAGCTGAAACTTTATGATACCAAAACCGGGGTATGGTTGGTGTATCTTTCCGGAGGCATAGCGATGAGTTTGTTTGTATTGCGCACCACATTTGTGGCAATTCCGAAAGACTTAGATGAAAGTGCAGCCATAGACGGCAGCGGATTTTTCCGTACATTCTGGCAAATCAATCTGCCTTTGGCAAAGTCGGGATTGTCCACGGCAGGCATACTTATGTTTTTGGGCAACTGGAATGAGTACTACTATGCCGCGCTGCTCACCTCCTCCGAGTCGAATCGTACGCTTCCCGTGTCTTTGGGATTCTTTAATCAAGCATTTTCTTACGACTATACGCGTATGTTTGCGGCGCTTACCATGGTAATTTTGCCGGGCATTATTATTTATATTTTGGCACAGGAACAGGTACAGGCTTCGGTTGCCTCTACCGGTATCAAGGGATAAAGTCAATTATACAGGACTGTACCGAGGATAAAATTACGCATATCATTCCGCGTACAGTCCTATTTTTTATGTTAGAAAGGATAACTACAATACTATGATGAAATATGATTTGGGCGTAGGTCAACAAGAAAACTGGCTGGTCGCCGAAACAGCGTTCGACATTCGCTACCAAGGAAAATGTGAAGCTATTTTTTGTCTGGGCAACGGCTATTTGGGGCAAAGATCCTGCACCGAGGAGCGTTATATCAATCGCACACCGGGTTTGTTTGTAAACGGCACCTTTAATAAATTTCAGGACAATGAAGTGACGGAACTTCCCAATCTGCCGGATACCACACAGCTGGAACTGTATTTAAACGGCGAGCGCTTCTCTATGGATACGGGTCTGGTAAGAGATTATATCCGTGTATTGGATTTGCACAGCGGTGAAATGTCAAGAAACTTGCATTGGACTTCTCCAAAGGGAGAAAGCTATGCACTTCGTTTTAGACGCTTTGTATCTATGGATCAGGAACATATTATCGGTTTGCGAGTCGAGATTACCACCTTGGATGCAGGCGCGCAGATAGAGATGGAAAGCGCCATTAACGGCCGTGTGACCAACAGCGGCGCACAGCACTTTGCTGAAGGGGATAAGCGTATGTTTGATGGAAGCATACTGCAGATGAACCTGAGCACCATAGAGTCTAAAGTGGATTGCTGCATACATACCGGTCATCACTATTTCGTTGACGGCATGCCTGTTGAAACTAAGAATTTTCCGGTTATTGACCGCCGCTATATGAGCGTAAAAAACCGCTTTTCTGTGGAAATAGGGCAGACCTTACGCATAGACAAAATTATCAGCATACATAGCTCCCGCGATTTGAAGTATGCCGACGGCAGCAGCGCATCGCTTCGGGAGGATGCCCTGCAAGATATACAACAGGCCATGTCTTTGGGCTATGATAAACTGTTTGAAAACAGCAAGTCCGTATGGCAGAAAATGTGGGATGTTATGGATATCAGGGTGGAGTCAACGAACGCATTTGACCAGCTCATGATACGTTTTGCACT
>JBHADM010000066.1:0-11053 GCA_041855045.1 Bacillota bacterium | reverse complement strand
ATGTGGTCCGCCCGCAGCACCGGCACGCTGAATCTGCGCAAATTCGGCGACGGCGCTCACCAGGAAGCCATCCAGGATTTACAGCCTGCCGAAGTCATCAGCAAAGTGCTGTATCCCGAGGACAATCACTACGAAGGTAAAATGCTGCGTTTGAAACAACACTATTTCCTCGCCAGTGCGACCATACAGCATGCAATTCGCAGCTTTATCCGCCGACACGGAAATGATTTGCGCAGAATGCCGGAATATGTGGTGTTCCACATCAATGACACCCACCCGGGTTTGGCGATTCCTGAACTGCTGAGAATCCTTTTGGACGATTATTATTATTCCTGGGACGACGCCATTGCAGTGGTAAAGGGCTGTATGGCCTACACCAACCATACCATCATGAGCGAAGCGCTTGAAAGATGGCCGGTAGACATGATGCGTTCACTGCTTCCGCGCATATATATGCTTTTGGAAGAATTGAACAGAAGATTATGTGAAGAGCTGTTTGAAAAGTTCCCCGGACAATGGGATAAAATTGCTTCTATGGCGATTATAGCCTACGATAATGTACATATGGCCAATCTCTGCGTGGCATTAAGCTATTCCATCAACGGTGTAAGCCAGCTGCACGGAAATATCCTAAAAGAGTCACTTTTTAAGGATTATTACAGCATTTACCCGGAACGCTTCTCCGCCATCACCAACGGCATTACGCACAGAAGATGGTTGCTCAGTTCCAACCCTAAGCTTGCCGATTTGATAAGCAAGAGCATAGGCAATGAATATGAGCGTGATGCATTGGCGTTGAAACAACTTGAAAAATTCGCAGATGACAAGGCGTTCCAAAACGAATTCGACCGTATAAAGAAAGAAAACAAGCTTCGCCTTGCCAAATTCCTGAAGCAGACACAGGGCATCACACTGAACACAGACGCCATATTTGACGTACAGGCAAAGCGTCTGCACGAATACAAGCGTCAACTTCTGAACGCGCTGCATATTCTGGTGCTGTATAACCGCATCGCCGATAACCCCAACTTTGTGATTCCCCCTCGTACCTTCTTCTTTGGTGCAAAGGCCAGCCCGAGCTATTATAGAGCAAAGCAGATCATCCGCTTTATCAATGCCTTAGCTGAGCTGATCGAAAAACATCCGAGAGCCAAAACTATGCTCAAGGTCGTATTTGTAGAGAACTATAACGTATCCACAGCAGAAATATTGATACCGGCGGCAGATGTAAGCGAACAGCTCTCCACCGCCAGCAAGGAAGCCAGCGGCACAGGCAACATGAAATTTATGATGGGCGGCGCCTTGACACTGGGCACGATGGACGGAGCGAATGTAGAAATCTATGATGCCGTTGGCGATGACAATATTTATATATTCGGAATGCGCAGCAATACGGTTATAGATATGTACAGAGAAAATAACTATAATCCGATGCAGATTTTTGAAAACAATGCCGAAATCAGAAAAGCACTCAGCATGATGATCAACGGAGATTTATTCCCAAATCACCCTGCGGTGTTGCAAGACCTGTATCACTCTCTGCTGATAGGCGACTACGGCTCCATGGCCGATGCATATTTTGTACTCAAGGATTTTGGCAGCTACTCCATGGCCAACAGACGCCTGATGGAAGATTACCTTAAGCGTGAAAAATGGCTGCGCAGCGCCATTATCAATGTGGCCAACAGCGGTATTTTCAGCATTGACAACACCATTAAGAACTACAACGACAACATTTGGCATTTACACCCGCTTGAATTGGATTGATCCTTTCTGTTGCCATTGTAAGGTTTGACCTTATAATGGCAACTTTTTCAAAGGGATTGACGCAATGCGAGAATGTATTATGCGTTCAGTGAAAACATAGTATATTCTTTCAACAAACACAACGTGTATTCATTTTTTACGCAGGCTGTTACATTGCAACGTATGCTGACAGTTGATGTAAGACCAAAATTTTTTAGAAACGCTGCAATACCGAAAGGAGAACAACATGGCAAATTATGCCGTATTTATTGATTTAGAAAACTGTGGAGCAAAAGTTGAAACCTTGCAGACCATATTACATAAAGTGAAAACCAGAGGCCGTATTATTGTAGGAAAGGTATATGGTTATACCGAAAATTACAGCGCATTAAAGGAACTGATACTCAGCAATACCTTATCGGTTGTCCCCAGCATACGCTATGGAATTTCGCAAAAAAATAATGCCGATATCCAATTGGTTGTGGATGCTTTGGAGATTATGTATACCAACCAGTTGGTGGACAGCGTATGCATTGTCAGCGGCGACAGCGATTATATGCCGCTTGTCGGAAAACTGAAATCCATGGGTAAGTTTGTGGTAGGTATGTCGCGAAGCGAGGCTGCCAGCCAGATTTTTCTAAACGCCTGCAACGAATTTCACTTTTTAGAGAGCTTCCGCCCCAGCACGCCTGCGGCATCCCGCAAGAAATCGAACACCGACGCCATTCTAACCGAGTCCGAAGTAAACGACGAGATTGTGTCAATAATTGAGCAGTCTGAAACCGGTGAAATATTTGCCAGCGAGTTAAAGAGCGTTCTTTTGCGTTTGCGCCCTGACTTTAATGAAAAGCGTTACGGCTGCTCCACATTCGGCAAACTATTATTTAAACTGGAATCCAAATACAAGCAGTTTAAAATTGTGCAGGATAATCTCAACCTGATACTCACCATGAACATCAAGGACGATAAGGATACCAAAGAAGCGCCGAAGCAGCAGATCAACGCTGCAAACTGGAGCAAGATATTTAGGGATAAGCTGATTATGTACAAGGAAAGCGGATTTGACCGCATTAACCCCAGCATACTGAAGGCGGAGATATTATCCAACTTCCCCGAATTTAACGAGCGATTGATTGGTTTTAAGCGCTTCAGCGATGTCATGAAACAGCTGGAAGCAGACGGATTGGTACGTGTAGAACTCGACGCACAAGGCACTATGCTTGTGAACATTTTATAAGAATATGAAAAATAATGGATTGATTCGCGTACATGCGGTATCCCCTACTGTCAGTTTGGGGAATATACAAAAGAACACACAACAAATGATAGAAATTATCAAAAAAACGGATGCGCACATCATTGTATTCCCAGCGCTCAGCGTTACCGGCGCCGGCTTGGAAGATTTATATGCGCAACCTATCGTTGTTGAAAAAAGTATGGAAGCACTGAAAAGCCTATGTAAAGCCACTGCAGGAAAAGAAAAAATCGTTGTGGTCGGTCTGCCAATGATGATAAACTACAGCCTGTGCAATGTTGCGGTAGCACTTTGCAACGGCAAGCTCCTGGGCGCATGTGCAAAAAGTAAATATGACACTAACGACAGCAGGTGCTTTCATCAGGATATCAACGAAACAGAAATATCTATTTTCAATGAGTTTATGAGTGTGGACAGTGAACTTATTTTAGACAATGATGAGTTCCGTTTGGGATTATCTCTAAATGAAGATTTGAGTGATAAATTCTTATACCATGCAGATATTATTATCCAGCCCGCTGCCATGCCCAGCACCGTGGGCAGCAAACAAAAACTGCATGAGCGATTGGCATATCTGAGCAGTAAAAGCCCTTGCGCTATCATCTATGCCAACACCGGCACGGGAGAGAGCAGCAGCTATCATGTCTATGACGGCTACTGCTGCGCATTTGAAAACGGCAGTATTTTGGCTGCAGGTGAACGCTTTTCACAGAAAGGCAGCAGCATCACTTGCGATGTGGATTGGCAAGCTATGCAATATCGGAAAAGCATGCAAAAAGCACCGGAAATGGATGCTTTCGGTCTATTCCCCATGAACTTTTCCGCCAAAACAAATAACAATCTGCTGCGTCCTGTAACTCGCACGCCATTTCTTCGTAACGGTGAGGAATATTTGCAGGATATGCTCTCTATGCAAAGCATAGCGCTGTGCAGCAGACTGCAAAAAATCAACTGCGAAAAAGTTGTTATCGGTTTATCCGGCGGTCTGGATTCCAGCGTATGTTTACTGGCAAGCTATCTGGCCTATCAAAAAGCCGGTATGGACACTGCAAACATCACCTGTATCACTATGCCCGGGTTTGGGACAGGCAAACAAACCAAAAACAATGCGCAGGGTTTGCTGGAAGCTTTGCAATTGCAGGCTTTAAATATTGATATTACACAAAGTGTACGTCAGCATTTTAAAGACATTGGACATGACGAATCCATATTGGATATCACCTACGAAAATGCGCAGGCAAGAGAACGTACACAAATACTGATGGACTATGCCAATAAAATCGACGGTATTGTATTGGGTACTGGCGATATGAGTGAGCTGGCTCTAGGATTTTGCACATACAACGGTGACCACATGAGCATGTACAGTATGAACGCCGGCATACCCAAAACAGCATTGAAGCCTTACTTGCTGTATCTTGCAAAGCAGATATCCCCTGTCTGTGTTGAAGTGTGTGAGGCCATTGTCTCCACTCCCATTTCTCCGGAGCTTTTGCCTACAAATGATGGTGAATTGCAACAGAAAACAGAGAGTATATTGGGCAGCTACGAACTGCACGACTTTTTCCTCTACCACTTTATCGAGCATGGTTACAGCAAAGATAAGCTTTTATTCTTTGCAAAACAGGTGTTTTCTGACATATATTCGGAGGAAGAAATCAAGAACACATTGCAAACATTTTTTTCCAAATTCTTCAGCCAGCAGTTTAAACGCAACTGCACCCCCGACGGCATTGCCGTATACGGCACCAGTCTGTCTCCGCACAAAGCATGGAAAATGCCAAGCGATGTATATGATTCTTTATGGAAATAATAAAAGGACATGCTTCTCCATTTTCAAGTGAATTGGCGCGACATTTCCCTATGATGACTATTTAGTAGTATACATCCATCGTACAGGCGCAAGGGTTTGAACACAGCGTTGTTCCAAACACTGCGTATTAAAAGCATCCATCCCTTGCGCCTGATGATGGATTCCGCTAACAGAGCCGGGATACACTTTGCAAAAAAACAGGGATTTACGTGTAAGAAAAGATGCTTTGAAGGTACGTGGAATGCCAGGAACTTGAGCACAGAAAAGAATCCGGACACCTATCGTCTGACAGATGCTGCTGCGGAGGAGAGAGAAGAGATTTTTTAATTGGGTCTCGTGTCATAATAATGACAACGGCAAATAGTAGCGGCGGTGACTGGTTTTCAAGTCAAATACTAAAGAAATAAAATAAAACAAATTAAGTGAGATTAGGTAAAAAGATATTTTTTAAAATTGGAGGATGTGAATGATTGTAGCAATTGGTGGCGGAGAAGTATCTAAAAATGAAACTTATGAGATAGATAAATATATTGTTGAGTCATCAAAAAAAAAAGCCGAATTTCTTATTTATTCCTACAGCAAGTCAAGATGCTGAGTCTTATGTTCAAACTATGAATGGTTTGTATGAAAGTTTAGGTTGTAGAACGGATACTTTATATTTGTGTAATATCGATGTGGACATTGATACAGTTAATGAAAAGATTGAACGTGCAGATATAATTTATGTAGGTGGTGGAAACACGGCTTATATGATGAAAGTTTGGGAAAAATACAGTATAGATAAAGCATTATTAAGGGCTTATAAAAGTGGCAAAACTCTATCCGGATTAAGTGCTGGTTCTATATGTTGGTTTATCGCAGGTCATAGTGACAGTGAGTTTATAGAAGATATCGAAACTCCAAAACATAAATGGGTTAAAGGTTTAGGCCTCATTCCTTATTTACATTGTCCTCATTATGACGAACCTGAAAGAGCAGGATTTGATGAGTTCTATTCTGGACAGGTAACAGATGCGATTGCAATAGAAAATCAAGTGGCTGTTGTTTGGAGTAATTATGAAGTTCATTTGATTAAATCCAATCCTATTAAAAATGCATATATATTTTCTTGGAGTGATACTGCCGGTTTGAACAAAAAAGTTTTACTTTAAGGCTTTACACCCGGTATACGAGGATTATTCCAAAAACCATTTACCGGTGAGTCCTCTTAAACAGAACATCTCATTTTCAGAGATGATTGCTGCCCTCACAAAGAACATCCGTTTATGGCATTTCCATTTTGCCGTATGCGAGAACACATATTTATACATGCCTATCACGACTTATGAAAACCTGGACGAACTGTGCTATACGGGCGGTGAAGGAAATGCACAATCGAAGCGTGCTTTCTTTTTGCAGGTTTTAAAAGGCTTGCGCGAGAAATTTTCTACCGTTTCTATGAAAGCGGATGACATTGATCCCAATGCCATGCTGCTGCAATCGGTCTTTTCGTTTTCCAAAACTTCATTTGACACCCATATTCGCCCTTTACAAAGCGAAACTGATTTAGTATAATGACAAAAGCGATGATGGGATTGTATGTATTGCATGCATAAAGCGAGTCGGGGATGGTGTAAGCCCGATATGAAAAAATACATTGTATCGCCCCGGAGTTTTGGTTGTGTTCAAACAATCGACGGTGATCCCCGTTAACGGATTTTTGCACATGAGAGGGCATTTTGTATGGTATGTACAAGATGTCAAGCTGGGTGGTACCGCGGTTTATACCGTCCCAAGCATGGGCGGTTTTTTTATTGCAGAAAATGTATATAAAATACGTTTTTTAAAGTAAAATAAAAAATGGAATCTGTATTATTTATTTCAGGAGGAATCTATGTATAAAAAAGTCCCTACGGATATGAATTTCGTAGCCAGAGAAAAAGAGGTTTTGGAGCTCTGGAAAGAAAAAGATATATTAAACAAGAGCTTTCGCCATCGAGATGGTGCGAAAAAATTCACTTTCTATGACGGTCCTCCGACTGCCAACGGCAAGCCACATATAGGCCATATGTTGACCCGCTCCATCAAAGACCTTATTCCGCGTTATTATACCATGAAGGGCTATGATGTGCTGCGCAAAGCCGGTTGGGATACACACGGATTGCCGGTAGAATTGGAAGTGGAAAAGAAGCTCGGTTTGGATGGAAAACCGCAGATTGAGAACTACGGTATAGAGCCTTTTATCGAAGAATGCAAAAAAAGCGTTTGGAAATATCTGAGCGAATGGAAAGAGATGAGCGATCGCATCGGTTTCTGGTGCGATATGGACAACCCTTATGTAACCTATCACGATAACTATATCGAAAGTGTCTGGTGGAGTCTTAAAAAAATCGCCGATAAGGGTCTGCTGTATAAAGGTCATAAAGTAGTGCCCTACTGCCCACGCTGCGGCACTGCCCTGTCAAGTCATGAAGTGGCGCAGGGTTATCAGGAAGTCACTGAGAAGAGCGCCGTTGTGCGCTTCCCAGTGAAGGGCAGAGAAAATACATATATACTTGCCTGGACAACCACACCATGGACCCTGCCCAGCAACGTTGCATTGTGCGTAAACGCCAATGTGGACTATGTTGAAGCGGAACACGACGGTGAGATATTGATATTCGCCAAAGAATTGGCCGGCAGTTTGTTTGGAGAATGCGCTTTGCATTTGAACATACTAAAAAGTTTCAAAGGTTCCGAAATGGTCGGTATGGAGTACGAACCACTATTTGCTTTGCCGGAACAGCCGAAGGAAAAAGCCTGGTATGTGGTCAGCGACGATTATGTCACGCTCAGCGACGGTACCGGTGTAGTACACACCGCGCCTGCATTTGGTGAGGATGACGCTCGTGTAGGCAGAGAGAATAACCTGCCCTTTGTACAGCTGGTAAACACCGAGGGTAAGTTTGTCGAAGGTACGCCTTGGGCAGACACCTTTATCAAGGATGCCGATCCGCTTATTTTAAAAGATCTGGACAGCAGAAAGCTCCTGTTCAGTGCACCGGTGTTCACCCATAACTATCCTTTCTGCTGGCGCTGCGATACCCCTCTGCTGTACTATGCACGCGGCACCTGGTTTATCCGTATGACCGAGCTAAGAGACCGACTGGTAAGCAACAATGCTTCTATTCATTGGATGCCGGAACATATCAAGGAAGGTCGCATGGGCAACTTTGTAGAAAATGTGCTCGACTGGGGTCTATCCCGCGAACGCTATTGGGGTACGCCGCTCCCTATCTGGATGTGTGAGGATGGCCATATGCATGTTATAGGCAGCCGTCAGGAGCTCTGCGATATGGCAGTAACTCCTTGCTCTCCCGACATTGAACTGCATCGCCCCTACATTGACAATGTAGAAATCAAATGCCCGCATTGCAGCAAGAACATGAAGCGTGTGCACGAGGTAATTGACTGCTGGTATGACAGCGGCTCCATGCCCTTTGCACAATGGCACTATCCCTTTGAAAATAAGGAAGAATTCGAAAGCAGATACCCTGCAAACTTCATCAGCGAGGCCATAGACCAAACCCGTGGTTGGTTCTACACCCTGCTTGCCATCAGCACCCTATTGTTTGAGGATGTGCCCTGCTTTAAGAACTGCCTGGTATTAGGCCATGTGCAGGATGAAAACGGCAAGAAGATGAGCAAGCACTTAGGCAATGTAGTGGATCCATGGGAAGTTTTGAATAAACAAGGCGCCGATTCGGTGCGCTGGTATTTCTACAGTGTGGGTCAGCCCTGGCTGCCCATCCGCTTCAGCGACACTGCCATTGCAGAAAGCCAGCGCAAGTTCATGGGCACATTGCAGAATGTGTATGCCTTCTTTGTACTTTATGCAAATATAGACAGCTTTAACCCCATGGATCACCCATTGGAAAGCGCAAAATTCAGCCTGATGGATAAGTGGATCATCAGCCGTTTGAATGAACTTATCAAGCAAGTGGACACTTGTATGATGAACTACCAGATTCTGGAGTCCACCAAGCTTTTGACAGATTTTGTAGATGATTTGAGCAACTGGTACGTAAGAAGAAGTCGTGAACGCTTCTGGGGTAAAGGTACAGGTGCCGATATGGGAGCCGATAAAGAAGCTGCTTTTGTTGCTCTATATCATGTATTGGTAAGCTTTGCCAAACTCATTGCGCCTTTCGTACCGTTTATTGCAGAAGAGATATATCAGAATCTTGTATGCACAGTGGATAAAAACGCCCCCGAAAGCGTACATCTCAATGATTTCCCTATGGCAGATGAAAATGCCATTGACAATGCTTTAAACCGCGACATGGCTGCGCTCATCAAAGTCGTCGCTTTGGCACGTTCCTGCCGCAGTGCAAGCAACATTAAGGTACGTCAGCCCTCACAGGCTCTGTTCATCAGCGGCGTTAGCTTCCCTGAAAACTATTGTGAACTGCTGCGAGATGAAATCAATGTAAAAGAAATACACTTTATAGAGGATGCCCGCGAGTTTACCAGCTACCAGCTCAAGCCGCAAATGCGTACCATCGGCCCAAAATATGGCAAACTGCTTGGTAAAATCGGCGCTACATTGCAAACCTTGGACGGCAATGCCGTGGTGGATCGCTTCCAGCGCGGCGAAAGCATTCAATTTGAACTGGATGGTACAACAGTGGAATTGAGCCGTGATGATGTGCTGATTAATGCTATACAAAAACCGGGCTTTACCGCAGAATCCGAAAACGGCATCACCGTGGTATTCGATACCAACCTGACAGAAGAGCTGCTTGCAGAGGGTTATGCACGCGAACTGATCAGCAAAATCCAAACCATGCGCAAGGAAGCTGACTTTGACGTAACAGACAGAATTCAAGTAAAAATTGCCTGCAGCGATAAACTCAAAAAAGTATGGCAAAGCTATGTGGAACAAATCAAACTGGGCGTACTCTGTACAGATTTGTCCGAACTGCAACATGCCCCTGCATTGGAAGAGGAGCAATTGCTTGCATCCGATGGCGGCTATTATAAAAAATGGGATATCAACGACGAGCATGCTACCCTGTTTATTCAAAAGTAATGCTTAAAATACTCGATTTTTTCGAGTATTTTATTTTAAAAAGAATCTAATTTGCTGTACTTTATCTTTCGTTATATACTTGACACAGTTGTAACAATTGTTACTTTTCTGTAAAGAAAATGAAAGTTTGTGGCGAATCGCTGCCTAAATCCACAGCAAACCTTTCTAAAAAAATTGACAATCTACTGCAAATACAGTACACTATTTCTATCTATGATCGACAATACCGGAATGTCGATACTATATACTATAGATTTATTATGTATTCTAATTTCAAGGGGTGACCGTCGTGACGATACAACACACAGACGACAAAGCAACTATCGGTAAAAAAATCATAAGCCTATTACTTGTGCTAACTTTACTGATTACAGGCATACAAACGGATGCCTCCGCAAGTTCTGCAACAAACTACAGCTTTGGAAGAGTGTCTATAGGAGGACTGAATGTACGCAACAGTGTAGGCGGTCAAACCTTAATTCAACTGGATCGTAACATCGTGGTGCAAGTCTTACAGACACTGACAGACAGCAACAGCGTCAATTGGCTTGCGATCTATTATTCCCCCACATCAACGACAGGATATGTGCAGGCATCCTACATCACTTTGATGTCGCAAACGGAATCCAATGCATATGCTGCAAGCAACCCCGGTGCAATCAGCCCGACAAGTATTACATCCAGCGTCAACGGTGTGAATCCTAATGATATACTCGGCTATGTTGAAACCATTGCTTCCGGCGTCAATCTGAGAGAAAAGGCAAACGGCGGCGTAATCGGTAAAATTGATCGCGCCCAAACTTTTCCCTATACAAAGAAGGAAACCGCCGGTGGCTATAACTGGTTCCGTGTATACTCACAGCAGTATGGTTTTGGATACTTACGCGCCGATTTTGTAAAAGAGACCGCCATCACATCCAGTACACTCCCATCTGTGCCGGTAGCGCCAGCTCCCTCAACGTTTGGATCCATTACAATGACAACCGATAAGGTTAATGTCCGCGCTACCGCAGCACAACATGGCACTCGCATCGGTAAGGTATTTATCAATACTGTATTGATATTATTGGAGGCACCCGTACAAAACCAAGGTTATACCTGGTATAAAATCAGTGCTAACGGTGTTACCGGCTATGTGCGCGGCGATATGGCTCGATTTAATAACGATGCCAGCGGTGCCCCGCCCAGT
>JBHADM010000065.1:0-12110 GCA_041855045.1 Bacillota bacterium | reverse complement strand
TTTTTTCGTGCTTTTTCCAGCTCTTGGATTTCAAGTTTTATATTTTCTTCTACTGTATTTTTCATAGTTATATTATATCACATTGGTATGTTGTTGAATAGGTTTTAGTATAAAAAATCGACCGTATGGTCGATTTTTTATGCTCATTATAAACAGTCCGCTTTCGTTTCTATAGTGCGGTTGCCGAATCTGTCTTTTCTGACGATAACCTGCTTATCTATCCTCTGCTTCAACTCCGCCACATGGGATATAATGCCGACGATACGGTTGTTGGTGCTGATGCCCAGCAATGCTTCCATGGCGCTTTTCAGAGATTCCTCGTCCAAAGTGCCGAAGCCTTCGTCAATAAAGAGTGTCCCCAACTCAATGCCGCCGGCATAGCTCTGCACAACCTCGCTCAAGCCGAACGCAAGACTGAGGGAGGCCTTAAAGGACTCGCCGCCGGACAGGGTCTTCACATCGCGGCGGGAGGAGTTATAATAATCCATTACATCCAAATCCAAGCCGATTTTGCCTTGCTTACTGTCCGTATCCACACGGCGCTGCAGTTCATATTGCCCATTGGTCATTTTCTGCAAATGGCGGTTTGCTTTTTTTAATATGGTATCAAAGTAGCTTATCTGCACAAAGGTTTCTAAATCCAGCTTCTCTTTGCCGCCGAGACCGCCGCTTAAAGTTTTGTTTAATGTATTTATGTTGGCATAGTATGCTGACAGCTTTTTATGCTCATCTAACTGGACAGACAGATTGCGGGCGCAGCGGCGGTTGCCGTTCAAACCGGCATACAAATTCTGTTGTTTGCTCTCGAGCACTTTTCCTTTGCGCTCCAAAGCATCGATATCATTTTGCAAAGCCAGAATATCAATGCGCTCCACCTCTTGTATCTGTGCGCTGAGCGTTCTGATTTCGCTATCCAGGGCACTTATTTCCGTTTGTATCCGCTGCATGGCTTGCACAGCATTCTCTATATTCTTTTGCAGCTGCTCGCTTTGTGCCTGCAAGGCTGTCATCTTGGATTCTGCCAATGCCCTTGTCGCAAAGGGCAACTGTGCGATAAGCTTCTCGCTGTTTTCCTTTTTTCCCTTTATGCTTTCCTGCAGCCTTGCCAGGTCTTTTTCAAGGTCGGCAACCGTTTTTCTCTGCTGCAGCTCCTGTTGTTCCCATTCTTTTTTCTGTTTGTTCAGCTTTTGAAAAGCTTCCAAATTGGATTTTTCATTCCGTATGGCGTTTGTGATGTTCTGCCACTTTTGTTTTTTATCCGCAACTGCGTCTTGTACTGCGGATTGTATTTGCCGAATATCCTCTGCACGCTCCATTTTCAGCAAATGCACTGCCTGCTGTTTGATCTGATTGCCTAAGGCTTGCAGGCCTCCTTCACATTGCTGATGCTGGGATTTGATCTCGTCATAGGCTTCTTTTGCTGTTTTTTCCAGCCGCTCCGCATCGTCCAGCTCGGCAGTGTCGGGGATTTTTACATCGACACTGGCTTTATGCGGATGCACCGTGGAACCGCATACCATACAAGGCTCGCCTTCCTTCAGCTCCTTTGCCAAACGTCCTGCGCTGGCATTGATGTAAAGATTTCGCAGTTTGGCATGCTGCTGCAGGGCTTGATTATATAAACTATTTTTTTCGTCTCTTTGTAATCTATAGGCATTGCATTGCACTTCATACTTGTAGTAGCTTTTGATGTTTTCAAGCAAAGCGGACAAATCTTTGCCCTCTTTTTCTACTTCCTTTTGCTCTGCTTCCAACCGCGCAAGCATTTCCCCTGCGCCCTGCAGCATTTCCAGTTTTTTTTCTGCGTCCGCTATGCTTGCCTGGCTGCTGCGCCAGAGTGCGTTGATCTGTTCAAAACGTATTTGTTTCTGTTTCTGCTCGACTTCCTCGCTGTGCAGCTGCGTTTGTACTTGTTCCAACTGCGCGTATTGCGGGAGCATCGCCTGTATGCCTGTAGCTTGCTGCTGCAGTGCCTTGCCCTCCGCCTCCTTTGCCTTGGCCTTGCTTAAGACAGACTTCGCCTGCTCCTCTTCAACTTTCTTTTGCAGGAATCTTGTTTGTGCTCCCTCCCGCCGGCCTATCAATAACCCTTGTTGTTTTGCCAGGGTCAACCGGTCTTTTTGGGTTTGGAAATAAGCATTATGTTCTTCACGCTGTGTGTTCAGGGTTTTCTCTGTTTCTTCCTGATACGCAATATACTGCTGCAGATAGGCATAGGCTTCTTCATATTCCAGTGTTTTACCGCGCAAATCCATCCATTCCTGGGCGTACAGCGCATCTGCCGGATCTATGCTGACGGATTCCAACTGAAACTGGATTTCCTTCTCCTTTGTATCCTGCTCAGACTTTGCTTTTTTCGTTTTTTCATCAATGACATTCCGTAATTTATCAAAGTTTTCCGTTTGAAATAGAGTTCTGAAAATAAGTTTTTTATCATCACTTTTGGCAACCAAAAATTTTAAGAATTCACCCTGTGCAACCATAGCTATCTTGGTAAACTGCTCCCTGTTGATGCCGAGCAGTTCCTCAATGCTGCGATTTACATCCGAGCTTTTGCTGATAACAGTGCCGTCCGGGCAAGTCAACACCGCATCCTTGCCCCCTGTTTTCCCCCCTTTAATCACACGGCTGACGGTATATATCTTCCGCTTCAGCTCAAAGCGAAACTCCACCTGTGTTTTTTCTTTATCCTCGACATATTTGCTGCGCAGCATATCCGGTTTACGCATATCGCCGCTGGGCTCCCCGTAAAGCGCAAAGCATATGGCATCGAATATGGTGGTTTTGCCGGCTCCGGTATCGCCTGTAACCAAATACAGGCCGCTTGTGCCAAACTGCGCAAAATCAATTTCCACGGTATTACGATACGGACCGAATGCGGATATTTTCAAATAAAGTGCTCTCATGCTTGATTCCCCCACACTTGCTCTATACTGTCCCGCAGCACGGCTGACTGTTCTTGATTCATGGACTGCCCATTCATTTTTTGAAAAAGCTCTTTCACCAAATCGTAAGGGCTTTTCTCCTCGATAATAACGGTATCCAAATCTGCCTTTTCTGCTCTGGTACGGGTGTTGTTGTACGCCATCCCCAATATATTGGGAAAGTATTCTCGCAGGCGCTGAAAGGCGTTGGGCACTTCCTGCTCATCATTGAGCGTAATGTAGGTATAATCCTCGTGATTCTGTTGTTTTCTGGCATCCTGCAGAATTTGTTCAAAATGCTTTTCTATTTTGACCATATCCCGCTTAGGCTGCAGTGGGCGAGAATATACGGACAGATTTCCTTTTTCTTCCAAATTCACAAAGCACACGCTTTTTTCCTGATTTGCTTCGGAGATGTTATATTTGAGCACAGTGCCACAGTAGCGTATACCCTCCCGCCCTATGCTTTGGGCGCGGTGTATATGTCCTAAAGCGACATAGTCAAAGGCATCGAATACATTCACATCCACATTGTCCAGCGTACCGACGTTGATTTCCTCACTTTCGGACTTCATTGCGCCGGTTACGAACTGATGTGCGACAAGAATTTTGCGCACGCTGTCCTGCGGTACTTCCTGCAGAGCAACACGGATAGCATCCGTATAGCTTGTAATTTCCGCCTCCGGAAAAAAAGCTTTGACATGCGCCGGCTTCACAAAGGGCAGCAAATAGACATCCACATCGCCATGGGCATCCTGCATGCGAAACGTTTCCAGTTTGCCTCGATACACCGACGAAATATGCAGATTTTTCGGGAAAATACGATTGCCGAATGCCAGGCGCTCGGCAGAATCGTGGTTGCCGCTGCTCACCGCAATCTCCAGATTTCTGTCCAACAGCTGCACCAAAAACTCATCAAACAAGCGCACGGCTTCCTCTGAGGGAATGGACCTGTCGTATACATCCCCAGCGATAAGTACCAACTGCGGCTTCTCCTCATCGATTCTTTGCAGCACCTGTTTCAAAATATGCTCTTGGTCCTCAATGAAGCTATACTCATTGTAGCGTTTGCCCAGGTGCAGATCACTTAAATGCAGAATTTTCATGGCAGTATTTATCCTTTCAGGCAAGAGAGACAGAGCCCGTCGCCTATATTATAGAGCGTGGTGTCAAAGTCGTTATGGCTGGTAATATAGTCCACATAGCGACGGATTTTTGTGGTCAGTTCCCGCAGATCCCGAGAAAGTTTTTCCTCCCCATAGGTGCAGTTATGAAAATTGATATTATCCACCAACACAAATGAACCCGGATGCAGGCAATGCTGAAACTGCTCCAAAAACACAATGCTCTGCGCTTTCGCCCCGTCGATGAACAGCAAATCAAACTGCCTGTCCGTGTGATACATCAGGGCATCGGCGTATATAAGCTGCACCCTGTCCTGCACGCCAAATCTGCGCACATTATCATAAGCGGTGCAGTAGTAATCAAAATCCCGCTCTATGCTGGTGACACTGGCGCCCTGCAATGCCATGTTGATGGCGGAATAGCCAATGGCGGTGCCGATTTCCAGCACAGTTTTGATGTGTTTTGTCTGTATCAGCCGCAATAAAAAATCGAGCCCCTCCTTTTGGATGATGGGCACATCGTGTTGCACAGCATAGTCTAAAAGTCCTTGCATTCTATACTCCTTGATTTTGATACGCAATCATTCTAAAAAATAATAGTGGGAATGTCAAATCCACATTGCAGTAAATATGCTTTTTTGTTATGATATCTTTAACAAAACTAGGAGGAACCTCTATGAAATACATCAGGAAACTGGCAAAAGCGCTGCTTGCGGTATTGCTTGTGGCAGTGTTGACAGTGGGCGGCTATGTGCTGTATCTGCAGCTCAATTACTACCGCATAGACGACAATACCACGCTGGCAATCAATCCGTCTGCAGGGCATACGCTGACTGCAGGGCAGGCCTATACGGCTATAACCTACAACATAGGCTTCGGCGCGTACTCCTCCGATTACTCTTTCTTTATGGATGAAGGTGCCATGATCGGCGAAAAAATCACCAGTGGAAAATACGGCAAGGGCATCGATAAATACAGTGTTGCAAAGAATACAGAAGGCAGCATAGCCCTCACAGAAGAGCAAAATGCAGATTTTATATTGCTGCAGGAAGTGGATGAAAAGGCGGACAGAAGCTACGGAATTGACCAGGTTGCCTTGTTTAAAGAGCAGTTCCCCGCCTACAGCAGCACATTCGCAAAAAACTTTCACAGCGCGTTTTTAGCTCTGCCGCTGCACGATATGCATGGTGCCGTGCAAGCCGGACTGCTGACACTGTCAAAATACCAAATAGACAGCTCCATACGCAAAAGCCTGCCCGTGGATGAAAGCTTTATTACAAAGTTCTTCGACCTGGACAGATGCCTGAATATCACACGGCACAAGGTGGACAACGGCAAGGAGCTGGTGCTTATTAATGCCCATCTGTCCGCCTATGACGAGGGCGGCAAGATACGCAAACAACAGTTTGATTTACTGAACAACATCATACTGGACGAATACAACCGCGGAAACTATGTGATTGTAGGCGGTGACTACAACCATGCCTTGGCAGGCTCCAAAACAATGTACCCCACGCTGCAGGAAATCCCCGCATGGGTGGCAGAGCTTAGTGAGGACAGCCTGAATAAGCATGCGCGTGTGGCAATACCGAGCAATTTGTCTGAAGTGCCTACCTGCCGCTCCTGCAATGTACCTTATCAAAAGGGCTTGAACTACACCGTGACCGTGGACGGCTTTATCGTAACAGACAATGTGGAAGCGACTGCGCGCAATATCGACGCTGATTTTCAGTACAGCGACCATAATCCCGTGATATTGGAGTTTAAGCTGAAGTAATGTTAAAATCCGATTCGCAATAGCGAACCGGATTTTTTTATCAGCGGAAGCTCTTTTTGTTTTTTTGCAGTGCGAATAACAGCAAACCTACGGACAGCAGGAGGAAAAACACCAGCGCCTGCGCCAATGGCGCTAAGTTCACGCTCTGATAATAGAGTTTGGAAATATCGCCGGGCATGTGGTATACCGGGAACAGCTGCGCGACAAACTTCAATGCTGCAGGAAAGTCGCTCTGGCGCAAACCCATGGAGCCTGAAATAATCATCAGAAAGAAATAAAGACCCATGGTAACGCCGTAGGTAGGCTCAAATTTTTTGAGAAGGAGCGCCACGGCATGTGCAATCAGGAACAGGGACAGGGATAATATGCTGAAGGAAACTATCGCAAGCAACAGTGCCGGCACGGTGATATCCATCATCTTAAAACTGAGTGCATAGGTTACTGTAAACAGGAGAAAGCTTACCAGATTGATAAACATGATGGCAAGCAAGCGCATGGTCAGCTGCTTATTGATGCTGATACCAAAGAGTTTCAAGCGTTGCGGTATGCCGTGCTCCAGATCCTGGCTGTACATGCTGGCATGACCCAGCATCACAACGCAGAGCGGGATGACCATTGCAAAATTATAGAAACCTTCCGTGAACACATAGGGCTGTACATTCTCCGGCACACCGCTTACAAAAGCGGTTCTGCCTATGAGTTGTGAGAGCAGGATCGGGAATACGACCCCGAAGAATGGAATGTACCAGTTTTTTAAAATGGTTTTGATCTCATAAATGAATAAGCGTTTGCTGAATAATTTGCTCATTGTTGTTTCTCCTTTAACCATGCTGCTTTCGCATTTGCCGACATGATTTCCACATCATTGCTGCTGCGCTTGTAGTCTACATTGTACTCCGACAGTACAGCCAGGATTTCCTTTTCTTCCGCTGTATTGTGGAAGGACAGAGCGATATCCTGCGGCGGTGCCACCAGATGACGGAAGTTCTTTGTGATTTCCATGTTTTTGGGGGTATTCTTCAGTACGATAATGCCCTTGCCGCAATATTTTTTAAATAGCTCCTCCTTGCTTCCATGGGCGATGACTTCGCCTTTTTCGAGCAGCAGTACCTTAGTGGCAAGGTTATCAATTTCCTCATAGTAGTGGGTAACATAGCAGAGCGTCACTTTTTTATCTTCATACCAACGATTGATGAGATTGATGAGATCCTGTCTGGTTTCAAAGTCCAAACCGGTGGTGACTTCGTCAAAGAATACCAGCTCGGTATCCTGGCTGAGCACCAGTATCAGTGTGAGCCTTTGCTTCTGACCGCCGGAGAGCTGTTCAAATCGTTTGTTCAAGGATTCCTCAAACTGGAAAAAGGTGATGAGCTCCTGGGTCTTTGGCAAATCGCTGATTTTGGCATCGAGTATGGTTTCGATGATATCCTTTATTTTCAGAAATGTATTGTACTTATTAAACTGAAGGTGTACGCCGATTTTTTCGTTGGGAACGGCTTTCTCAATCTTGCCCTCGTAGGGAACAATATCAAGCAAAGCGTTGATAAGCGTGGTTTTACCGGCTCCGTTGCTGCCGATGACGGCGAGCTTATCCCCTTTTTCTATTTTGATAGGCTCCCGTATACACAAAGCCTGTACGTTTCCAAAGTGTACATTGAGTTTTTCAATGCCTACCATTATTTCATTTTGCATATTAAATTGACTCCTTTATCTTCATTCTGTATGTTGATTTGCCATTTCAGCAGCTTGGCATAGCTGTTTACGATATATAATCCCAGACCATGACCCTTGGACTGCGCGCCGCTCACAAAAGGCTCAAATATATTGTTCAAAATCTGCGGCTCTATATTGCCTTGGTTCCATATCTGAAAGCCTTTATCGTACAGCATCACACGTATCACACTGTGCGGCTCGCCATGCTGCACGGCGTTGCCAATCAAGGTTTCCATCACCTTGTATGCAAGGTTTGTCCAGGTTTTATACTGCAAATTGCCTTGTATTTCTATGCGCATGTCCTGCTGCTCGCACAGTATGCTGTTTTGCTCCGCAACCCGCTCGGCGAGCGTGCGAAAATCCACCAGAGCGTACTCGTCACCATCGCTGCGCAGAAGCAGTATTTCCTGGAGCATTTTTTGCATGGACAACAGTATCTTTCGCAGCTCCGGCAAATAGGCTTCGGTATCCTCATATTTGCCGATTTTGGCTATCATACCGTCGCAAAGCAGCAATGCCGATGCCAGAGGCGTTTTGAGTTCGTGTGAGCTGGCTCTGACGAAAAGCTCCTGCCTTTCCTTTTCGGCACTGATGTTCTCATAATGTTTCTTCAGCTCCTGATGCACTTCATCCAGCCGACCGGAGAGCATGGCCAGCTCGTCTTTGCCCTCCAAATTCAGGTTTGTCCAGTCACTTGGACTTCTGTTTTTTAAAGTACAGGCGTGGTTTTGAATCTGTTGTATGGGCTTGATGACACTTTTGGCAAAGTATTGCGATGCCGCAAACGTAGTCACCAATATGGCAAGCAGTATCATGGGCAGGCTTCCCAATGCAACCGGTGTGATTTCGCTTAAAGAATCATACATGGTAGGCAGCATGGTCATGATAAATTCATTATCCAAATCGCTGAGTGCGATGAAGCTGACATACTGCAGGTTATCCTGCTCCAGTATATTGGCAAGGAGCACCCCCTTGCTAAGCGCATAATACTCTGTTCTGGCATTGTCCATGCTTTGCCCCGTATTGATATTAAGAGAAATATCCACGGAAAAGCCTTCCAATGGGGGCAATTTTACTTCTTCAATCAGAGCGAATACGGCTTCCTGCGAAAGCTCCGGATTGTCGCTGTTATAATCAAGTTTTCGCAGACCGTCTATGAGCTTTTTGACACTCTCGTTTTCCACACTGACCCGCATATTGCCAAACTTATTGGAAAATTGCAATTCGTATCCTGTCTTGGGAATCACCACGCTGAAGTTGGAAAAGTAGTTATCCGGTGTCAGATTACGGTAGCTGCGTTCCTTTATAAAACCTTCGTGGAGATTTTTTGCTAAGGCTATTGTATTCTCCTTGCGCTGCGCCAGATATAGATTGGGCATCAGCACAATGAAATACAGCAGCAGAAACAACATCAGTACGAGCGCGATGCTCACGCTAAATATGAGCATTTTTTTGCTGAGCTTCATTCGACACCTCCCTGGAAGCGATATCCTATGCCGGATACAGTTTGTATGCAGTCAAGGGGGAGTTTTTTGCGCAGATTCTTTACATGGCTGTCTATAACCCTATCGCTGCCGAAATAATCGTTTTCATATATTGCATATATAAGTTGTTCCCTTTTGAGCACCTTATCTTTATTGTTGTACAGGGCTTCCAGCAGCAGGTATTCGGAAAGCGTCAGCTTCAGATTCTTTCCTTTGTAGTGTGCCGTATAGGATCCTTTATCCAGCACCAAGCCTTGGCTCTGCTCCCCGCTTTTTTTGCTGCGGCGCAGTATGGTTTCTATACGTTTTAGCAGAATAATCGGAGAGCATGGTTTTACCACATAATCGTCCGCATAGGTGTTGAATGCGGTGAGCTGCGTCTGTTCGTCGTCCAGAGCGGTGAGCATGATGGCAGGTGTTCCGTAACGCCGATGTATATGCTCCAGAACCTGCAGACCGTCTATTTTGGGTACCATGATGTCCAGTACCGCAAGGTCTATGGACTCCTTTGCCAATATATCTATCGCCTGCTCGCCGTCCTCTGCCTGAAACACCGTGTATCCGGTCATCTTCATGTACTCGCAAAGCACCTCGCGGATGGTTTTTTCATCTTCCAGAAGTAATATATTCATTGCCTGCCCTCCTTATGGTTTTATAATAGCAGATGGTTGTGTAGAGATTATGGAGAAATGATGTGAATGTGTGAAAACGATGTGCAGGATATTGTGCATACGGTTTATTATAACATTACTATTAAAAAAGAAGGCTTTGCACCTTCTTTTTAGTTGGATATATATTTTCTTAATCCTCTACTTCCGCCAAAAGATCGAAGTCCGGATCACTGTTCTGCTCGGGATCCTCGTCACCGTGATCCACACCGGATTGGATTTTGCCCTCCAAAATCTCGGCGCGGATGATGCCGTCGATTTTGCTTGCGATATCCGGGTTGTCCTTCAGGAATGTCCTGGCGTTCTCTCTGCCCTGCCCGATCTTCTGATCGTCGTAGGAGAACCATGCACCGCTCTTTTTGATGATATTGCGCTCCACCGCCATGTCCAGCAGAGTGCCTTCCTTGCTGATGCCCTCGCCAAAGAGGATATCAAACTCGCAGCTGCGGAAAGGCGGCGCCACTTTATTCTTTGCCACCTTTACTTTGACGCGGCTGCCCACGGTATCCTGCCCGTTTTTGAGCGTTTCACCTTTGCGCACATCCAGACGAACGGAGGCATAGAACTTCAATGCACGACCGCCCGGTGTGGTTTCGGGGCTGCCGAACATCACGCCTACTTTCTCACGAAGCTGGTTGATGAAGATCACAATGGTATCGGTTTTACTGACAATACCGCTCATCTTACGCATGGCCTGGCTCATCAGTCTTGCCTGCACGCCGATGAAACTGGCGCCCATTTCCCCTTCAATTTCAGACTTTGGCACCAGCGCTGCCACCGAGTCAATAACAAGTACATCTACCGCCCCGCTGCGGATGAGTGTTTCGGCAATTTCCAAAGCCTGCTCCCCATTGTCGGGTTGAGAGATATAGAGCTCGTCCACCTTTACGCCGATTTTACGGGCATAAACGGGATCCAGGGCATGCTCGGCGTCAATAAACGCGCAGATGCCGTCGTTTTTTTGCGCTTCCGCAATCACATGCAGTGCAACGGTTGTTTTACCGGAGCTTTCCGGTCCGAACACCTCTATGATTCTGCCGCGCGGAATACCGCCCACACCCACTGCCAAGTCCAGCGCCAGATTGCCGGTGGAAATGACATTGATGTTTTTGATGGAATCCTCGCCCGGGCGCAACAGCGCTTCCTCGCCAAACTCCTTATGCACAGCACTGACAGCGCGCTCCATTGCTTCTAATTTTGCTTTTTTATTTTGACTGATCGCACTTTCCGCTGCGACAGCCGCTTTCTTTCTTGCCATGTTTTATCCTCCTAAAGGTTCAGTACATTCCTGTTTTTCATAAAGTAATCGGCACCTGACACTATGGTCATCAGCACGGCGATTACCATAACAATCTCTTTTAACATACCCACACCGATAGGGCGCGCCAGATACAACACGATGGCTATAATCTGCACGATGGTTTTCACCTTGCCCAGTTTGCCGGCAGCCAATGTTTTGCGTTTTTTTGCCGTGGAAGCGACCAATCGCAGACCATCAACGGCAAATTCCCTGAAGATGACGATGATGGGAACAACTGCATGCAGCTCTCTGAGGTGCACCAGCATCACCAGCGTCGATATCACCAATATTTTGTCGGCAATGGGATCGATAAACTTGCCGAAGTCGGTTACAATTTCATACTTTCTGGCAAGGTATCCGTCTACCAGGTCCGTAAGAGCAGCGATGACGAACACCACCAGCGCCATCGCTCGTGCAAAGCTGTTTTCTATGGACAACAGAGTCACCAGTGCGATGGTTAAGATCACCCGCAATAGGGATAATTTATTAGGTAGATTCATCATGCCCTCCATGTTGCAAACAAATCATAGGTATCGGAATCACGAATTGTGATCGGGTAGATTTCGCCTATGCTGACTCCTTCTTTATGCTCCAGATAAACCACGCCGTCGATGTCGGGAGATTCCCCATAGGTTCTGCCCTGCACCCTGCCATCCTCGGTAAAGGATTCTACCAGTACATCACAGTGCTCCCCTATACGATTTTGGTTGTTTTGAAAGGAAATATCGGCCTGCAGGCTCATAATGGCATCCTTACGGGCTTCCTTTACATCTTCCGGCACCTGATTGGGCATGTCAGCCGCCTTTGTCCCTTCCTCGGGCGAGTAGGTAAATACGCCTAAGCGGTCAAACTGCATTTGTTTTACGTAGTTTAACAAACGCAAAAACTGCTCCTGGGTTTCCCCGGGGAAACCCACAATGAATGTTGTACGAATAATGATGCCCTTGCTGCGAGCATACTGTATGGTGTCCGTAAACTCTGCCGGCGTACCGCGCCTGTGCATAGACTTGAGCAGTGCAGCATCTGCATGCTGCAAAGGAATATCAATATAATTGCAAATATTGTCATGGGCTGCGATAACGTCTATCAAATCCTTGCCCAAGGTATCCGGATAGCAATA
>JBHADM010000064.1:0-9185 GCA_041855045.1 Bacillota bacterium | reverse complement strand
TGTTTTTGCCCTATGCGCGCAACCATCTGCAAGGCACGCCCTTACCCGGACTGGGTGAATACTATGTCAAAAAGTTTGCGCGGATTATTCCTGCATATTACTTTTTTATCATTCCTCTGTTCTTTTTGTATATGTTTCCCGGCGGACGCTATGGCATGAAGCTGGATTTTGCATGGAAGGACATAATATATCATCTGTTTTTATTACATACCTTTGATGCAAGCACCTATTTCAGCACCAACTTGGGCGCAGGGCTGTGGACGATAGTGATACTGGTGCAGGGATATGCAGTGATGCCCTTTGTGGCAAAATGGATTCGAAAAAAGCCGATCATCATTCTTTCGGCGATGTTTGTCTTAGGCAATGCCTTCCGTTGGTGGGTGCAATCCAGCGCAGATATTCGCATGTATATGAATCAGCTGCCCGCCTTTTTGGATACCTATGCGCTGGGCTATCTCCTGGCGCTGTTCTTTGTTAAGTTGGAACAGAGTGAGGTGGAACAAAGCCTGAAGCTATGGCAGCGCGGTGCGTTTAGCCTATGCTTGTTGGTCGTCATTGCCTTGATAAGCAATCTGCTGCATTTTCAGGCGCAGTCCGACGGGCATACTATGCTCATGGTCAATCAGGTGCGTACTCGCTTGCCCTTTGAGCTGCTGTTTGCGCTTGCCATCCTCCTGGCCAGCCTGTCGATCAAGCCCGTTATTTGGCTTTTTTCCAATAAACTTGTGCTGTTTTTATCCGCCATCAGCTTCAACTTTTATATCTGGCATCAGGTGCTGGCGGTAGAACTGCGTATCAATCTGTTTGACACCGACTATCTGCGTGCCAACAATGGTTTGCAGATGGCGTATACCTTGTTGTGTTGGTCGCTGGCGATACTCATCTCCGCTTTTGTGACCTTCTATATAGAAAAACCCGCTAATCGTTTTATACTACAAAACTATCAAAGGAGAGTCCAACATGAAAGATCCAAGAGTAAACAAACTGGCGCATATGCTCGTAAACTATTCCACCGCGCTGAAAAAAGGCGAGAAAGTACTGATTGAAGTAACCGGAAACCATAACGACATCGTGAGCGAATTGGTAAAGGAAGCATATAAAGCAGGCGCAGAACCATATGTACAAATCAATGACCCCACGATACAGCGCGCGCTGATTATGGGCGCAACAGACGAGCAGCTGCAATACCTGGCTGCCCATGACAGCAAGCGTATGCGTGATATGGACGCATATATCGGCATCCGTGGGGGAGACAACCTATTTGAGCTCAATGATGTACCGACAGAGCAGATAAAGAAATATCTGGCGCTGTATTCGCACGAAGTGCACAGCAAAATTCGCGTGCCCGAGACCAAGTGGGTGGTATTGCGTTACCCCAGTGCCTCTATGGCGCAAAGCGCAAAGAAGAGCATAGAAGCCTTTGAAGATTTTTACTTTGATGTGTGCACGTTAGATTATGCCAAGATGAGCCGCGCGATGGATGCGTTGGTGGCAAGGCTGCAAAAAACCGATAAAGTTCGCCTTACTGCCAAGGATACCGACATCACATTCAGCATTAAGGGACTGCCTGCCATTAAATGCGACGGCAAGCTGAACGTGCCGGATGGTGAAGTGTTTACCGCACCGGTAAGGGACAGCGTAAACGGTGTTATTACCTATAACACACCCAGCCTGTACATGGGCAAGGAATACAGCAATATACGCTTTGAGTTTGAAAATGGTAAAATCGTAAAGGCGACAGCCAACGACAGCGAAAGTCTCAACAAAGTGCTGGATTCCGACGAGGGCGCAAGATATGTAGGTGAATTTGCCATTGGCGTGAACCCCTTCATACTGACCCCTATGCTGGATACCTTATTTGATGAGAAAATCATGGGCTCCATTCACTTTACTCCCGGCAACGCCTACGACGATTGCGACAACGGAAACAAAAGCTCCATTCATTGGGATTTGGTGCTCATTCAGACAGCGGAATACGGCGGTGGCGAAATGTACTTCGACGGCGAGCTCGTGCGCAAAGACGGACTCTTTGTTGTGGAGGATCTGCTCTGCCTGAATCCGGAGAATCTGAAGTAAAGATATATCAGAACTGCAGACGATCAGATAAAATATTTTGTCAGCAAAATAACAAACACTTGCATTATCGCAAAAAAAAGTTTACAATAATAGTCGAGAAATAAACTATCAGGAGGACATATCATGTCAGTAAAAGTTGCAATTAACGGTTTTGGTCGTATCGGCCGCTTGGCTTTCAGACAAATGTTTGGTGACAAGGATTATGAAATCGTAGCCATCAACGACTTAACAGATCCCAAAATGTTAGCTCACCTGTTAAAATATGATTCTTGCCAAAAGAAATACGATAAATGCGTATGCGCCGGCGAAGGCTCCATTACAGTAGATGGTAAAGAGATTAAAATCTATTCCGAAAAGAACGCTTCCGATCTGCCTTGGAAGGCTTTGGGCGTAGACGTAGTGCTGGAGTGCACCGGTTTCTATACCAGCAAAAAGGCTGCACAGGCTCATATTGACGCAGGCGCTAAGAAGGTTGTTATCTCTGCTCCCGCAGGCAACGATCTGCCAACCGTTGTATTCGGCGTAAACGAAAGCATTTTGAAGGCGGACGATACCATCATCTCCGCTGCTTCCTGCACCACCAACTGCTTGGCTCCTATGGCTAAGGCATTGAACGACCTGGCTCCTATTCAGTCCGGTATCATGACCACTGTACACGCTTACACAGGCGATCAGATGGTTCTGGACGGCCCGCACAGAAAAGGCGATCTCAGAAGAGCCCGCGCCGCTGCAATGAACATCGTTCCTAACAGCACCGGTGCTGCAAAGGCTATCGGCTTGGTTATTCCGGAGCTTTCCGGAAAATTGATCGGTTCTGCACAACGTGTTCCGGTAGCAACCGGCTCCACCACTATTCTGGTATCCGTTGTAAAGGCTGCTGACCTTACCGCAGACAAGATCAATGCCCACATGAAGAGCGTTGCCAACGATTCCTACGGCTACACCGAAGAAGAAATCGTTTCTTCCGACGTTATCGGCGAAACCCACGGTTCTATCTTTGATGCTACCCAGACAATGGTAACCAAAGTAGCAGACGGTCTCTATCAGGTACAAACCGTTGCCTGGTATGACAACGAAAACTCCTACACCACACAAATGGTTCGCACCATCAAATACTTTAACAACCTGAAGTAATCATATACAAAAAATAATCCTCCGCAGGGGGATTATTTTTTATTGCCTGCATGCCCGCATCAAAAAGTTATGCAGTGCGGTACCTTGTTGGGGAAACAGTCGCCTTTTTTGCAAAGTAAGGGAGGGTTTTTGAAAGCTTATTCATGCGCTGTACGAAGGAAAAGAGCGTCAAATCTCCAACTGTTTTCAAAGTGTAAAACACCGAAACGATTTTAGTATCATTACCATGCTGTTTATAGATATCTGCCTATTCATCTTGCGCTGTTGCCTATTGACATCCACCTGTGTTTAACATATAATTTTTTCATAGCTTTGATAGGGAAAATACCTTGCAGCGCAGAGAGCTGTCGGTTGGTGCAAGACAGCGATAGGTTTTCCACCCTGGAGCAGGCGGCGAGGAGCTGCAAGGCTGATGCCCTGTATCGCATTTTAGAGAGGAAGATGGCCATGCTGTCTTCAATATGGGTGGCACCGCGGAAATTCCGTCCCAGAATACAAGGGGCTTTTTTTATTGCCCAAAAGGAGTACATATGTTAGATATTAAACTGATTCGAGAGAATCCGCAGATTCTTGTGGATGCCCTGAAAAACCGTCACAAGGAAATCTCCGTGGAAGGCTTGCTTGCCGACGATAAACAGCGCCGCGAGATACTTGTCAAGGTGGAGGAACTCAAAAACGAACGCAACACCGTATCCAAGCAAATCGGCGCCATCAAAAAACAGGGCGGCGATGCTGCTGAAATTATGGACAGAATGCGCAAGGTGGGCGATACCATTGCCGAGCTGGACGCACAGGTAGCCGCCATAGACGAGCGCATCAACGATTTCTTGATGTCTACCCCCAACATTCCAAGCGCACAGACACCTATCGGCAAGGACGAAACCGAAAACGTAGAGCAGCGCCGTGTAGGGGAACCGAGACAGTTCAGCTTTGAGCCAAAGGCTCATTGGGATATCGGTACGGATCTGAAAATACTCGACTTTGATGCGGCGGCAAAAATCTCCGGTGCCAGATTTACCGTATATCGCGGACTGGGCGCAAGGCTGGAGCGCGCCATTATCAACTATTTTCTCAATACACATGTGGATGCCGGCTATGTGGAAATCTATCCGCCCTATATGGTAACGCGCAGCACCATGACCGGCACAGGCCAGCTGCCGAAGTTTGAGGAGGACGCTTATAAGGTGGATAAGGACACCTTTCTCATCCCGACGGCGGAAGTGCCCGTAACCAACCTGTATAGAGAGATGATACTCAGCGGCGACGAGCTGCCCATACGCCATACAGCCTATTCGACCTGTTTCCGAGCAGAGGCAGGATCTGCCGGACGTGATACGCGCGGACTCATTCGCCAGCATCAGTTTAATAAGGTAGAGCTGGTGAAGATTGCCAAGCCTGAGGAGAGCTATGAGGAGCTGGAGCATATGACCGCATCTGCCGAAAAGGTGCTGGAGGGATTGGGCTTGCCCTATCGTGTGGTTGCGCTTTGCACAGGCGATTTGGGCTTCAGCTCCGCAAAGACCTATGACATAGAGGTTTGGATGCCCAGCTATGGCCGCTATGTAGAAATATCCAGCTGCAGCAACTGTGAGGATTTCCAGGCACGCCGCGCCAATATCCGTTTCAAGCGCAGCCCTAAAGACAAACCGGAGTTTGCCCATACATTAAACGGATCCGGCGTAGCCGTAGGCAGAACCGTAGCCGCCATATTGGAAAACTATCAAAACGAAGACGGCACCGTGACCATACCCACCGCACTTGTGCCGTATATGGGTACGGATGTCATTGGATAATATGGCTATTGAATAGAAAAAACCATGTTATTAAACAGCAAGAATGCTTGAACGAAAGCTTGCATATAAAATAAGGGTGAAGCGAGTCTGTCCTGTCGCCATAGCTTTCTTTGGAGGCGGAGAGGCAGGCAGCTGCTGTACTCGGTTGTTTGTTATGTAGGATATCGTTCTATATATTTGAATTCGATATAAGTATCATAACTAAAAAAGAGGCATTGCCTCTTTTTTAGTATATATCTCTTTTACAGCGAAATTTCGTCTATCCGCTTTCTTTCTTCCGCCGTAAACGGCTTGCTGTGCAAAATACCCAGATTATCTTTAATCTGTGCCACGCTGGATGCGCCGATCAGTACGCTGGTGATGTCGCCGTCACGCAGTATCCATGCCAATGCCATCTGTGCCAGCGTTTCGCCGCGGCTTTGCGCCACTTCGTTCAGCCTGCGCACTTTGGAGAGCTTTTCTTCGGTGATGTCAGCGGTTTTCAAAAATCTGCCGTCGGTGTGTACACGGCTGTCCGCCGGTATGCCCTTAAGGTAGCGGTCGGTCAGCAGACCCTGCGCCAAGGGGCTGAATGTGATAATGCCCACGCCGTTTTCCTGTGCATAGTCCTTTAGACCGTCTGTTTCTATCGTTCTGTCGAATATGGAATAGCGTCTTTGGTTGATGATGAAGGGTGTGCCGCTCTTGCTCAGCAGCTTTGCCATCTCTATGGTCTGCTCCTTGTTGTAGTTGCTGACGCCTGCATAGAGCGCCTTGCCGCAGTGTACGATGTGTTTGAGCGCGCCCGCAGTTTCCTCCAAGGGTGTGTTCGGATCAAAACGGTGGTGGTAGAAGATGTCCACATAGTCGAGCTTCATGCGCTTCAGGCTGGCATCCAGACTGGATACCAGATATTTCTTGCTGCCCCAGTCGCCATAGGGGCTATGGTTCATAAAGTAGCCTGCCTTGGTGCTGATGACCATCTCATCACGATAGGCGCGCATGCCCTTGTCGAGTATCCTGCCGAAATTCTCCTCGGCTGCGCCTGCCGGCGGGCCGTAGTTGTTCGCAAGGTCAAAGTGTGTAATGCCCTCATCAAAGGCATAGCGGCACATGGCTTCCATATTGGCAAACTGGCCGGTGTCGCCAAAGTTATGCCATAGGCCTAAGGATACCAAGGGCAGCTTGAGGCCGCTCTTGCCGGTAAAGTTGTACTGCATTGCGCTGTAACGCGAGTCTTTTGCGTGGTACATAGTGTCCTCCTTCATATGTGTGGTGTAATGTTTGTACGGTATGAATTTTTGCGACTGCCTATGGATTATTTTCCGGGGTGCTGCTTTGCGGCAAATCCAGGTTAATCGGATACAGTAAATGATCCGAAGAGTTTAATTTGTACAGACCTGTTTGGATGGACTCGCTGGATTTAAATAAATGCGAGAAATGCTGCGCAAAAAAATCATTTTGCTGATATAAAATAAGATAATCGTAATTTGATAGGAAGTCTTTTTCCCAGCTTTGTGCATCAAATGAAACGAAGGAATTGATGACGGTGCTGTCTATATTGGTTGACAGCTTTCTTGGCTTAAGCGATGTTTTTAATACCAGATAAGCAGCCTGATTTTTTTCTTTGAAAACAATGCAGATACGCGCATCATCCGGTGTATTTTTTAAAATTTCGTCCGCGTAAGCATCTATTTCCTGACGTGCATTTATTGACTGATGTGCATCTATCCGAAGTAAAAAATCAAAAAGCTTGCTGTCGTTGCAAAACAATATCATGGCGGATAGCAGTATCAAACTGTACATTTGCGCTTTTCGCTGTCTTTGCTCCGTCAGTATTTTGTATAGTAACAGTAATGCGCTGAAATAAACAATACTGACGGGAATACTGATATATCTTGCAAACTCCGCAACTTCCTTAGCTTCTTTTTCGCTGAAATTCATGACATAGATAAAGGGAATACCGACAATAAATACAAGGCACAAAATAAAAATAACAGGAAACAGAAAACGGTGCTGCTTGGCAGCAGCCGCAATGTTTTGCACTAAAAGATACAAGCAGGTCAAGCCTATTACAAGGAATCCGAGATGACTTATCGAAAAATTAGTAGAAAACACAGGTGTAAGCTCGGTTCCCAATCGATAAAAGACTTCTTTGATGACATCGCTTAAATACGGTACATCAAACGGGCTGTTGTAGACGTGATATTGTGCAAATACCTGGTTGACCTGCCTGATGTTTAGATGTACGCTCCACATAATCTTCGGCGTCAGCCAGGCAAGAATATAGAATAGATTGCGTTTTGTATTCCATCCCCGGTCTTTTGAGCCGCGAAAAGATTGCAGGAGATGAAAAGCGAGCACGAATAGTGCGAGCAGAAACCCGATGTCTTTTAATAAAACTAAGGTAAACAGCGTTAAATTTATCAGTAAGCAGCAGAAAATATCCTGTTCGTCTTCAGTAAAAAATATACCGTATAAAAATCCCGCTGTTGCAACAACACCCAGCAGCGAATCGATATACGCGCTTGTATAAAAATGAATGCTGAAACTGATGGGGACAAGTATTGCGATTAGGATAAAAGCAGCTAATAATGCCCATTGTTTGAACTGCAGTTTGCGGGTAAATGGGAGCAGCACAGCTATGAAGAAAATATGATATACGAAATAATTTAACCACTCGCTAAAGTCTGTGTGGGATGAAATCACGCCATATATTTTTTGGATACAATATTGCAGCAGGCTGAGTCCCGGAGGATAGGAGGCAAACATGGAATATCCCTTCGGATTGGTAGCAAAGTCATCAAACAGGCTCATGACTTTGACGCTGTCAATCCAATGCGTAAAATCATCCCAGGCAATTGCCTTCATGCCGTGGAAGGAATAGGCAAATAAAAAATACAGTGTAATGAAAATAAAAAATCCCGGTGTACAGAAGTGATTAAGAAAAGTTTGAAAGAACTCTTTTTTATTTTCTGCACGTATCCACGCATACAGGGAAAGCAGATAAAACAGCATGGTCAGCACCAGAATAATCCACAAACCGACCTTTAATACTCCTAAAAAGCCGCTTAAAAACAACACGGCAGCCATGCCCATCATGGTGATGGGCAATACTTCCTCAAAGCGTTTATGAAATTTTGCGCCGGCATATACGCTGAAGCTGCATATAATCAGCAAAAAGATCAATATCGTCAGTACCATGGTTTCTCCTATATCAATATGTAATACTGAACTCAAATAAAAACAGTATGAAATGCTATCAGAGAACTGCGCACTCCAATCCCGCATCCAAAATGGGAGCTGCCGTCAAGGCTGGCTTTGGTGCGGAAAGGATGGAGGATTGGGACAGCAGATTGTCTGTGATGGAGCCTTTCTCTTTTAACTTGAGTTTGATATAAAATCCTATTCTTCCGGAATCATTCCGGCAGGCAGTCCATCCAGTTCTACCCTGTGCAGCAGTCCGTCTTTCGACTCCAGGCGATACAAGCCCGGGCGGATGTCGTCGGGATCGTAAAACATACCGCTGAATTTTTCGGAAAAAGTATTATTTTCCTCATATATCAGCAGATGGTTATAATTGGCATAAAATTTCTCCATCCAGTTCACAACATCGTTTTCATCGGCTATCTGCAATATGGTATCGTCAAAGCTTTCTGTAAGCAGTCTTGGTTTTAAATGCGATTTCAATACAAAGTATGCGGACTGCTGCTTGCTGTTGAAAACAACATATATTCGGGCATCTACACCGGTGTTATACAGCACTTTGTTTGCGTACTTGTCGATCTCCTGCCGTGCGGCGATGGAATTATTGGTATCGACGCGTAATAAGAATTCGAACAGCTTTGTATCGTTGGTGAATATCAGCAGACCGGCAATCAGAAACAGGCTGTATATCTTGGCGCGGTCATCCTCCTTCCGGTACAGGGCTTTAACCAGCAGAATTGCAGCCATCGTATAGACAATAGATATGGGGATACTGATATATCTGGTAAACTCGGCAAGCATCAGGGCTTCTTTTTTGCTGAAGTTTAGCGTATAAATAAAAGGAAGACCAAGCAGGAATATCAAGCAGAAGGCCAGTATGACATAAAAGAGATAGGGAGCTTCTTTTTTAATCGAAAGAGATTTGCTCTGCATGACTATATATAATGCTGCCAGACCGATGAGTATCAGGCTGAGGTTGCTGAATGAAAAGGTGGG
>JBHADM010000063.1:0-5528 GCA_041855045.1 Bacillota bacterium | reverse complement strand
CTCTTATTTTCATATATTTCATTAATGTAGAACAGCACCCGATACGGGTGCTGATATTTATCTTTTTACAGTAATTACAAGATGTCTGCGTGGTTCTTCACCCTCGCTATGTGTTTCCACACCCTCATGAGCTTGTAATGCGCTATGTATAATGCGTCTTTCATAGGGATTCATCGGCTCCAGGGAAACGCGTCTGCCTGTTTTTATTGCACGATTTGCCATACGGTTTGCCAATCGAACAAGTGCTTCTTCACGCTTTGCACGATAGCTTTCGGAATCCAAAATGACGCGAACAAACTCCTCATCATCGCGGTTGATTACCAAGCGTGTGATATATTGCAAGGCATCCAATGTTTCACCATGGCGACCTATCAAAATGCCAAGCTCATCGCCATACATTTCTACCAAAAGCGTTGCATCCGCTTTAAACTGCGTTTTAATTTCCACTTCGGTACCCATCATTTTGGTCACCTCACGCAGAAAATCCACCGCACGTTTTTCCACTTCCTCGGCATTCACCGGAGCAGTTTTCGGCTCCACCAAAGATTCCTTGATAACGCTTGCCACTTTTTGTTGCTGCGCTTGCTTCACAGTCTTTGGATTGGAAATTTCCTTGGCTTCGGCTTTATTTCCGGCGCTTTTCTCTTTTTTGCCCGAAAACCCGTATTTATCTTCAATTTTGTCAAGGACTTCTTCTGCCTTTTTTAGAACCAATTTTACCTTTGCGGGTTTATTTCCAAAGATGCCGAATAAGCCTTTGCTGCCCTCTTCAGTAATTTCTATATCCACATCGGCAATGCCGGCATTTAGTTCTGCCAAACCGGCAGCGATGGCTTCTTCTACGGTTTTCCCGTTGATTTCAATGAAATTTTGCTTGCTCATATTATGCCTCCTTGCTAAGTGCTTCCGCCTGTTTTGCATCCAGATGTTTATTAATCACAATGGACTCCACCGCAGCGAACACATTGGCAGCTACCCAGTACAATGCAAAGCTTGCGTTGTAACTTAAGCAGATAAAAGCCGAGAATAATGGGAAAAACCATTTCATAAACGCACCGGAATTGGGCGCACCCTCCTGTTGCGGAGCGGCTTGCTGGGGCATAAACTTTGCAGAGAGAAACTGTGTTACAGCTGCCAAAATAGGCAAAATGAGCCAGCCGTTAAAATGCTTAAATACATTCAACTGCGCAAAAAACAAGTTAATGTTTTCCCATCCACTGAGTGTAGCTGTGCTTTCGATATACTGGGCGTTATTTTGCAATGCCGCGCTTATCATGCTAACTACATCTTGCGCATTGGTAAATTCCAATGTAGGTATTGCTGCCATAATGCTATCTTTGCTGGTTTGGCTGAGTGCATCATAAACATGGCGCCATTCGTCTAAGCTGATCGCGCGAAGAATATCGGCTGTAGGCGCGCTGGGATAAAACGGACTATCCGGCATCCAAAGGTTTTGAATCCAGAAGAAACCTTCATAGTTTAGTGTTTCACCTGTGATAAAAGAAAAAGTTTGATTGATAAGTTGGGTGTTTGCTACACTTCTCATCGCACCAAACATGATAATGAGCAACGGAAAAGTTAGCAGCATGGGCAGACAGCCGGAAAGTGGGTTAACGCCTTCTTTTTTATACAGCTCCTGCGTTTTTAAGTTCATTTTTTCTTTATCGTTTCCGTACTTCTTTTGCAGAGCCTGCAGCTTCGGATTAAGCTCCTGCATTTTACGCATACCTACTCTGCTCTTTAAGTTCAAAGGATAAAGCAAAACGCGGATAAGTAAGGTAAACACAATAATTGAGATACCATAATTGTTGACAACGCTATTGATTCCATGAATAATGCCGATTAAAAATTGATTCACGTTTTAGTGCCTCCTGATAATGGTCGATTGGTCTTCCGGCACAGGATCGTATCCGCCTTTAAAAAGAGGATTGCAACGCAATATTCTTTTTACTGCCAAATATGATCCCTTTACAGCGCCATATCGCTCCACTGCGGTTAACGCGTATTCCGAGCAAGTAGGACTGTAACGACATGCCGAGGGTAAATTGGGAGAGATTCTACGCCGATACCAGCGTATGAGTTTTAACAATATTTTTTTCATAAGCGTTTAAGGTTTGCTCAATACATCTTGCTTGTTTAGCAGATACAGCATTTGCTTGCTTAAGTGAGAAAACGAACAGTCGACCCCGGCACGCCTCGCCACGATCACATAGTTTCCCGGCTTCAATTGTGCCAGATACGGACGTATACATTCTCTGAGTCTACGTTTGGCATAGTTTCTAACAACAGCGTTGCCGATTTTTTTACCAACGGAAAATCCCACTTTAGTGTGTTTTCCTTTGGTATACAGCAACACCATTTCCCTGCATGCGGTACTGCTACCACGCCTGTAAACATACTGGAAAGTACCACTTTTTTTAAGCCTGTATTTTTCTTGCATTCCTTATCCTTTAACTGTGACATGGCAAAGACTTAATTCACTACATTCATTATCATACAATACCATGTCATATATGAAAAGCCTGCTCGGTTTATGCAGGCTTTAACACTTCGAAAAATAAACGATTATACAGTTAAACGTTGACGTCCACGACGACGGCGAGCTGCTAAAACACGACGACCATTTTTGGTAGACATTCTAGCGCGGAAACCATGAACCTTACTACGTTGACGTTTCTTAGGTTGATAGGTACGAAACATGAACAACACTCCAATTCTTAAATATGTATTTGCAATGCAAAGCACGCATTATTGCACAGTAGCCTATTTATTATATCCAGTGAATATTTCTTTGTCAAGCAATATTATCAAATCTTCCCTTAAAATCTATACTTGCGCAGTGTTCCAAAGGAAGCTTGACTGCCCTGCCCTCTTTGGCAGACAAATAGATTGCCAGCACCAACTCCAGGGCACGCTTTCCTGCATAGGCATCAACATAGGGCTCGCGATTTGTCCGAATCGCCTCTATCATATCTGCATATAGCGGTGTGTGACCAAAGCCATACACATTGCTTGGATTTTCCCGATATTGATGCATCACCTCTTCGGCATTGTCTTTACCGTCGGCAAAGCTCCACGCTTCGATCAGATTAACGGATTTACCGCCTGCCTTTACTGTACCCTTTTCCCCAAAAATATATAGAGTTTCTTCTAAATTTTTCGGGAAGATATTAACAGTACCTTCGATGAGTCCGTAGGAGCCATTTGCGAATTTTATCACTGCCAATCCCAAATCCTCGGCTTCTATGTACTCGTGATTAAGTTTATCGGTGTAAGAGAAAACTTCTGTAATATCCTCTCCCATCATCCAACGCAGCAAATCTATATTATGTATGCATTGGTTCATCAGGGCACCGCCGTCTTCGGACCATGTGCCACGCCACGGCGCCTGATCATAATATTCTTTGCCACGATTCCAGCGTATATGCGCCGCGCCATGCAAAAGTTTTCCGAAACGCTTTTCTTCCAAAGCTTCCCGAATTTTTTGAATGGACTTATTAAAACGGTTTTGATGACAAGCGCAAACTTTCACCTGATTGCGTATACCTGCTGCGATAATTTTATCGGCATCCTCTAATGATAATGCTATCGGCTTTTCGATAATCACATTGGCTTTAGCATTGATGCAGTCTATCGCAATGCTTGCATGCTTGCCGCTTTCGGTACATACGGCAACAAGATCCGGATTTTCGTTTGCAAGCATTTCTTTATAGTCGGTATATTTTTTGGTGCTTTCACCCAAATGAAAAAGCATGGCTTTTTCATCCATACGTTCGGCAACAACGTCACATATGGCCACAATATCCAAGTTATTATTTAAAGCAGCCTGGATATTATTGGGAGAGATGCGCCCACAACCGATTATGGCATATTTCATATGACTTCTCCTTAGAGCAATACGATATTGCTACGATTTTCAATGTGCTTACAAACATTTTTTGTATCAAATATCAGCTTTGCATGTTTCGATACAAATTCGTAATCAACATTGCTGTGCGCTGCGGTAATCATGATCAAATCAGCGCTTTCAACCAGCTCCTTTGTCAATGCAGGCTCGCTCTGCATAACCAGGTCATGCTCTTTAAACTCTGCAACATAAGGATCAAAGTATGCTACATCTGCCTGTACCTTCAATAATTCCCCGATTACACGAATGGCAGGACTTTCACGATAGTCATCAATGTCTTGTTTATAGGCTACGCCCAATACCAGAACCTTGCTGCCGTTAATGGACTTTTGAGCATTGTTCAGCAAATGCATGGCTCGATTGACACAGTATTCCGGCATGCCGTCATTCACCATCATAGAACTTTCTATCATCGATGTATGAAAGCCATACTCCCTTGCCTTCCAGGATAAGTAATAGGGATCCAACGGAATGCAGTGACCACCTAGGCCCGGGCCGGGATAGAAGGCCTGAAAACCATAGGGTTTGGTTTTAGCGGCATCGATTACTTCCCACACATTGATGCCCATTTTATTGCAAAGCATTGCCATTTCGTTTACCAAGCCAATATTAATGTTGCGATAAGTATTTTCAAGAATTTTTTCCATTTCGGCGACAGCCGGCGAGTTTACCTTATGCACCGGAGCGTCCAAAATTAATTCATACATTGCCGCTGCGATATCCGTACATTTTTTTGTAATGCCACCTACGACTTTAGGGGTATTTTTTGTTTTATAAATTAAATTGCCGGGATCCACACGCTCGGGAGAGAAAGCCAAATAAAAATCCTCACCGCAAACGAGCCCGGTGGATTCCAGAATAGGTTTTAAAAGTTCCTCTGTTGTGCCGGGATAGGTTGTGGATTCCAAAACAATCAGCATATCTTTATGCAAGTATGGGCGAATACTTTCAGTAGATGCCTTTACATAGCTGATATCCGGCTGTTGATGCGCATCCAGCGGAGTAGGTACGGCGATGCACACACAATCGCAATCCTTAACAAAGCTAAAATCCACAGTTGCTCTAAGCAAACCGCACTTTACAATAGATTCCAGATCTTCATTCACAACATCGCCAATATAGTTAATGCCATTGTTCACCATGTCTACCTTAGTGCTTTGCACATCAAAACCAACCACACGAAAGCCGGCTTTCGCCTTTTCAACTGCCAGCGGCAAGCCAACATAGCCCAGCCCAATTACACCTAAAACTGCACTTTTATCTTGTAATTTTTGTATTAAGGAACTCACTTGAAACCCTTCTTTCTGATAAAATCAGATACTATTATAATCAAATGCATCGCAAATTACAAGTGAACCGGGAAAATTTAGTGAATAAAATATCAATATCATCGTGCAAATCAGATCTGGGGAGACGAACGGTTCTTGTATAGATTCTATGCATTTCATTATAAAACAGCCTGTAAATTTGTTTAAAATGTTATAAAATAAAATAAAATAGACTAAAAATATTGTTTTTTTTATGTGGCTGTATTATAATAATCGCATAGGATTAGGAAAGGGTGAAATTATGTTTTTAAAACGTTTTACAAATGTACGAAAGATTAAAGCGATTATATTTG
>JBHADM010000062.1:0-4660 GCA_041855045.1 Bacillota bacterium | reverse complement strand
TTCGAGCATATCTCCGAGATGATGAAAGAAAAACAAGAAAAAAAGTAACATATATTAAAATCCACCGTACAAATCTGTACGGTGGATTATCCTTATATGTTCATATTTCGATATACTTTTGTTGTTTTTCTATGCAATGTTTGGGATACAGTCTTTATCCATTTGCCTTTTTGACATTACGAATATAATCAATAAACACGGCCGATAGTATAACGACACCTTTTACAACGGTTTGCCAGAAAGAGTTGACGTTCATCAGGTTCAGGCCGTTGCTCAGCACACCGATAATCAGCGCGCCAATCAACGTACCGCCAATTTTTCCGTTGCCTCCCGACATGGATGTACCGCCTACAACAACGGAAGCTATGGCATCCATCTCCGCCCCCTCACCTGCCGTAGGTTGCCCGGAGTACATACGGGATGCCAATATAATGCCTGCAAGACCAGCCATCAGGCCGCTGAAGGAATATACAATAAACTTTACCCTGCGCACATCTATACCGGAAAAGCGCGCTGCCGTCGGGTTGCCGCCCACCGCGTAGATATGACGCCCAAGCTTTGTTCTGTTCATCATCAAGGCCGATATGATCAAAACGATGATCATCACAATGACAGGAATGGGAATAGCATCCCACAGGTAACCTGCGCCCAGCCACTGCCATTCTTTGGAAACCACACGCACCGGGGAACCGCCGGTATATACGCCCGCCAAACCGCGCGCAATATTCATGGTTGCCAATGTTACAATAAATGGAGGTATGGTGGTAAGAGAAATGATAGCACCGTTCAGCACACCAAAGAATAAGCCCAATGTCATGCCCAGCAGCATAGCCACCGGTATCGGCAAGCCATTTCGAGAAACAAAGCCTGCAGAAAGCACGCCTGTGATGGCTATCACAGAGCCTACAGACAAATCAATGCCGCCTAAAATAATGACCATGGTCATACCGCAGGCAAGCAACATATTCGAGGATATTTGACGCAGCACATTGAACATGTTTTTAGTGGTTGGAAAAGACGAGCTGGTACCCGGGAACACGGATAAAAACGCGCATAATACCACCAAGGCAATCAATATACCCATGTTTTCTTTTACAAAGGTCAGATTGGAATGCTTCGATTGAAGCGTGTTGTTTTTATTCATATAGGATATCCTCCTGATTATCAAATCGTGGTATTATATCGTTGCAAGGTGCATGATGCTCTCCTGGGAGATTTCCGAGCGATTCAAGCATCCTCTCACCTCACCGTTTGCCATAACATATACCCTATCGCTCATATTGATAATTTCCGGCAGTTCGGAAGATATCATTATGATAGAAACGCCATTTTTGGCCAGTTCATTCATGATCGAATAAATTTCGGACTTGGCCCCCACATCGACACCGCGTGTCGGTTCGTCCAGTATCAAAACCTTTGGATCCGTGGCAAGCCATCTACCTATTAATACTTTTTGCTGATTGCCGCCGGACAGATTGGCAATGATTTGATTCTGTGAAGGGGTTTTTGTGGACATCATATCGATGTATTTTTGCGTGATGTCGTATTCTTTTTTACGTTGTACCCGAAGCCTGGATATGAATTGCTTCAACACTTCGATTGTCGTATTGTAGCGCACATCCTTCAAAAGGAAAAGCCCTTCCTCTTTGCGGTTTTCCGGTACAAATGCGATACCTCTCTCCATGGCATACTGCGGACTTCGAATATCCAAAGGTTCGTTTTTAAAATATATTTCACCGGAAGTTTTTTTGCGCAAACCGAAAAGCGTTTGCATGGTCTCGCTGCGTCCTGCGCCAACAAGCCCTGCAAAGCCCACTATCTCTCCCCTTCGAATGTCGAAGGACACATCTTTGACACGCTTTCCGTCGCTAAGCCCCGATACTCTTAGCAAGAGTTCCTCCGGATTGCGAAAATCACGCACATAATAGTTGTCCAGCTTTCTGCCCACCATAAGTGAAATCAGCTCATCTTTTGTGGTTTCGGCTACCACTTTCGTATCGACATATTCACCGTCGCGCATCACGCTGACACGGTCGCAAATCTCGTTAATTTCACTCATTTTATGCGAGATATAGATAATACCGACTCCCTTATCCGCAAGGTTGCGCATAATACGAAATAATTTCTCTACCTCACGCTCACTGATAGACGAGGTGGGCTCGTCCATTACCAATATACGGGAATGTAAAGAGATGGCCTTGGTAATCTCCACCATTTGCTGCTCGGCAATGGAAAGATTCTTGACAATGGCATCTGCGCGTATATTCATGCCCAACTCATCCAATATGGCCTGGGCTTGTTTTTTCATCTTTGTTATATTCACAAAACCGTAGTTTCCGGACTCTTTTCCCAAAAAGATATTCTCGGCCACGCTCATGTGCGGTACCAATACCAATTCCTGGTGAATAATGGCTATGCCGTTTTTTTCCGCATCCTGCACGGATTCGATATTCACCAAACGATCATCTATCCATATCTCCCCTCCGTCGGCACGGTAAATGCCGCCGAGAATCTTAATCAATGTCGATTTCCCGGCGCCGTTTTCCCCCAAAATTGCATGAATCTCCCCATGTTTCAAATGGAAATCCACATTTTTTAGAGCATAGACCCCCGGAAAGTGCTTGGAGATATTTTTCATGCTTAACAAATATGTATCCGCCACATTATCACCAACTTATATACTTTCATTTTTTATCACAATTCTCAACATAACACGAAATCAAAAAATACACAGCGTGGTAAAAGTTATAATCCGTGATGCCGGCATGTTACATGAGAGAACTTTGTAAGACCTGCTATCCGATACGCAGCATGCAGCATATCACATGCTTTATATGTATAAAATCACCGTGAAGGTCATTATCCATATGCTGAAATGTAGGGGGATATCCCCCTACATTTCAGGCTACTGTTATTGCCAGCCATCCACGCCGTATTCAGCTACATTATCAGCGGTGATCAGGAAGGTTGGAACAGGATATCTTGCTTCGAGCTTTTCGCCCTTCATATGCATATACATAATCTCCACAGCTTTTTCCGCGATGGCGATCGGAGATTGCGCACCGGTGCCTTCAATGAGAGAAGTGCCGGAAGCCAGTTCTGCCTTAATGTCCGGAGAGCCGTCTACGCCATAGATAAGCAGTTCGCCCTTCTTATAGCCTGCGGCATTGGCTGCTGCCAAAGCGCCCAAAGCTGTCGGATCGTTGCCGCCAAAGATGGCTACCACATCGCTGTTGGCCTGCAATAAATCTTCTGCCAAGCCCATCGCTACCTGCAGATTGCCCTTTGCATCCTGTTGACCAACCACTTCGAAACCATGGTCTTTAATGGCATCCAAGAAACCGTTGGTGCGATCGGTTACGGACTGCATAGTTGGGGAATCCAAAACCAAAATTTTTCCGCCCTCGGGGCGCTTCTTAACCAAATCTTCGCCTACTACCTTACCTGCATTATAGTTGTCGGAACCGGTATAGGAAATCAGGAAAGACATTTCTGCCACTTCGGTATCAAAGCCTACCATAGGCACATTTTCTTTCTTTGCCATGTCCAAAGCAGGGGTAATGCCCTCTGCATCAACAGGATTCATAAACAAACCGTCTATGCCCTGTGCCAACATATCTTCCACTTGGGAAATCTGTTTTGTAACATCGTTGCCCGGGTCGGTAGAGATGAATTCGTCACCGTTGGCTTCTACCATTTCTTTCATTTTTTGATGAATGGTAACAAAGAACGGATTGGTGCCGTCCATACAGGTATATGCAAATTTATACTTTTTTTGCTCCGCCTGTGTGCTTACCAAAACACCGCACAACAATACCAGCGCACATGTAAGCGCCAAAACTTTCAGGACTACACTTTTTTTCATAATTTCCTCCTTACAATATATGAAATTTTTTAACAGTAAGAACAAAAAGCACACTAAAAAACTCTGCGCTTCTTTTATCCCATACTTATTTGTAATTATAGCATAATCAAAGCACAATTCAATGCTTTTTTGATTAGGAAAAAATATTTATATTTTTAACAGGCTATAGAATAAAAATTTATTTTCTATAGTAAGCGTCCTCAAAAATTTTTTGACATTTTTAAATGATGAAAGAGTATCTTTTGAGGTCATACTCAAGTTTTTGTCCGAAAAATTTCCATGTAAAAAGAAAGCTGTTCTGCTTTCTTTTTTTAGCTATTTGATTATTTTGCAGGCTCCCATTTGCATCTTACCGGGCTTACGATGGCGTTTTCCTTTTTTAACGCAGTAAATGCTTTATCTACTTCCTTGCGATCCAAACCGGTGGCTTTTTCGATTTCACCGGCGCTGACCGGCTTGCCTGCTTCTTTGATGGCTTTGAGTACCAATTCTTTTGCATCCATATCGACTCCTCCTTCATATGATAGTTTGATTATATACCGTCATTGAATTTTATGCAACTAAATTAGTACTGCTTCTGAATATTTCTGATTTCAAATACGCTTAAAAAATATGTTATAATAAAGTAGACTGAAAGGAGGAGCCCCCGTTGATTAAAGTATTATTTATATGCCTTGGTAATATTTGCCGCTCCACTATGGCGGAATTTCTGTTAAAAGATAAAGTAAAAAAACGCAATTTGCAAGATATATTTCATATAGAAAGCGCCGGCACCAGCGACTGTGAGGTAGGCAG
>JBHADM010000061.1:0-3427 GCA_041855045.1 Bacillota bacterium | reverse complement strand
TATTTTGTAATATACATGTTTCTGCAGATAGTTTCATTTTTGCTGCTTTCTATAGAAAATCATGATATTTTGACGACTTCCACTGCAGTGATTTCCTGTTTTAATAATATTGGTCCGGGGCTCGGCGAAGTCGGGCCGATGGGAAATTACGCATTTTTTTCTGACCCGGGCAAATGGCTGCTGATACTTAATATGCTGCTCGGCAGACTCGAAATATATCCGCTTATAGTGTTTTTTGGCTATACTGCCCACGGGTTAAAGAAGAAATTGTGAGAGGTGTCTATGAAACCGATAATTGGTATTTCGTGCAATACTTTGTTTTTTGAGAGGGGGCAGGTGGATCCTGCGGCGGCTGCAAAAGGTCAGGACTTTTTTGGACTTGCCGTCGACTATGTGCGAATGATAGAAAAGGCGGGCGGAACGGCTGTGGTGCTGCCGTCTACAAGCGATTTGAAAGGCGCGGAGGCTGTTTGGGCGAAGCTCGATGGTATTCTTATATCCGGCGGCAACGATATTGATCCCAGGCTTTATTCGTGCCGCATAAAAAAGGACTGCGGAAACATTGATGTACTGCGCGACAGCTACGAATCTGCCGCTATAAGGTACGCGCTGAAATACGGCAAACCGCTGCTCTGCATTTGCAGAGGCATGCAGCTGCTCAATGCGGTGCTTGGAGGGACGCTTCATCAGGATTTGCTTTCTGTCGGTTTTGAGCAGCATTCTGTCAGAGTGCTGCGCAGAGGCGATGCTGCGCATACTGTAAATATTGTGGGCGGTTCGGCGCTTGCCGGCATTGTGGGCGCAATGGAACTCGGAGTAAATTCGTTTCATCACCAGTCGGTGGACAGGCTCTCGGATGTGCTGCGAGCGGTTGCGATCTCCGAGGACGGCGTCATAGAGGCTGCCGAACTTTCGGATGGAGGCGATTCGTTTATGCTTGCGGTTCAGTGGCACCCGGAGATGATGTTGGCGGAGGGAGCTGCAGTTGCGGAGTACGCGGAAGCCCAGCTCAAAATAGCGGAGGCATTCGTTAGGGCGTGTTCGTTCTGTCCGGCTTAATGCTTTAGTTTTTTTGTCTTATAGCAATTTTTTGTGTTATTATAATATAATCAATACATTGGAGGTGTATTATGAAAAATTTATTTGAAACGCTGAAAGCTCGCGGCTATGTCTACCAGCTGACGCACGAGGACGAGATCAGGGGGCTTCTGAATTCGGATGAGCCTTTCACTTTTTATCTCGGCATCGATCCGACTGCTGACAGCCTGCATATAGGACATTTCTTTGCGCTGATGGTTTTCCGCTACCTCCAAGACGCCGGGAACAAAGGCATTCTTTTGGTGGGGGGAGCTACCGGTATGGTTGGCGATCCTTCCGGAAAGACAGATATGCGCCAGATGATGTCCAAGGAGCAGGTGGCTCATAATGTCGCCGAAGTTACGGAAATAGCGAAGCGCTTTATCAATACTTCAGGAGAAAATCCGGCGATTATTGTCAATAATGCCGAATGGATGGATGGCTACGACTATATATCATTCCTAAGAGATGTGGGTATACACTTTAATGTCAACACGATGCTTCAGGCGGAGGCTTATGCCAAGCGAATCGATGAAGGCGGTCTCACATTTATGGAAATGGGCTACATGCTTATGCAGGCGTACGATTTTGTGCATCTTAACCGCAAATATGGCTGTACTCTGCAGATTGGCGGTTCGGATCAGTGGGGCAATATTGTTGCGGGCGTCAACTTAGGCAGAAAATTGGATTTTGCGGCAGGTACAGCGCGTCAGACATTCTTCGGAATGACAAATCCGCTTCTTATGACAGCCGACGGCAAAAAGATGGGCAAGACCGAAAAGGGTGCGCTCTGGGTAGCCAAGGACAGGACGAGCACATACGATTTCTATCAGTATTTCTACAATGTCGGCGACGGAGATGTCGTGACTTTGCTGAAGCTGTTTACAAAGCTGCCGCTGGATGAAATAGACGAGCTTGTTTTTGCTGATATTGTGGCTGCTAAAAAGCGCATGGCGTTTGAAATAACCAAGCTTGTACATGGCGAGGAAGAGGCGCAAAGCGCCGCCGAAGCCGCTAAGGCGATGTTTTCCGGCGGCGTAAGCGAGGATGCCCCTCTTGCGGAGCTCGAACTTAAACAGCTTTGCGAGGATTCGAGCTCAGGAGAAGTTCCGGTCGCTTCCCTTCTTGCGGCAAGCGGCATGGCTTCTTCAAAATCGGAGGCGCGCAGGCTTATAAGCCAGGGCGGCGTCCAGATAAACGGCGAAAAAATCGAAAGTCCTGACAGCGTTGTAGGCGTAGCTGCAGGCGTCGAATTAGTGGCAAGGGTTGGCAAGAAAAAATACATGCGCATATTGATAAAATAGAAAAGTGAAATCTTAAGGAGATAATATGGGTGTAAAATTAGTAACAGATTCAAGCTGCGACCTGCTTATTCCATTTGTAGAGGAAAACAAGGATATATTTTTTATACTTCCGTGCTATATAGACCTCGGCGGAAAGCAGCTGGTAGACGATTTTGGAGTTTCATACGACATCAAGGAGTTTTACAGGGAAATTCGCAGCGGTGTAAGACCGCGCACCTCGATGGTCACTCCGAACAGGTTTGAAGAACTCTATACAAAGCTTGTAAGCGAAGGCGACGAGGTGGTGTACGTAGGTTTTTCCCAGCCACTCAGCGGCGTCCATAATTCCTCTACATTGGCAGCTGCGAATGTAATGGCGGCATATCCCGGCTCAAAGATATATGTCGTCGACACGGCATCAGCATCTATAGGTCTCGGCATATGCGTAAAGGAGGCTGTCAAAATGGTGCGCGAGGGCAAGAGCGGCGAAGAGATTGCAAAGCATCTTGAAAACATAAAGATGCGCATAAATCACTGGTTTGGTGTGGATAATCTCAAATTTTTGAAAGATGGAGGCCGCATAACTCCGGCGGTTGCAATGCTTGGCACTGTACTCGATATAAAGCCAACTCTAACAATAAACCGGGAGGGCAAGATAGTGCCGGCGGGCAAGGTACGCGGTCGCAAAAAATCGATACAATTGCTTGCGGACAAAGCAATAACCAAGTACGACAGAAATTACGGTTCTGTAATAGCTATAGGACATGGCGATTGTGAGGAAGATGCAAAAGAGCTACAGAGGCTTATTAAAGAGCAAATACCGGAGGCGGAGTTTTATATGACGATACTTCCGATAACCATAGCTACCCATGTCGGACCGGGAACACTTGCGGTTGCGTTTGTAGGCGAAGAACGCGAGGCTTGTTACTAAAATTCACATACGGCAGGCGGCCGGACTGATGTCCGGTTGCCTTTTTTCAAATATCGGATTATACTATAATCAAGTGAACAAGGGGGTTGATTTGAACAAGTTAATTTCAATCAAGGAAGCGGTTAGCAAAATAAAG
>JBHADM010000060.1:0-6710 GCA_041855045.1 Bacillota bacterium | reverse complement strand
ATGACGCCCTTTGGCTATCGCTTCTTCGGCGCATTCATCGGCATACTGATGCTGCCGACACTGTATATCACCGCCAAATACCTTTTCCGCAATCGGAAATACGCCTTTGCTGCGATGTTCCTGTTTGCGGTGGACTTGATGCACCTGACACAGACGCGAATCGCAACCATAGACAGCTATCCGGTATTCTTTATCATGCTGAGCTATCTGTTCATGCTTCGCTATACCTTGCTCAACCATGCGAACATCCCTCTGCGCAAGGTACTGGCTCCATTGTTGTGGAGCGGCATATTTTTTGGCTTGTCGGTGGCATCCAAGTGGATCGGCTTATATGCCGGCATGGGGCTTGCCATACTCTTCTTCACGAGCATCGCCTCACAGATAAAACGCTGCGGCGAGCCGATTTCACCGCAGAATCCGGCGGTGTATCGCGCGGCGCAGACAGCATTGTTTTGTATACTCTTCTTCATAATCATTCCGGCATTGCTCTACTTTGTGAGCTATATCCCGTATTTTGCACCGAGCGGCGGCATCAGTGTACAGCGGCTCATCGACACACAGCAGAGCATGCTGCGCTATCACAGCACGCCGGGATTGGGCGCCGACCACCCCTACCAGTCGCCATGGTGGCAGTGGCCGCTGATACTAAAGCCCATGTGGTATGCGCTCAACTATTATGAGCCGCAGGGCTATAACCAGACGATATTTGCCATGGGCAATCCGGCGGTGTTCTATGTGTCCTTTGTGGCCATCATACTGACGCTCCTTGGCGTAGGACTGCGCATGATACGGGTTGCAGCCGGCAAACGCCGTGCACTGAGTGCCGAATTCTTTATCGGTATTGCCTTCCTCAGCCAATATCTGCCCTGGGTTATCGTACCTCGCAGCACCTATATCTATCACTACTTTGCCAGCGTGCCCTTCATCATACTGGCAGGCTGCTTCCTATTCCGGCAGGCGGAGAAGGCCTTCCCGAAATGGAAAAAGTGGATACAGGCGGTGCTTGTTCTGTACCTGCTGACCTCCTTTGCGATGTTTATCGCGTTCTATCCCTACGCGACAGGCATACTCACCAGCAACAGCTGGTTGGATGCCATGAAGTGGTTTAAGGGGATATGGTATTAGATTTTAAGTAAATATGTGCCGCCGGGCAATCTGTGTCCGGCGGCTTTTGCATACCGGAGCAGCAAGCAGCATCTAATATTTTTCCTGTTGACAATCATCTTGTTGTCCGTTATACTGTGAATGAATAATATAATTTATTCATTCAAAAGGAGGGTGCATGGACGAACGGAAAATCGCCTTGGATGAAGCGGCGCGGGAAGTTTTTCTGGAAAAAGGCTATAAACAGACGAATATATCCGAAATTGCGAAGCGCGCAGGCATCGCTGTAGGCTCTTTCTACAAGTATTATCTTTCCAAGGAGGCGCTGTTTGTACAGGTTTATGCGCATGAAAATGAGCGAGTGCGCAGAAAAATCGCAGCGCTCACCAATTGGAATGTCAGCCCTATGGAGCTCATGGAATCGCTGTTCAAAAACCTGCACGGCGAAATTGCGAACAACAATATCCTCTCCGAATGGAACAACCCCAGGGTATCTCGCATATTGCAAAGCTATTATCAGTCCCGGGAGGGCATTGCCGGCAATCACTTCCATCAGCAGATGCTGCAGTATATTGAAAGCCACCTTGCGAATAACGGCTTTGACAAACAGCGCTGTAAAGAAATTCTGCGCATATATGAACTGATATACTATATTGACTGCAGCCTTACCGAAGAGACGTTTGCAGATAAATCCGACACGCTCGAAGCCATGATACGCTATATCATACTGGGCATACAGGCAGAGTGGAACGGTAATAAATAGCGCATCGCTGCGATCCCTGCGCGTAAGCATGATCCGTATTTTTGGGGTTATTTCTATAAATAAGCATTTCAGGCTATGTTTTACACAAACACAAAACATAGCTCCATTATCGGATAATTATGAATGAATAATTAATTATATTCATTCATAGAAAAAGAAACATTTTCATCGAAACCCGTTGTGCGCTCTGCTTATTAAAAAAGTACAAAGCACAGGAATTAGCAGCAAGGATACCTGTGCTGTCACAAATCAAACACACCGGATGCAAAGGCGCAGGCCTTCATCATAGAACAAAATGAATGAATACTACACCGTTCATTCAAAGAAAGGAAACCATATGAAACACAACACGACATCATTAGAAACAAGAAATATTATAGGCTGCGGTATTGCAGTACTATCTGTCATTGTGCTGCTCTACGGCATGTTTAATAATCCCATTCGCCTTAGCAGCGACGGCTTTATGTGCTATCTCGTAGGAGCAAGCGTCGGCATGGCTTTTGGATTGAGCCTGCTCGGCCATATCGCATTGCCTTACAAAAAAGCCGCTATCGCCATTGCCGCCGGTATCTGCATACTCTATGCGGCACTTATAGATATGGATATTCTGCTCAAACTGGCGTCGGCAGTGGTGATGGTTGTTGCCGCACTGCTTTGGGTAAAAAAGCTCAAGTAATTGTCAGTCATCCCTATAAAAAAGAACGCATCATTGCAGGAGGTACATTATGGGACTATTTTTTCAAAACAAATCCAGAGAGATAAAAGTCTGCAAGCGCTGCTCTGCGCTGGACATCGCCGCAGTCGAGAATGCCGCCAAGCAGCATGGATACACCCTAAAAACGGGCTGCATCGGGCAGTGCTGCCGAAACGCATCCAAAGACAAGGCATATATTGCCAAAGTCGCCGGAAAAGTCATATCCAAAGACAGCCAGGAGGAATTTTTAAAGGCGATATCGCTGTAAAGTGATGGTTACACTCCATACACTGCTGCGGGAAAGCCCAACAGCAGCGATTATGAAAAACGCCGGCCCTAAGGCTGGCGTGAAATAGATTATGGGATATCCTGTCCGGTCATTTTCTTCCAGGCATGGCGTATGGCAACCTGGTTTTGCATACCGTATTTCGGATCGATTTTTTGCGTTTCGTCCAAATCCCTTAGGAAGTGTACGCAAAGGTGACCGTTGAAGTTGTTGTCCTTGATGGTCTGCGGGCTGTGCGCCACATTGTGCGTGGTTGCCAGAGTCCATACACCGCTGGGCATTTGCACATAGACATTGTTCGGCGTCCAGGTTTCTCTGCCGCCGAATGCTTTGAACAGCTCTGTGGTATCCTGGGCGGTGAGCGGCTCGGCGTCTAGGTGGCGTCCGCGTGACATCACGCGCAGCGTGTAGGACGCACCGGTTTCAGGGTCATAGACCTTCAGCAGGGTACCGCTGCGAAGCGCACCCTTGACATCGTTGTACCAGTGCAGCAGTTGTACAGAGCCTACATTCGGCGCCTGGAAGCTCGGAGGATTCGGAACCAAATCCGTTACCTTTGGTTCGTTCGGGGTTTTGCCGGCAATCAGGTCGGCGATGGCTCTGTGCGTCATGGCACCTGCCACACCGTCTGCCGACAGATTATAGGCTTTTTGCAGCGCAATCACGGCATTCTTTGTGGCCTTGTCAAAACTGGAGTTGATGCTGCCCTTGTAGTAGCCCAGCTGTTTGAGTGCAATCTGCATGGTTGCCACGCTGGATCCGCTGCTGCCGGGGGCTAAGGTTTCGTTGATATTATAACTGTTCAGCCTGTCCGGAATATTCTGTGTCGGTGCAGGTGTCGCCGTGGGAGTGGGATTTGCAATGCCGTCTATGCGGACATTTGCCTTGGTATAGATGCGTGTAAGTGTGGCTTGTCCGGCAACACCGTCGGCGCTGAGCCTGTTGTCTTTTTGGAACTGCACAACGGCGGATTCCGTCATATCGCCAAATTTACCGTCCGTGCCGCCGGTTTGGTAACCTATCTGCGTAAGCGCAAGCTGCATATTTCGGACATCGTTGTTATTATCCCCTTTGCGCAGCGAAACTGCCGGTAATACGACATTGCTGATCAGTACGCGGGGATTATTTTTTGCGGTAGGAACAGGCGTAATCTGTGGTACAGCAGTGACCTGCGGAGCGGCGGTTGCCAAAGGCTCATGCATGGTGACCTTGGCTTTACGGTAGAGCAGGCGCAGCGTGGTTCTGCCCGCTACGCCGTCCTGTGCCAGTTTGTACTTCTTTTGGAAGGATTTGAGCGCCGCCTGTGTACCCTCGCCAAATGTGCCGTCCGTACCCTTGGTGTTATAGCCCAGCATGTTCAGCGCAATCTGCATGTCGCGCACCGCTGTGCTCGAATCTCCGAAGCGGAGTGATTCGCTGGGCAGCACCGTTTCGCTGATGCGGTTTGGGGATGCATTATTTTTTGCATTTGGGTTGGCTGTCGGAGCGGGATTGGCGTTTTGCCTGGCAATCTCCTCCTGGCTCAGCACGCGGCCGGATACGGCTATGCCTGCCTTGCCGTACAGTAAGCGCAGCGTGCTGTCGCCTGCCACGCCGTCGGCACTTAATTTATACTTTTTTTGAAAAGCCTTCAGCGCTTTTTCGGTGGCAGCGCCGAATTTGCCGTCAGGTGTGCCGCGCATATAGCCTAATTTTTTCAGTGCAATCTGCATTTCCTTTACGGCTTGGCTCTGTGTGCCCAAGCGCAGGGACTCCATAGGCAATATAACGCTGTTTAAGTTTTCCGTATTGTTGGAGGAATTGTTTGCATTCCCTTTGCTGTTTGCCAGCTCGTAGAGTTTGGACAGCGTGGTATTGCCGGCCTTTCCGTCGGCTTTCAGCTTCTGCTTTTTTTGAAAACTGAGCAGGGCGCGCAATGTGGATCTGCCAAAATTGCCGTCCGCCGTGACTTGATAACCCAGGCTCTGGAGGGCCTCCTGCATTTTGCGCACTGCATCCCCGGTGGCGCCCTGCTCCAATGTAGCATACTGTGCCATTGCGATGGATTGCAATAGCAGCAAGAGGATCAATACAATAGGTAGTATTTTATTTTTGACCATAATTTACTCCTTATCTTTTCGTGACAAAAAAGCATCTATAGGGTACATTCTAAGATTCACGTTTCATTCCAGCCTAAAAGGGATTATATCAGAATACATTTTCATTGTAAACTGATTCGAATGGGAGTCCAGCATCGAAAATTGCGCTGTAAGGCATAGCAATAAGCCGACATAGGCAAGATTTTACAAAGGACGCCCAAACATGTCAATCGTCCTGCGCAGCTTGATGAAAATCCCCATTTTTAGCCTGTTTAGCTTGCTTCACAGCCAAGAATAATCGTAACAATTTACAGAAAAAACAATAAATTTTTACACTTCTTATGCTAAAAACAGTGAAGCAAAATATGGGATGTATTAATGGAATATACTACTATATATAGATGGTGTAAAAATATGTCAAGAGGTGGTATAAAAAATACCCCCTTTCATACAAGGCGGTATCTGAATTGGCAGTATTGCCGGGTATTTATTAATTTTGGTCGCTATGTTCATGTATTATTTTGAAAAAAAGCATTATGCCTTTTTACGATTTTTTATCATATCCATTGTAACGGCAAAAATAATCAGGACTCCACTTGTAATTTCCAGAACATGTGTATTCAGCCCGAACTGTACGCCGGCGTTATTAATAAGTGTCATAAGCATCGTTCCTAAAATTGTACCGCTGACTGTTCCGCGACCGCCTGCTAAAGATGCCCCGCCAATGACCGCTGAAGCGATAGCATTCATATCATAGCCCTCACCGCCCGTAGGCAATGCACTTTGTACACGTGCTGCAAGCATAATACCGGCAATGGCATAAAGCAAACCGGCTAATGCATATACCGAATAGGTCATTTTACGTACTTTTATACCGCTTAATCTGGCTACTTCATTATTGCTGCCCATGATATACAGATTGCGTCCGAACACCGAATATCGCAGCATAAGCATAATCATAATTGCGATAACAATCCAAAATAAAGACAGATATGGTATTGCATCAAACAGACTATTATCGCCTATGTTGAGTATTCGCGCGTCAATACCGCTCACGGTAAGTCCCTTGCTGATTATTTTAATAATGCCCCGTATGATGGTACTTGTGCCAAGCGTCGCTATCATGGGAGGAACCTTAAAATTATATACAATAAAACCGTTGAATAAGCCGGCGGCAACACTTACCATAATGGCGATAAACAGTGTGGGATAAAAACCAATATTAAAATCTCTTTGCAGCATTGCGAGCACCATACAGCTTAATCCCGTAATGGCACCGCCGCTGATATCAATTCCTCCGGCGATGATGATCAGCGTTTGAGAAATGGCCAGGACACCTATAATCGATCCCTGTTTTAACAGGTTGGTCAAATTATACGGTGTAAAAAAATTCTTTGTAAAAATACTGGTCAGTATAAATAGTATGATGATAATAGCACTGAGTGTAAACTCTGTCTTTTTCATTATATTTATCATTGTATTTTGTTTGAATGTGCGTTCCATTTTGCCTCCATACTATATAGATGCCATTTTTAAGACATCTTCTTCTTTTAATGTGACCAAATCTTCTTTACTGAACTCTGCTGTAATTTCTCCTTTAGACATAACGATAAGCCTGTCGCTCATTCCCATTACCTCGGGTAGATAAGAAGATATCAATATGACTGCTTTGCCTTGTGCTGTGAGGCTTTCCAAAAGCTGATAAATCTCGTGTTTTGAACCCACATCTATTCCGACTGTTGGCTCATCAAAAATAAATATTTCCGGATCGGTACATAACAGTTT
>JBHADM010000059.1:0-7014 GCA_041855045.1 Bacillota bacterium | reverse complement strand
ATGGAGCGACCCAGAAATCTTGCCTTGGAATCGCTGATCTTCAAACCGTTGCTGCTTTCAAACAGCTGTACCAAAGCCTTATCTTTATTGATCTCCAGCACCTTGCCGCGGCGTTTTTCGCCGTTTGCCTGCTCGATTTCCACCAATTCGTCATAACCGACACCGGAAACACCTTCAACAAGCATCAAAGGCCCCACTACTTCTTGTATGGTGCGATACTCTTTAAGCATATGTCTGTGCCTCCTGATCATCTAAACCGGAAAGTTCCGTCAGCAATTCTTTTTCAAGCTCCGCAAAACGGTCGTTCATTTCTGACTCCGGGATATATTTTGCCCTGCCGATTTTTTCGCGTATGGGCAGGTTGATAATGGCGGATAGATTAGCACCGTCAGTCAAAGCCTTTTGTCCTTTTTCATCGAGCAGAAGAATCAGTCGGAGCATATTTTCCTGTTTTACGAGGGAAGTATAAGTATCTACATCATCAAATGCGTTTTGGTGCAGATAGTCTTCGCGAATCATTCTGGCGGTTTCCAGCGTCAGTCTGTCGTTCCATCCCAAGGCGTCGATACCGACCAAGCGCACAATCTCGTCAAGCTCCGCTTCCTTTTGCAGAATTCCCATGGCCTTATTGCGCATTTCGTTCCACTCAGCACCGACATTATCGCTATACCAATCGGCCAATCTGTCGTTATAAAGAGAATAACTCTGCAGCCAATCAATAGCCGGGAAATGACGTTTGTATGCCAACTGTGCGGACAATCCCCAGAATACCTTTACAATACGCAAAGTAGCCTGGGATACCGGCTCGGAAATATCGCCTCCGGGCGGTGATACGGCACCGATGGCGGATATGGCTCCACGGCGGTTATCGTCGCCCAAGCAGTCTACAATACCTGCACGCTCATAGAACTCGGCAACACGGCTGGATAGATATGCAGGGTAACCCTCTTCACCGGGCATTTCCTCCAAACGACCGGACATTTCGCGCAAGGCCTCTGCCCAACGGCTGGTAGAATCCGCCATAATGGCTACTTTGTAGCCCATGTCACGGAAATATTCCGCAATGGTAATACCGGTATAGATTGAAGCCTCGCGTGCCGCAACCGGCATATCCGAAGTATTGGCAATCAGCACCGTACGCTTCATGAGGCTTTCGCCTGTTTTGGGATCATGCAGCTCCGGAAACTCACGCAATACGTCTGTCATTTCATTGCCGCGTTCACCGCAGCCGACATAAACGATAATGTCGGCGTCCGCCCACTTTGCCAACTGATGCTGCACCACTGTCTTTCCCGATCCGAAAGGTCCGGGAACAGCTGCTACGCCGCCCATTGCAATGGGGAAAAAGGTGTCGATAACACGTTGCCCTGTAACCATGGGCATATTCGGAGAAATTTTATTGCGATAGGGTCTGCCGCGACGAACCGGCCATTTTTGCATCATAGTCAGCTCGTGTATATTGCCCTGCTCGTCTTTTACTTTGCAGATTACCGTTTCTACGGTGCCTGTCTGTTCTTTGATTTCGGTGATGATACCGGAAATGCCCTGCGGTACCATAATTCTATGTGCTACGCTGGCCGTTTCCTGCACAAAACCAACGATGGAACCGGGCACAACCGTTTCCCCCACCAGTTTAGTGGGCTCAAACAACCACTTTTTTTCGCGGTTTAAGGAGAATACTTCCACACCGCGCGCAATTCTATCCCCCACTTGCTCACGAATGGCAGTGAGCGGACGCTGTATGCCGTCAAATATTGATTCAATCAGTCCCGGACCCAATTCCACAGAAAGCTGCGCGCCGGTGGATACCACAGGTTCGCCCGGCATCAGACCCGAAGTTTCCTCATACACCTGAATGGAGGCAAGATCGCCCCTCAATTCGATGATTTCACCGACAAGTCGTTTTTCACTCACACGCACCACGTCGTACATGCGGGAATCTGCCATATTTTCTGCGACAATCAAAGGTCCAGCAACTTTAACTATTGTTCCCATGTGCTATCCCTTCCTACTTGTTGAATAAAATGTCTGCGCCTATCGCTTTTTCGACATTTTTGCGTATCATTTCCATGCCGTAACCTATGCTTCCATTGGTGCCTGGAATGGGTATAATGGAAAACGCATAGTCGTTGCGATAGCGCTCCAAAGCTTCTGCAGCATCCTTTGCTTCGTCTTCAGTAATAAAAACGATATGGATGCCTTGCTTATATAAAGTGTGTAACGCTTTTGCCGTTTCCTCGGCGTTGCTGCTGGGATACACTTGCATACCTAAGGCCTTGAGAGCCAGTACAGCAGAGCGCTGCCCAACGGCGCCGAGCTTGGTTTTACTTTGCATAGATGTCCCTCATTCTTTCTCTAATATCATCATTGCTTGCGCCGCCGGATTTTGCCGCCATAATCAATCGCAAGGCTGCTGCCTGCCGTTGGCTGACAATGCTGTACAGTATCAAGTTATTGATATGTAAAGGCTGATAGGGCACCCCTTTGAATATGGCAATCAAGATATTATCCGCCGCGGTTTCCAATTGTGATAAGCTGCTTTGTCCGTTCAGATAGCGCATGTAATCCACAGCAAAAACAGGGCTGATTTCTGTAAGCTTTTTTGCCAAACTATGCAGATTGCCGTAGGCCCTGATAAAATCCTCTCGTCTGATATATCCGCCGTCCAGCAGCAGCACGTTCAAAACCTCCGCCGCTTTGTGCATCTTTTGCAAACGCAGCGCGATCAGCACGTTGGAGAAAGTAAGCTTTTTATGCAGATAATCGCTTAGTTTGGGATTCCTGACCATTTTCAGCAAGGCAAAGAGATGTTTATATACTGCCTTGTCTATCATGGCATCCACAACATAGGGCTCCACCCCTGTAACAGCCCGTTTTTCCAAATCCTCCATGCAGGTCTGCAAGGGGTCGGGCAAGTTTTTATACTGACGATTGATAAACATATGTTTCAGCGCCTGCAAATCCAATGTACCGCAAGTATACAGGTACTCCGGCTCCACATTCAACAGCCTTGCTTTAAACAAAAGCTTTAGATTATGGGCATCATAATGATAGAGCAGTATTTTGCTCAAGGTTTCATCGGGACTATATTTGGCAAGCGTATGAGCAGCCTCTGCAACATATTTATCAGCATAGTATTCATAGTCGTCATGTATACTCGGCATGAATCCAATATCCACCAACACCTGCTTGGCGTCTTCAAAACTTGCCGCATCCATCAATCTGGAAAGGTCGTTTTGGCTGATTGCTTTGCTCTGCTTCATTTTTGTCTTTGCAATCGCAAACAATACACTTGATTGAGCCATACTATCTTCCTTTCTGTATTATGGGTTCTGCTGAAACAGCGCAGCGGCAACCTCGTTTTCAATATCACTTCGTATATAGGTTAATATTGCTTCCAGGCTGCAGTTGTTGGCGATACCACGCTGCAACAGCACTGCACCCGTGCATGCGCCGGCCGACTCTGCCGACAAACGCAAAGCGGCTTTGCCCTGCTTTTCCAACGCGGTATTGATCCCCGCAAGAACGGATTCGTCAAACCACTCCGGAGCGTTTTTCCCCAGTAGCAGCTCTTCACCGCCCTGTGCCTGTGAGAGTATCATAGCCACCACCTTTTTGCGCACGGCAGCAGTCGGAAGCTGTTTGAGCTTATGTTCTGCAAGGGCAAAGGTTTCGTTTAACATACTTCGCTTTTGTACGAGCAGATATTTTTTAAACTCCAGCTCACCTATGCTTTCCATTTGCTTGCGCACTTCGTTGGCTTCATGCTGCGCCAGCGCTTTGCTTTGCTCACGCAATTTTTCAACACGCAGATGGGAGTCGCGCTGTATTTGGGCTGCTTTCAAATTGGCTTCTTTTAATATGGATGATGACACATCTTTTGCGTTCTCATCGATTCTTTTTAAAATCGCATCCGCTTTCATATGTTCCACCTATTAGCCAACAATATTGATAGAGTTTACTACCAGGAAGGATACCAAAAGTGCTAATACGGCATAGGTTTCCACCATAACGGTCATGGTGATACCGCGACCGCTGAGCTCCGGATGTTCGCCTGTCATAATCATTGCGGAAGCAGCAACTCTACCCTGATAGATGGCGGAGTAATATCCAACCAAAGCGATAGGCAGACAACCTGCGATAAACAGCAAACCCTGCTCCACTGTAACAGGCAGCATTTGTCCGCCCAAAACTTGTGTTTTAATCAACACGATAACCGCAATCAAGAAACCGTAAATACCCTGCGTGGCAGGCAACAGCTGTAATACCAAAAGCTTACCGGCCACTTCGGGATTTTCGCTAACCACTGCGCTGGCCGTTTCACCGGAAGTACCTACACCGCGGCTGGATCCGAAACCCGACAGACTGACTGCAAGAGCAGCACCCAACAATGCTAAAATTTGACCTAATTCCATACTATAAAATCCTCCAATATATTATTTTTCTTTTGAAATTTGTATATAACGCGTTTTTTCGCAGAGCGGAGTAAAAGGTTTTCCACCGTCTTCGTAAAACTTACCAAAAAACTCAATATACTGTAAACGACAACTGTGCACATAGGCGCCCAATGCGTTAATACCAAAGTTGAACAGGTGCGCTGCGACAAATATAACGGAACCGATAATCATTCCGATAATGCCGCTTTCAAATATCATACCAACCAGAATATTGATAACCTGGCCGATAACACCAGTGGCAAGACCCATACCGAACAAGCGCATGTAGCTGAGCAAATCGCTTACCCAGCCGGTGATACCGTAAAGCGCACCAAAGCCGCCAATGAGTCTGCCGAAAATATTTTTGCTGCCACGGCCAGCCGTCAGAATAATGATGCCTGCACCGACCAAAGCCAATATTTGGCCTATGCCTGCAGTGGCAGGAACGATGAGCAGACCCAGACCGATCAGAAGCGATGCCCAACTGATTTGATCGAACACTGCCGCCAGATAATCGCCTTTTTTAATGTTCATATATACGGCGGCAAACAGACCTGCGAACAGATGCACGGCACCCACGGCAAGGCATACCATCATGACGGGCAAGGGTTCGTCTACGGGATTCAGCAATGCCGGAAACGGTGCAAACCCAAACCATGTATTGAACAACGCGCCCCAGAGCACCGTGAACCCCGCACCCCAAAGCAGCAGCTTCAACATGTTTTTGGTACTGAGCTTGGGGTTGAACTTTTTGATGATGATGGGAATCGCGATGGCCATCAAAATGCCATAACCGGCATCGGAAAGCATCATGCCAAAGAAATTTGCAAAGAAAGGCATCATAAGCGCTGTCGGATCCATGCCATTTGGCGCAGGATAGGAAAAGCCCTTTACCACAGACTCGAACGGTGTCACAATGGGGTTGTTTTGCATGAGCACGGGCGGCTCCTCGTCGTCTTGCGCTTCGCTGATTTCCAGCTCCACACAGAAGGACTGCTCGGCAATCGCTTTTTGCACATTATCCACTGTGTTTTCCGGTATCCATCCCTTAATATAAAAGCTGGACTCAGTATTATATAGTTTGGTACTCTGTTCCGCGCGCTCCTGCTCTATACTCAGAAGGTCATACAACTGTTCTAACTGCGGCAGTGCTTGCGCCAGTTCCACCAGCTTGGTTTTCAAAGCCGCGCTGCGCTCGTGGAGTGCCTTGCGCTGTGCTTCCAGTGCTTGCAGCTGTGCGGCGATCGTGCCTTCCGCCTTTACCGCAAGAGAGACAAAACCGGCGTCCTTCAACAACTTCATTGCCTGTGCGTAATCATCCTTATGAATAACCAAAGCAAGGTAGCTTGTGCCGGTGATTTCACTCACCACATACCCCAGCGCAAGCAAGGACTGATACTCGCTGTCAGCGGACAATTTTGCCCAGGCAGACGTCGGCATCGTTCCCAAGAGGCGATGGGTTTCTGCGGTGTCACGGATATCTGATAAAGGAATGGACAGATTTGCCCAGGGACGCAGCTCCTCCAGCTCGGCATCCAGTTTCAGATGCTCGGAGGAAATTTTTCCCTGTTCCTTTTCTACCGCCTCTGCCTGTGCAATCAGCTCCATTATTTCGGATCTGCGTTGGTAAATACGCTCGGCTTCCTGCTGTGAAATATAGACATCACTTGCAAAAAGCGGTTTCTTGACAGTGCTGTGTTTTCCCAAAAAGCCAATCGCCCACTTAATACGCTCCAAATCGTAATTTGCCGGCGCATCCTGTAAGGGCGCATCATCGACCTGCGCTTCGCTGATTTGCACGCAGCCGAGCGATTGCAGCAATCTGAGCAAAGCATCCTTCTCCTCTTTCATGGCAAGCATATGAAATCGCTTCATTTTAATCAGTGCCATGCTGCATTACCCTTTCAACTATCCAATCGGAAGCCTGTTCCATATTTTTTCGGCAGGCTTCTATCGCTTCGCTCTCGTGCTTACGCTTAGCTGCCATTACACTATCCAACTGTTTGGCAAAATCCTGCCGCGTGTTTTCCAAGTGCTGCTGCAGGGCGGCGCGTTGTTCCTGCATTTCATTTCGTTCCTCTTCTGCAATGGCGGTCTCCACGCCTTTGAGGATATCTCTTGCCTCTGCCCTGGCTTTCTGCACCAGCTGCGCCGCCATTTCTTCCTGTTGTTTAATTTGTTCAAAGATTTCGGTTAACAATTATACCACCTTCTTTTTTAAGAAAATCTGCCTTACCTCATAGATATGATGAAGCAAGGCAGCAATATTATTTCGTGCCAAATAACCTATCGCCGGCATCGCCCAAACCGGGAATGATATATCCGTGTTCGTTCAGATGGCTGTCCAGTGAAGCGGCATAAATATCAACATCAGGATGTTCTTTTTGCAATCTTGCCACACCTTCCGGACATGCGATGAGGCATACAAAGCGAATGTTTTTGCAATTTCTGGCTTTGATAAAGGAAATCGCCGCCGAAGCGCTGCCGCCTGTCGCCAGCATTGGATCCACCACCAGCAGCAGTCGCTGTTCAGAGTCGATAGGCAGCTTGCAATAATATTCTACCGGTTGCAGTGTCT
>JBHADM010000058.1:0-2879 GCA_041855045.1 Bacillota bacterium | reverse complement strand
CTACTTTGCAGAGCCCTACCCTGCCCGCGCCTGCGTAGAGGTCGCACGTCTGCCCAAGGACGCCTGTGTGGAAATACAATGCGTGGCGGTTAGGTAGGATCAATATTCAATAAAAGACTTTCCCTATTTTTCGGGAAAGTCTTTTTGTAACCAGAAAACCGCTGATTACAGCGGCTTTACGAATAGAATAATGGATTTACAGTTCAAATATTTTATGATAGCCATAGGCGCTCTGCCAGTCTTTGGCAAATTTTTCTATGGCCTCGTCCACATGCGGATTGCTCAGCATGGCGGTATATAGCTCCGGTGAAGCGGTAACGGCGTCCGCGCCTGCCAGTATCGCCTCGGTAATCTGCTCTATGGATTGAAAGCTGGCGGCAAGTATCTGGGTTTTCAGATTGTGTTGTTGATAAATGCTCTTAATGTTGCGTATGTTCTGGGCGGCGTCCATACCCAATTTCACCATACGGTTAAAATAAGGTGCAATATAGTCTGCGCCGATGCTGGCTGCCAATATAGCCTGCTCCACCGTATACACGGCGGTAGCCGTCACATTATAGCCGGACAGCTTGAGGTTTTTCATCAGCTGTATACCTACCTCATTCACAGGAACTTTTACATAGCTTTCGGCACCGAACTTTTTGAGTATGAACTCCGCCTCGTGCAGCATATCCTCGTAGGTATTTGCCACCACCTGCACATGCAGCTCTTTGCTGCCGATGATTTCGCGGATGGCCAGCAGCTGCGCACGAAACGCGCCGCCTTCCCGGGCGAGTATGGTGGGATTGCTGGTTACCCCTGCTATATCATATATGTCGTTATATTTTTCTATCAGCCCGACATTGGCTGTATCTAACAGCAGCTTCATAGTTCCCCTTTTGCAAGCATCTGCGCGTATTCCTCCACAATGGCGATACCGCAGCTAGTGCCTATGCGTGTAGCACCGGCTTCCAGCATAGCGAGGGCTTCTTTTGCGCTGCGTACGCCGCCTGCCGCCTTGATGCCTATATCATCCCCCACATGCTGGCGCATGAGTCGTACATCCTCCACAGTGGCGCCGCCTGTTCCAAAGCCGGTAGAGGTTTTGATAAAGTCCGGTTTGACCATGTTGGCAATCTCGCAGAGTTTGATTTTTTCCTCCTGTGTTAAATAGCAGTTTTCAAATATCACTTTGGATACCACATGATATTTTCTGCAGACATCGACTATACCCTGCATTTCCTCACGGATATGATCCCAGTTTTTATTTTTGACTTCTACTATATTGATGACATAGTCTACCTCACCTGCGCCCTCCAATATCACATCCTCTGTTTCGTAGACTTTGGTAGCGATGGTGCATTGCCCCAGGGGAAAGCTGACGGCGGCATCACAAAGCACCTTGCTGCCTTTGAGCTGCCCTGCCGCAAAGCGAACGAGCGCATTATTGATGGCAACAGTATGAAACCCGTATTTAACGGCTTCCTCACAGTGTTTTACCATCTCGGCATGGCTGATATAGGGTTTGAGTAAGGTATGGTCTATTTTGTTTGCCAGTTCTTGTACAGTAATATTCATTTTATGCCTCGCTTATGATAGGGAAAAGTGGTTCCAATTGTTGATAGGCTGCATTGAACACCTGCAGTCGCTTTCGGTAGAGTGTATGATGATCCGGATTTGGATACAAGGCTTCGCCAAATTGCAAATACATATCTATGGCGGAAAAGTCCTCATATATGCCGGCGCCTATGCCTGCCAGTACCGCTGCCGCCATGGAGGTTGCTTCCTCCACATGGTCGGGGCGTATCATATCGCAGCCCAGCACATCGGCAAGTATCTGGCTGAGTATATCGCCCTTTGCCCCGCCCCCCGTGAGTATCAGCTCGGAGATATCGGCATGTTTGCGCTGGGCTTCCAGTATGACTGCCAGGTTCATGGCAACGCCCTCTATGCCGGCGCGCAGATAATCCGCTTTTGTATGCTCCATGCGCATACCCAGGAATGCACCTGTGGCCTGCGGATTCCAACGCGGGGAACGCTCCCCTGTCAGATACGGCAGGTACAGCAAGTCCTTTGCGCCTGCAGGAGAGCCTGCAATCAGCTGATTCAGCAGATGGTAAACATCAACCCCCTGCGCCTGTGCCTGTCTGATTTCCTCCTCACAGAACGTACGCTTCAGATAGGCATAGGAAGCCCCCGCTGCCTGCATGGTGCCGGTCGGCATATAGCGCCCCGGAATCACGTGTGCAAAGGAGAAGAGTATTTTATCCTCGTCCAGGAATACATTCTTGCTGGTGCCGGCTATCCACGCCGATGTGCCAAAGGTGAGAAAATATTGATTGTCATTGATGCAGCCTGCGCCAAGTGTGGAGCATGGGCCATCGCCGCCGCCGCAAACCACCTGCACATCTTCATGTAATCCAAGCTCCTTCGCAGCATGTGCCAATAATCTGCCGGCCACATCCGTGGAATTGCGTAATACGGGCATTTTGTCCATACTGATTCCGGCGGCCGACAATATCTCCTCCGACCATTCCAAACGATGAATATCCAATATATTGGTGCCGGACGCGTCGGATCTGTCGCACACAAATGCGCCTGTCATCTTGCAGATGATATAGTCTTTTGCCTGCAGCATCTTATAGGACTGCGCATAGAGATCCGGTTCATGCTGCTGCAGCCACATCAGCTTTGCCAGGCTGTAGCTGCAGCTGATTCTATGCCCTAAAAGGGCGTAGCCGCGGTCGAAGCCGATGCGTTCTATCAGCTGTTTTTCCTGCTCTTTGGCGCGGGTATCCGACCATATAATGGATCTGCGCAAGGCTTTGCCCTGCTTGTCCACAAGCAGGCATCCCATCATCTGCCCGGAGAAGGAAAGCGCTTTGATGGCTTTCACATCG
>JBHADM010000057.1:0-9262 GCA_041855045.1 Bacillota bacterium | reverse complement strand
AATGGTGTCGGGAAGGCAGTCTCTGACTGTCCTTCTTAATTATCTTACATCATTAGTGATACATACTCTTCTATTACTTTGCTTGGACTCTTATACTGTAAACGGGAATCTTCTTTTTTATTTTCCTTGTTCCTAATCTATATATACCTCAACAATCGCTTCGCTTGAATATTATGCCAAGTTGTTGTAATATTGTATCTGTATTACATATAAGGAGATGCTTATGACAAAACAAATGCGTAGCCTGGGACAGTTTTTATTGGCCTTGATCGGTGTTACGGCAAACGCGCTGGGCATCACATACCGTTTTGATTTTCATTTGTATCTCTATTCTAATCCGGACGCCATACAACTGATAGCTGTATTTGCGCTGTATTATTTTTACCGAAAATCCACCCACATTTCATATAAACACAAAACGATGGTTTGGATATTGGCAAGCATCACTTCGGTACTGTCTCTGGGTTACCATATACATAATTTTTTACCGCTTGGCTATTTTGAAGAAATTACCCCCTTGCGCATCGGGATATTGCTTTTGATTTTGATTTGCAACGCGTATTTATTTCGACGAGTGTTTCATGTGTTTTTTTACTATGTAGCTCGATTTCTAAAAACAGAGCAAGGTATGCATTTGCACAAATTTCAATTGTTTGGGCTCTTTGTGTTAATCAGCCTGCCGAGCTACATCATGCAGTTCCCGGGCAGCATACAATGGGACAATGGCACCATGCTGCAAATGGCCTATGGTTTACAGCCCTTGAGCAACAACAATCCCCTGTTTCATACAGGGCTGATGTATCTGCTGCGGCTGCTCGCACAAGTCAGCAGCGCAACGCTCGCCGTTGCTCTATATACAATGCTGCAAACGCTGTTGCTCTGCTATTTGATGACGCTTGTAACACTGCGGCTGCAAAGCATACACAGCAAGCTGGTATGGCTCATGTTGGCGTTGTATCTGCTAACGCCCGCCTTTGGCAATTATGCAAGCTCTTTGGGTAAAGATTTGCCTTTTGCCATGGCGATGCTCTATCTTTGTCTGCTCCTCTATGATTTAAACGCAGATACGGAAGCATTTTTGAAGAAAAAAAGTAATTATGTCCGATTCTTTTTCACCGGGTTGCTCGTTGCTTTACTGCGTAATATCGGCGTGATGATGTTTGTCGTTTCTCTCACCCCGCTGCTGCTTTACCTCCTGTTCCATTTCCGCAAGCAAAGCATAGTGCTGATTGCGACCTGCGTGTTGAGCGTGCTTGTAGCAAACGCATCCCTACATTGGGTTATGCACGCCATGAACATTGCGCCGGAAAAAGAAAGCGCCAACAAATCCATACAAATGCAGCAGGTTGCTCGCGTGATTTCGCTGTATGGGAAAGAGAGCCTTAGCCCGGAAGAAATGCAAGGCGTACAAGCTCTCATCACGGATGTAAACAGCATAGCCCGGTTCTATAACGCAGGAATATCGGATCGTATTAAGGATTTGCATAAAGAAAATGCCACAGCGGAAGAAATAGCCGCGTTTGGACAAGCGCACCAAAGTTTGGGCAAGCGTTACCCCCTCACCTATTTGAATGCAACATATCAAAATATGTTTGCATATTTTATCCCAGGCATCCATACGGAATTAAAACCCGAGTACTTTTATGAATACCTTTTTATCGAGGATATACCGGAATTTTCACCCAAGCCGCACAGCAGTATGATGAACTACTACCGCTATGCGCATCAAATATACACAAGTCTGCCTGTTATAAATATATTCCTCACTACAGGCATGATACATTTCCTGCACCTGATTGCCTTGTGCGTAATACTGGTAAAGAAACAGTTCCGCTTTTTGTTGGTATTGCTTCCCGGTATCGTTTATGCACTCGGTCTTATCGCTTCACCTGTAAACGGCTATTACCGCTATTGTCTGCCCACCTTGCTCCTATTGGGTATAAGTGCTCTGTGCATGCTGCGCAGTATGCAGGAAAAAAGTGAACTACAGATGAAAAAGGCTTGACAATATAGGGTACTTTTTGTAGAATATTGGTTGGCACAATGGTTCTGTTAGCCCCGGAAGCTGTTGAGTCCAAACTGGAGAATACGACCATTATTTTCCAAGCAATTGTATATCAAATATTTGGAGGAAACACTCTTGAAAACATTCATGGCAAACGCAAGTAATGTAGAGCGCAAGTGGTACGTTGTCGATGCAGAGAACGTAGTATTGGGTCGTTTGGCATCTCAGGTTGCTTCTGTATTACGCGGCAAACATAAACCAAGCTTTACCCCGCATGTTGACTGTGGCGACAATATGATCATTGTCAATGCGGATAAGGTAATTTTAACCGGTAAGAAGTTGGATCAAAAGTCCTATTTCAGACATTCCGGATATATAGGTGGTTTGAAGGAAACAAAATACCGCAAATTGATACAAGAAAAGCCGGAATTTGCTGTTAGAAAAGCAATTGTAGGCATGTTGCCAAAGGGGCCTTTAGGCAGACAGATGGCAAAGAAGCTCCATGTATATGCAGGTACAGCGCACCAGCATGAAGCTCAAAAGCCGGAAACATTCGAACTAGTATAAGCGAAAGGGGATAAATAAATGGCTAATGTAATGTATAGCGCAGTAGGTCGCCGTAAAAAAGCTGTAGCTCGTGTTCGCTTAGTACCAGGCGAAGGCAAAATTGTAATCAACGGTCGTGATATCGACAACTACTTCGGTTTGGAAACACTGAAGATGACTGTTCGTCAACCGCAGGAGCTGGTTAAACTCAGCACTCCTATGGACATTCTTGTAAATGTAAAGGGTGGCGGTTTAACAGGTCAAGCCGGCGCCATTCGTCACGGTGTAAGCCGCGCATTGTGCAAGGCTGATCCTGAGCTTAGACCGGAGCTGAAAAAAGCCGGTTTCCTCACACGTGACCCGCGTATGAAAGAACGTAAGAAATACGGTCTCAAAGCCGCACGTCGCGCGCCGCAGTTCTCTAAGAGATAAGCACGAGAATATACTCAAATACTATTCCCGAAAACATACTGTTTTCGGGAATTTTTATATGCACTAATATAAAGAATAATGATGTGCTGTAATGATCATTAATAAAATCATACACACTGATACAAAAGAGGGGCATCAATGAACAAAGACAGGGTCAAAAACTATGGTATTCGGCTTATATTGTTATTCGTTGGCCTAAGTATCGCACATTCTGGCCTGACGCTTTTTCTGCTTTCCCATCCGGGTGCAGATCCTTTCAATGTGCCGATACAGGGCATATTTAAGTTGGATCATAACATTGGCCTATCGTTTCTGATACATGGCATCACACACATGAGCGTGTGTTTTTTTTTGATTATTCTGATTCTTTTGACGATATACAAAAGACATGTAAAGAATGGCACGATAATTTGCATGTTTTGCGGAAGACCGATTATTGATTTTTTCACCTATAAATTGTCTCCATTCGGTATTGCAAGCATGGAATTCTCAATTAAAATCAGCATTCTGGCTTTAGGATACGTGATATTGGCAACTGTAATTAAATCAGAGCCGGTACGGGGTCAAACAACCTGGTAGCAGTTATCATCAGCGACAACAGTCATGTGCGATTCAGCATCGTCCGCATGCTGAGCGACCTCACATTTGTATTGACAGGAATGATGTTGGGCGGGATTGTCGGAATCGGAACTGTTATATGCGTTTTTTTGGTGAGTATTGTCGCAGATTTCTTTTTGCCAATCTCGAAGAAGACTGTAAAGCGTTTTGTATAATCAGTTTACTATTTGTACCTATAAAAAGGGTGTATTCTCTTAGTCATTTCTGCTGAAAGCAGTACCGCACATCCAGCAAAAACTTTTATCTGCAGTATTTTTTGTCCCACATACGAAACAGAGACGCTCCTCCTGATTTGTGACGATGTTGTTTAAAGTCAGATTGCTTTCCGCATCCTCTTGCATATTTTCTTTGGATTGAGAGCTTTGTATTTTCTGCATATACCAATGCTCCGATTTATCCAAACGTAAGGTGGATAAGGCAGACGTTTTTTTCGCAGTCATGATTTCTTCCAACATTTTTAACATGTCTGCCGCATGCCGATAGAGATTTTGCAAGCAATAAACGATAAGACTTACGAGTATGCCCAGCAACAAGGCTAATACAGCCAATGCCTCTTCCTGCATACGAAAATACAGAACGGCAGCAAAGGCTACACCGAGCAGTGCCGTCAAGTATGATAAAAAATAAGATCCCCTCATTGTCATCCTCCTCTTTAGATAATTATACAATAATTTCCATAGAAATAATACAATGATATGCTATAATATAACAAAAAAAGGTGATAGCGATGGATGATTTAAAAAAATGATGCAAGAAGCTGATAACGGCAATGTGGAAGCCATGATAGAAGCTGCAAACCATATACTTTGGAATATGAAACCTGCGGAAGTCACCACGGGTTTGATACAAAAGGCAAAAGACTATTTGAATCATGCTGTGGAACAAGGACACCCCGAAGCCTATCTAACCGTCGGTGCTATGTTTTATGGCGGCAGGCATTGTGAGCAGGATTTTGCCAAAGCCGTTCATTGGTACAAAAAAGCCGCCAAGGCAGGCAGTATCACAGCAATAAGTAATTTGGGATACTGTTACTACTATGGCAGAAGTGTTGAAAAAAATATGGAAATGGCTTTTCAAATGTTTGCAAAAGCGGCTCTGTTCAACGATTTTGCAGCTTTATACAAGCTTGGCGACATGTATTTCAAAGGTATTTATGTGGAAGCGGACAGCCATACCGCAAAGTTCCTATACCAGCTTTGTTATGAATTGCAACTTGACAGCAAACCCATTGATACCTTCCCGGATATTTGCCTGCGCATTGCCAAACTTATCCTGTTGGAAAATCCGGACGCGGTTGCGCGCAAGACTGTAAAAAATATGCTAAAAGAAGCAATACAGGGCTTTACGACACGTATTCAAAACGGCGATAAATTCAGCCATAAGTTATTGCAAGAAGCAAAGCAAGAGCTGGAGAATTTAGAACGGTAAAATAACATACGAAAAAGACTTGCGTACACTACTGCGTTACAAGTCTTTTTTTATTAAAATTGGCTAATACAGTTTACTCTACAACGCTCGCTTCCACCCATACTCTGCGATAGTCTTTCGGACCACCGGCAAACTCTATCAGAGCGTAGCCGTTTTCTATCATAATAACGTCACAGTATGTACCGCCGGGTACGGTAAAGCGATAGGCAAAATATTGTGTACCCGGTCCTGTATAGGCTTTTGCCGTGCCACTGGTATACCGTCCCTCGTACAGTACGGACTCCGTAGGCAGTTGATCCTGTGTAATATTTACACGTTGTATGCCGGTATAGGCGCGCAGGAATCGACCGCGTTCGTCGGTGAACTCCACCTGCACCCAATACCTGTCGTTGCGATGATCCCAGGCTTTATTGATGACTCGTATAGATTCTCCGCCTTTGAAAAAGCTTCCCAAATCTTCATCGTAGTTGGTGCTGGGGCCGGATCGCGTTGCCAGACGCTTGAGCAATGTAACTACCTGATCGGTGCGCCCGGGCGTTAAGCCTAATATTTCGCTTCCTGCACTTGGAGCCTGAGGTGTATCGTCATATACGCGTGTGACATTGGATGTGATGCTTGCAGTGGATGTAAAAGCCGCGTCACTGACAGCAAGCTTACCGCTTCTGCCCGTTCCCTCCTCAAAGGACAGCAGTGTCATATCTACGGATACCACGTCGTTTATCACATTGCCAAAAGAAAAGAGCTGGTAACCGTTTTTCCATGTGCTGTTGTTGGTGGACGCATCGTATCGCTCTGCAATATTAAAAATATACTCCTCTGTTCTGCCCTGCGCGGTAGTTACAAGTACATTTGCAAACAACGCTCTGTCATAAAAGCGATATTGCGCTTCGTTACTGTAATCTCCGCTGCGTATCCATACGCCTTGTATGTTTTGCCTGTCGAATGCGAATTTGAGCGTGGCGGGACGGATTGTGCGGCTAAATATCCATGCGGTAGCGCCGTTATTATCGAGCAGCTTATAGGCTTCCCCCACATTTTCGGAAGCAATTACGGACATAGGCATGATACGATTGGTGAAACTCACCTCCGCGGCGGTTGCTATAGCAATAGCTACGAAGAAAATAAGCAAAGCGGATACCGCGGCAACTATATATTTGTTCATAAAAACCTCCTATTATGTTTGTTAATTACAGTATAGCATAGGAAGAGACAAAGAGGAATCCATTCGTGAAACGCAGCGAGTGAAGTAATTTAACAAACGACGTTTTTCAGCGTTAAAAAAGAAAATTCTGCAAGAATTCTTTTTTTATTTTTGGGGGACGCACACTTCAGAAAAAATCTATTATTTTATTAATATTTTAGAAACTATTAATGTTATTTTGGGGATGTTGTATTATTGCAAATGATATATTCACATTTTATACTTTTTTATTGCAAAAAAAGCAGATTTATGCAATAATATTTACAAAGTATGTAAATGTAACAAATCTTGCTGCATCTGTTTTACATTACAAAAAAATTGAATGAAAGGTGATTTTTATGCTTACACAAAACTTACAAGCCAAAATGGTGGAATGGCGAAGGTATCTGCACCAAATACCCGAATTGGGAAACGAATTGCCCCAAACCGCCGCCTATGTAAGGTCTGTATTGGATGCGTATCATATTCCATATAACCTTTACATGAACGGTAATGGCATGGTAGCAGAAATCCAAGGAACGCAGGCGGGAAAAACAGTGATGCTGCGTGCAGACATGGATGCCTTGCATATATCGGAAGAGACAGGACTTGATTTTGCCTCTACAAATGGTAATATGCACGCCTGTGGACACGATGGCCACACGGCCATGGCATTGGGCGCAGCGGTATATTTGAAAGAGCATAACGATTTTAAGGGCACGATTAAAATCATCTTTCAGCCTGGTGAGGAATATCCGGGCGGCGCATTGCCTATGATAGAAGAAGGCGCAATAAAAGGTGTAGACGCTATATTCGGCATGCATGAAGGTTGGCTGTCTAAAGAGGTAATCCAGGGCAGCATCGGATTCAAAGCAGGTGCCATGATGGCATCCATGGATAGATTTCTCATCAAAATCAAAGGTGTGGGCGGACATGGAGCGAGCCCTGAACAGACCAACGACCCCATACTCATCGGTTCAGAAATCGTTATGGCGCTGCAGCGTTTGAGCAGCCGCGAAGTACGCGCAGTAGATCCCGTTATTGTGAGCGTATGCCGCTTTACAGGCGGATTTAACCAAAACATCATACCCAGCGAAGTAGAGCTGGAAGGCACCGTACGCGCGCTTAATCAAAACATACGGGAGCGCCTGGCAAGACGCATAGAAGAAATTGCAAGCGCCATTGCATCCGCATATGGTGCAAGCATTGAATATACTTACGATTACAAGTACCCAGCTCTCATCAACGACGAAGCCATGCACAGTCTTGCCAGAAATGCCTGCATAAAGCTCTTTGGTGAAGAATTGGTATATGATATGAAAGATCCTATTATGGGCGCGGAAGACTTTGCCGAATACTTGCTGCGTATTCCCGGAAACTTTGTATTTATGAGCAATCCCAGCCCGGTAAACGGTACGATATACCCGCATCATAACAGCAAGTTTAATATAGACGAGAGTTATTTTACTGCCGGATCGTCGTTCCTGGTACAGTGTGCACTTGATTATTTAAATCAATAAAAATAACAATATTTGAAAGGAGCTTTTGAAATGAAAAATTTCAAACTACACTTGATTGTACTCGGCCTTGTTATTGCAGCTGAGTTGATCGGCGTCATCAACATCCCGATTGGCAGCGGTAAAATGGTTCTTTTGCCTATGCTGTATGCACTGGTATTTGGTATCTTTACGACACCGAAGTTCCTAAAGCTTGCCAAAGAAAAAGAAATGGAAGATGCAGGTTCCTTAATTGGTATCACGCTGTTATTGCTGATGGCAAAGTACGGCACCAACATCGGACCTACACTGCCAAAGATTTTGGCTGCATCTCCCGCACTGATTTTGCAGGAATTCGGCAATCTGGGAACCTTATTATTAGGTATTCCGATTGCGCTGATGATAGGCCTCAACAGAGAAGCCATCGGCGCTGCGCACTCCATCGCACGCGAACCGAACGTTGCCCTGATCGGTGACAGATACGGCCTGGATTCTCCGGAAGGTGAAGGCGTGCTGGGTGTTTATATCGTCGGCACAGTGTTTGGCACACTATTTGTAGGACTCATGGCATCGGCACTGGACGCCATAAAGGCATTCCACCCCTATTCTCTTGCGATGGCAAGCGGTGTGGGTTCGGCTTCCATGATGACCGCAGGTGTAGCGACACTGTCGGCTGCACACCCCGACATGGCGGAAATGATACAGGCCTTTGGTGCCAGTTCCAACATGTTGTCCGGCCTGGATGGCGTATACATGTCCTTGTGGATTGCTTTACCGGCTTCCGAATGGCTATACCGTAAAATCAAAGGGAAAAACGCCACACCTCCCAGTGTAAAGCCGGAGATTGACGATGGCAAATCCCTTCCCGACATCGTCAAAGATGTCGAAGATACATCAATAGTAGAGGAGAAGAAATAAAATGAAAATAAAAAATGCATTTATCGTATTGCTGATTACCGCCGCGCTGTCTTTAGCAGGCCAAATGGTAAAGCAAAGATCCTTTACTCTTCTGGAATCTTTACCCGGCATGCTGATACTGGTAGCAATCTCCATCGTGGGTATCGCCATGGCAAAGTATATTCCACTTAAAATACCCGCTGTTGCATACATTGTAACCCTTGCTGTTGTGGTAACCATTCCCGGCTTCCCCGGTGCAGAGACCATTTCAGCATACACTGCCAAGGTAGATTTCCTTGCGCTCACCACTCCCATACTTGCCTATGCAGGTATATACACCGGTAAGAATTTGGATACACTGAAGAAATCCGGTTGGAAGATCATCATCGTTGCATTATTTGTTATTATTGGTACTTATGTAGGCTCTGCATTGATTGCTGAGATTGTACTGAGATTAACCGGACAGATCTGAAACGAAAAAATATCACAGCAAAAAAGGAAGCATTCGCTTCCTTTTTTGGTATATAGAATCCGGCAACTATCTACTCTCCCGGGCCGTTGCCAGCCAAGTACCATCGACGTTTGAGGGCTTAACTTCTGTGTTCGGAATGGGAACAGGTGGGACCCCTCAGCTATCGTCACCGGAAATTGTGAACGATT
>JBHADM010000056.1:0-12523 GCA_041855045.1 Bacillota bacterium | reverse complement strand
CCTCCTCCACCAACGGCAGACAATAACAATAACTGGAATTGGCTCTTTATCATACTCTTCCTGATAACATTGCTGCTGACCATACTGTTTATATGGTTGACACAGCCCTTGCAGCTGGCTGAAAAAGAGGAAAATCAAGAGAAGAGAGTGCGCATATACAGCCGCGCATGTATGCTCATCATAAACAACTGGAGCAAAAAGGTTCCCAAATACAATAAAACCAGAACCCTATTCGATTATGCCGCCGAAGTGAACCATCACTTCCCCATCAATATGATTTACTTTGCAAATGCAGTGAGCAGGGTGGTATATTCCAAAAATCAAGAGCTGAATTGGGAGGAGGAAGTTACAAAACAAACTTTCCAAACATTATTCCCCAAGCTCAGCTTGCCGAAAAAGTTGAAGCTAAGTCTGCTGTATACCTGGATGGCATATAAAGACCGATAAAAAGATCTCGCCCCGAATCTGTAATGGATACGGGGCGATTCTTTTCGCTTACAAAAGACGATATTCAAGAAAAAACCATCCGCAGATGGTTTATGTCAGTTTATTATTACTCCACTTCCGCAATCAGATCGCCGTATCCTTCTTCTTCCATTTCTTCTAAAGGGATGAATCGAAGCGATGCGCTGTTGATGCAGTAACGCATACCGCCCAGCTCTTCCGGACCGTCATCAAATACATGCCCTAAATGACTGTTGCCAAGTTTGCTTTTTACTTCGGTGCGCACCATCCCATAGCTGGTGTCCTCAAACTTCTGTATGCTGGAGGATGTGATGGGTTTGGAGAATGCCGGCCATCCACAACCGGAATCAAACTTGTTTTTAGAACTGAACAAGGCTTCCCCGCTGACAACATCCACATAGATGCCTTTTTCGAAATGTTGGTCAAATTCATTTTGATACGGACGCTCCGTTGCGGCGTTTTGGGTAACTTCGTATTGCAGCGGTGTCAAACGCATGCGCAGTTCCTTTTCACTCGGTTTTACAAAACCGGAAGCGGCGGGTTTAGTCGGCGCAGGCACTTGCACGGGAATCTCCTTGTGCGGTTCATAATTGGACGCCATGTCAAAAAATGCTTGTGGAATGTGGCAGTAGCCATTGGGTACTTTATCCAAGTAATCCTGGTGATACTCCTCTGCCGGATAATAGTTTTGCAGTACCGCCAGCTCAATAACCGACTTTTGTCCCAGGCTGGCTTCCAGCTCTGCGAGAGACGATTGAATCTCGGACAGCTGCGTATCGTCTTCATAGAAAATCCCTGTACGATACTGCACACCGATATCATTTCCCTGTTTATTGATGCTAAGCGGATCTATGGTCATGAAATACAAGCGCAAAATTTCTTTTAATGTAATTTTCGAGCTGTCATAATCTACTTTTACGGTTTCCGCATGTCCGGAGCCTGCCAAAACATCCTGATAGCTGGGGCTGCTTGTTTTGCCATTGGCAAAGCCTACTTCGGTTTTCTCTACCCCTTCTATTTTCTTTAAAAAATGCTCCGTACCCCAAAAGCAACCGCCGGCTAAATAGATTGTTTTCATGTTTGCATCCTCTTTAATAATTGTTTCTGCGCCGGCGCCTGAAAAAAATAGCGAGATCGCAAGAAATAATGAAAAAATTTTCATGTTGGTCTTCATAAGCAGCCTCCTTACTGGTTGTAGTATATACAAAAAAGAGAAGGCTTTAAATAGATTTTTCGAACTGTTACAAGAATTGTTTCAATTGCGCGCTATTGATTTTGAAACGATTGCAAAGCCTCTACCGCCAAGAGATAGGAGCCGATAATTCCACTGTTGATATCCAGCCCCGGCTCAACGATATAGTCCTCTATATGCTCCAAAATCACGGGCGTGTCTATATAGCCGCTAAGCAGTTCCAATACACGCTGATGAATCAATTTGAATAAATGTTTGCGCTGCAACACGCCTCCACCCAAAACAATTTTTTCGGGCGACACAAAATAGATTGCATTAACGCACATCTGCGCCAAATAATCCGCCTCGATTTCCCAGGCAAGGTGATCGTCCGGCAGTTCTTTTGCACTAAGCCCCCAACGCTTCTCTATGGACGGCCCTGCAGCCAAGCCTTCCAAGCATCCCTTATGGCTTGGGCATATGCCCTGCGGCATGGGATCCTGCGGATGAATACAAACTACCATATGACCTACCTCAGGATGTACCAGACCATGCGTAAGCTGGTGGTTGATGTACATACCGCCGCCAATCCCTGTGCCTATGGTTACATATAAACATGAGCCCAGCCCTTTGGCCGCACCGAGAGTAGCCTCTGCCAGGGCTGCTGCATTGACGTCGGTATCGAGTTTTACAGGAACATTAAGCGCCTTTTCAAATGCTTTTTGTATGGGATAATTGCGCCATGCAATTTTGGGAGTTGTACTGATACTTCCAAAAGTGGCGCTGTTTTTGTTTAAATCCAAGGGGCCAAAACATCCTATGCCAAGTGAAACCACTTTTTCCTTTTGAAAAAATGCAATCAGCTTGGGCATGGTAAGCTCCGGTGTTTCTGTCGGGAAACTTTCCCGTTTGAGCATATTGCCCGATTGATCGAAAACAGCGCAGACCATTTTTGTGCCGCCTGCCTCTAACGCACCGTAAAACATAGACGTCTCCTTTAATACATGTTTTTTATTAGTATAGCGAAATTCCCGCTATTTGTAAACAAAACATGGTATAATGAGAGAAATTCATTTGGAGGCAAGACTATGCACAAAAAATTAGCGCGTACCCCCGCTTTGTTGGCCATACCGCTGCTCAGTATTTTAGGGATAAGCCTTTTGATAGGCTATACCTTTATGAGCCTGAGAAAATTGGAAACCCCTGTTTTTTTGCATGATACGATGTGGTTTGCAGGCGCGGCATTGTTGCTGTATTCGATCCTTGCCATCGTCATACGGATTGCATTGTCGGAAAGAGTAAAAATTTGGCATATAATACTGGTGTTTTCCGTATTGTATACCGCTTTCGGCATCTACATGATTACGCTTGCCCCATCAGGCTTACGCGCAGATGTATGGGAAATATTCAACATTGCAAAACAATTCACCGACACCGGCAGCATTGTCATCCCTCGTGGTTCCTATCTATATATTTATCCACACCAGTTGGGTTTGCTGACCTTGTTTCGACTGCTGGGCTCCCTGGCCAATGCCAAGGGCTTGTTTGCCGCAAATCTGCTCTGTGTGCTCCTGATACAGGTATTACAAATACAAATCAGCACCCTGCTTTTTCAAAACGAACAGTCGAGCAAACTGACAGCCATACTCAGCTACTTCTTTTTACCGGTTTTGTTTTTTATTTTATTTGCTTATAATGTATTGTTCAGCCTGTTTTTTGCGCTGCTCGGCACCTATTTTCTATTGCGCTTTACAGAAAAAAACAGGCACTTTTCCGCCGTTTTATCTGTCGTGTTCTTTGCCATATCCGTGCTGCTTAGAAGCAATATACTGATTCTATTGATCGCTTTGTGCATCATGCTTGCGCTCAAAGCATTGCAGGATAAAAAAGCAATATATGCTCTAATGGCCATACTTATTATGTCCTTCAGTATAGTCTCGGGACAGATGCTTCGGCAATACTATGAAAATAAGGCAAAACAGGATTTGCCCGGCATGCCTTCCATAGCCTGGGTCAATTTGGGCATCCACTATGGCAACAACGGCGAACCCGGCATGTATTCCAAAAGATCATGGAATTTATATGAAACTGTAGACTTTGATCCCGAAAAGCTGAACATGTTGGTCAGAGAAGAAATATCCACGCGTCTAACCGCGTTTACAAGTAAGCCCGAAGAGGCATTTACATTTTTCCTGACAAAAATACGAAGCACATGGACCGATCCGCTGTTTCAATCCATTTGGTCCGGCCCGCTCAGCAACGAGTTTGCATCGCAAAAAATAGAGAAACCTTCGCTGCTTGCAAGCATATATGACGATAGCACATTGTATAAATTGATTGCGCTCGCCATGCGCGCACTACTGCTTAGTATCTATGTATTAAGTGCATTGGGATTATGGAAACTGCTGAAAAACAATCAGCTTTTGCCCAGCTTATATATCCCCCTGTATTTCCTTGGCGGATTCCTGTTCCATCTGCTTTGGGAAACCAAGAGCCAGTATGTGGTAAGTCATGTATTTATGTTGATACCGATTGCCGGATTTGGCTTATCGCAGTTTCTGACTTTGCTTGCGCAAAAGAAAAAGGCACGCAATACTGCAGCATAAGTCTTTCTATTCCGAAATCACCGCAAAAAAAAGCTCCTTGCGGAGCTTTTTTAAAGATATATTTATCTGTTCAACAGGGTTACTTCAGTATCCTTGTCGAAGAAGTGCAGGTGGTTTACGTCGAACGCAACTTTTACGGTGTCGCCTGCCTTGCTGGAGGTACGTGGGTTAACACGGGCGATAACGTTGCCGTCTTTACCGGTTGTGCTGAGGTAGAGGTAGGTCTCTGCGCCCATCAACTCGGTTACTTCTACGTTTACGTCTATGCATGCTTCCGGTGCGTTTGCGATGAAGGCTGCATCATCATGGATGTTTTCCGGACGGATACCCATGATAACTTCCTTACCTACATGATCCTCATCCACAAATTTACCGAGCTTGCCTGCCGGGATGAGAACTTTGTTTTCGCCAAACTTAGCGTAGGTCTGGTTGCCTTCTCTTTCGAGCAATACGTTGAAGAAGTTCATTTGCGGGCTGCCGATAAAGCCTGCCACAAATGCGTTAATCGGATAGTCATAGAGGTTTTGCGGTGTATCTACCTGTTGTACCAAACCGTCTTTCATAACCACGATACGGGTACCCATTGTCATAGCTTCTGTCTGGTCGTGGGTTACATAGATAAAGGTGGTTTGCAAACGCTTGTGGAGCTTGGTGATCTCGGTACGCATGGCAACACGAAGCTTGGCGTCCAAGTTGGAGAGCGGCTCGTCCATCAAGAATACCTTTGGCTCACGCACGATAGCACGACCCAAAGCAACACGCTGACGTTGACCGCCGGAAAGAGCCTTTGGCTTGCGTTGGAGAAGGTGGCCAATGTCCAAAATCTTGGCAGCTTCCTCTACTCTGCGCTTGATTTCGTCCTTAGGGGTTTTGCGGAGTTTCAATCCGAAAGCCATGTTATCAAATACTGTCATATGTGGGTAAAGCGCATAGTTTTGGAAAACCATCGCGATATCTCTATCTTTTGGGGCTACGTCGTTTACAAGACGATCGCCGATGTAAAGTTCACCCTTGCTGATTTCTTCCAAGCCTGCAACCATGCGCAATGTAGTGGATTTACCACAACCGGAAGGACCTACCAAAACGATAAACTCTTTGTCTTCGATGTCCAAGCAGAAATCGCTAACCGCGGTTACGTTGCCGGAATAAATCTTATAAATATGTTGTAGTGATAAACTTGCCATATATATAGCCTCCTTCAAAAAATTATGATACACTTTTGTATCAACTGTTAATATTATAAGCAAAAAAGATTAAAAATCATATTGATATAACCTACAAAGATTCTCATGGTATTTTGTTGGAATTGTATAGGCAGATTGCATACACTGCATTAGCCGTTTTATATTTTAAAAAAATGTTATATAATACCAAATATGCATCACTTTTTTGTGCATATTGAAAATCCTATGACAAGTACAGGCTTATATATGGGAGGAATTATGGAAAAAAGAATTGTTTGTTTTGGAGACTCCAACACTTGGGGGTACAACACGGAAAATCATTCGCGATTTCCGGAGAGTGTACGCTGGACACGAAAGCTACAAGCGTTATTACCCGAATACGCCGTCGTGGAAGAGGGTCTCTGCGGCAGAACCACCGTATTTGCGGATCCCTTGAACGACGGTATGCGCGGACTGGATTATCTCAAGCCCTGTCTGAGCTCGCACAGCCCTTTGCACGCCCTCATCATCACATTGGGCACCAACGACTGCAAAGAACGCTATTCCGCAACCGCCAAAAACATCGCGCAGGGCATGCAGCGTCTTGTACGATTGGCTAAGCAGGCAGAGGTATGGCTGGATATACCGAATATTATTGTGGTCGCTCCCCCGCCCATGCCAAAAGGAGTGGAAAACGGCTTTTATGCCAATGAAATGGGCAAGTGCAGCGAAAAATCCTATCATTTGGCAAGGCATTACGAAAGCATTGCCCATGAAGAGGGCGTATTATTCCTGAACCTGGACGGCATAGCCGACATGAACGAGATTGATTTTATGCACTTTACACCAAACAGCATGGATAAAATTGCCGCTGCATTGGCAAAATTAGTGAAAGAGCATTTTTAAGGACTGCTACAGTAGTAAACTGATGCCCAAAGGATAGTCCCATAATTTCACTTAGTGGTTACCTCAATAGCTATATAAAAAATACTGTTTCCTTTTGAGCGTTTTTAAAATACATACAATAAAACAGACCTCACCATCGCAATCGACTGTGAGGTCTGTTGTTTATTCCGCGTTCTGCAAGCTTTCCAACGGCGTGAATGCGGGATTTTTTCCTTTGCGCAGCACATAATATATGACATAGAGCAAGCCGCAGAAGCTTTCCAGCAGCATATCTATCATAGTATCGTGCAAGCCGACGTCTATATAGCCTGCCAGGGGCTGCCCGTTTACCACCACGCTCTCAATAGACGAAATGCCTGCCATTTTGCCCACATTGCCGCCCAAGAGATAGGAGTTTATAGAGCTGATAAAGCTGTCTTTCTGCATATCGTTGAGAAAGAAACTATCGACGGCATATTCATAAAACTCCCATATGGCCGCCAAAGCGATGCTGAAGAACAAAGCAAACCAGGCATTGAGCCAGACCCTGTTTTCGTTGCCCTTATTCAATCTTGCAGATATAAACACGCCGAGCATCGCCAGTACAATACCGCCTGTAGCGTGCATAAACTTATCCCACCACGGCACAGTATAATAAAACAGGTAGGCATTGCCCAGCAGAGGGCAGATTACATAAAACAGAGCGAATATATATACGCCCACCGAGATCCTGCATCGAAGCTTTGTTTCTATCCACGCGGGCAGATTCAGCAGGAGAAGGATAACAGCGCTGATAATGATGTCTTCCCCATCGTTTTTGAATACGGAGTTTGCCAATGTGTAGAGTACAAACAACGCAAATAGTGTATAAAAGAAACGCCGAATGCGTTGTTCTTTGACAAATTTTTCCTGATTGGGATAAAATATACCTATAGAATCGTTATTCATATAAAGCCTCATTTCCAAAAAAGTATAATCATTGCATATATATGACATTATACCGTATCTGTACATGATTTCAAAGCCGACGCTACACCGTTTGGCAAAGTGTACAACTGCAAATAGGAGGGTATCACTATGAAAAAAATATGGCTATGTATACTGCTGTTCTGCATATTAAGCATACCGACAGCCATGGCAGCGGAACAGATTCCGGGCGATTTGCAAGGCATCCTCCGGAACGACTATCCGCAAGCCGAGATAAGCTCCCATATCAGAGCCTTTGAGGATGCACTGTGTCTGCTGCTGCAGGACGGAAAAACCGTCCTGGTGGGTTACCGCAAGGAGGATGCAGGCTGGCGAAAGCTATTTGCCAACACAAACATGCCAGAATATGCCGCAGGCTTTGATGCAGACAGCAAACAGCCGTGGCTGCTTACATTCACCCTAAGCGAGCAGAGAACCATGCAGTGGCGGCTGCATCGCGACGAGGATACCGCATGGTATATACAGGGCATAGTGATACAGAAAGCCTACCCGGAGCAGGATCGCATCGTCAAAGATAGCTTTGATTTTTACGGAGATGTGCTGATACACAGTTATCAGTTTTTCTACACGGATATCCATACGGAAGCGCTGTCAGATCGGCGCAGCTTCCCTATGAAAGAGCTGCAGAGCGAGCTGCTTCTGGAGCGTTTTACCTATGAAAAATACCCCTGGCTCAGCAGCCGATACATGCACAGCTATCTGGAATCGGCGGCAAGGGAATTATTTCCGAACGCACGCTATATTGACGGCATATTGGGAAATGATTTTCAAATACTGGCGGAAAAGCCCGGCGGAGAGCTGGTGCTGTACGTTGTAACCGCAAAGGATGATGTGCCTGTGACCTGGGACATTGTGGAAAGCACACCTTTGCCAAAAGGCAGCCGTTTTATGGACAGCACAAGCCACGATACCCTGATGGTGCCGCAAGCGGACGGCAACAGCTATGTGCAGATACGCAAAATGGCAGACAGCAGATGTATGGTACACATTTTAAATGAGTCTACGGAATATGCCGCAAATATTGCGCCGCAATTCGTCAGCGGGGAGCCTTTGTTATTTAACGAGAAAAGCTATGTTGTCGGCAGCAGCGATTGGGATGATATACGCAGCATCGAGTGGACGCATCTCCCGAAAGGCTATGAGGAAACGGTAGAGAGAATGGATTTGACGAACTGGGCAATTGTGAAGAATCCCAATCCGGAGGACAGACTGCATCTGCGCGAAAAAAAAGACCGCAGCAGCGCATCTAAAGGAAAGTACTACAACGGAACGCCTGTCAAAATACTCGACAGGGACGGTGAATGGTGCCGTGTGGATGTGCTGGGCGAACAGGGCTACATGATGGAAAAGTATCTGACACCCTCGACAAAGGACAATACGACCATGTATGTTACCGTCAATACCGCATATTTGCAGAACAGTGTAAAGTACGACAAGCCTATGGGCAAAGCAAGCTCCTGGAGATTCCCTTTTGAGTCCGGCATTGTAATAGCACTTATTGAAAAAGCGGCGGACGGCAGAGAATGGGTGCGCATATGGGTGCCGTCTGTCGACGAGACCGGTTATATGCCCCTGGAGGAGGTATTCTTTGGGAATGGCTGAGGGGAGTGGGCATGAGTATTATTGTTGACAAAATAACAAACTGTATATATGCTGTTATTTAGATATACACAAAAATCCAGATTCATTTTCGAAAGCGAGCGTGACGACAGATGTATCAACATATTAAACGGTTTTGGCTGTGCCTGTTTTGTATGCTATTTTGCATGACTTCGGTGCATGCAGAAAAAATAACTTATGTTTCTTTTTCAGAGCTGAAAGAGCAGGCGAAAGAAGGCTGGCATAAACAGTATCATATTAAGGATTGGAATATCAATGTTGATATTGACAATATCAACATTGTTACTGAAACAATGCCTGACAAAATAACTATACCCATAGTCACTGCGCAGGGTGTAAGTGACTTAAGTAATATTCCGCATACCAGCGTACTTTTTAACGATCCTGATGGGCTTTCTTATGACTTTATAACTAATTATCCGGAAAATTTTTTCAGGGACGGTACTTCTGCTTTTGATTATTTTGAAAAAGATGTTGTACAGGCAGAAAATAACCCTCTCAGTATGGAGATGGCGGATGTTATTTCTCAAAAAATACTAAGCGATTTCATCTCTCAATTCCCTGACACTTCCCTAAAGTTGGATGAATCTTATGCTAGCAGCAAACGCTACCATGTGAATAATCAGACAGAGCAGCTCCTCCCTGATTACAACAAACCATTTTCTTCGTTAGGAGACTATCTACTATCCTATGTACAATGCTTTTACGGAATTCCATGCCTGAATGGTCATTACAATATGTTTTCTTGTATAGATAACGGACAGAATCTTCCTTTTGGTGTTGTTCGCACTGAGATAACCTCGGAAAGCGATTATACGGTTTCCGCATTTTTAGCCAAGCCCCTTGGTATACTATATGACGATGTACCTTTAGCAAGCTTTTCTAACCTGCTTCATGCGCTGGATGACATGATGGAAAAGGGATCTATTTATCGAATTACAAAATTGGAATTTCGCCTTTGCTTTGCAAATAATCCTGAAGACATGGGAAACTCCTACCTTTTAATTCCAGCATGGATTATATACGGAAACGGTGTACAGTATCCGGATCTTCCTTTTCCGGATATTGAAGAGGAACATAACAATGCAAGAATTCGCTTCATGCTACATGCACAAACACTTACGCTCTATGGTGAAGAGATGCCGTCATTAAAAGAAAAAACAGAAGTTCCACTTATTGGATGGAATGATGTGCAATAACCTATTAAACAATTTTCAAAGCATATCCTAGATTATTTATCAGATGAATCTTGATTAGCAAAATAAAATTTTGTTGACAAATTAACAAATTCTGTATAAAATAAAAATACGTACAAGTGAATTAGGAAAGGGGATAGTCCAATGGGCAACTAAACTCAAAGTACAAGAAGATAATGTATCTATATATTTTATTTGAAGGATTACTTATGAAAAAATCAATAGTAATATTACTCGCAGCAATAATCGTTTTAAGTGTGTCCAGTGCATTAGCTGCACAAAATAATACTTTCGGCTATGTGAGATTACCTTCTGAAAGTGTAGTTGGAATCAATCAATATGAAGGCAATACTTATGCACTTAAAAAATATAACGACAAAAAGATTTATGTAAGACATTATTTACACGAAGGCCCTTATAATGGAGTTTTTAATAATTATTTCCAAGCTGCACGTACTTTCCGCAATGCACAACAAAAGTATGGCGGAAACTGGGTGGCTCCTGATACAGCTAACTTTGTACAAAGCAATTCTATTACAAATAATAGATTGTGGTATGTATATGGTCGAAGTAACACAAAATACAATCAGAACTACATTAAAATTTCCGGCTATAGTAATGTACAATAATTATTTCAGCGAACAGAGTTATACTCTGTTCGCTATTTTCCTACCCTCAAAAAATTATTTATCAATATTATTTCTTTAAGGATGTGAAGTTTTTGAAACAAGAACTCAAATCTGCATTTCGTAACAAATATTTTTACATCACTGTTTTTGGTGTATGGCTGGCATTCAACAGCACTTCACTTGTGATGTACTTTATTAGAATAGCACAGGGCGAAGCCGAGTACATGAGTGCTTTGTTTCAAATTATGACCCCCATATTCTTTGGTGCCGTCATGATACTCATCCCCTTTTTCTGTACACTTCCCTATGCGATGAGCCAGGTGGATGAAATACGAGACGGCTTTCTTTACCAAAAAGCCATGCGCAGCAGCCTGCTTACAATTTGCCGAAACAAGGTGCTGCCCACTATGCTCAGCGGCGGCGCAGCGCTCACACTTGCCTGGCTGCTGAATGTACTGCTATGGCACCTGCTAAGCCAGCCTTATGTAGACAGCAACCCGATGATCAACCTGCCTATGGCCGAGAATAATTTTTACTATACTTTCTGGTTCAGCAAATACGCCTGGGGCGTGTACGCCTTCAACTGCTTCAATTTTTTTGTGATCGGCGCGCTATGGAGCATGATTGCGCTGACGGTAGCCATATGGCTGCCCGATCGCTTCCTGACACTAACCATACCCACGGGGATTTATTTTTTTTGGTGGACGGATCCCTATCGCTTTTTATTTCCAAAAGTCCCTATACCCGATCCTTCCTCTTTGATTAATGAAGGAATTACTTGGAGCGTGTACCGGAGTACGCTGACACTCCATGGAATACTCATCATTCTGTGCGTCGTACTGTACTATTTCGGCCTGAAAAGGAGGCTGACCAATGCTTAGCATCAAAAACTCCCGCTTTTACCAGCTGCTGTACATCAATCTGCTTCCCTGGCTGAAATCTCGCCGTACGATGGCACTGCTGCTCGTCATACTGGCATATATCTACCTTATCAGCAACGACCAGATACAGGGATTCCTCCGTTACAGCAACATGCCGCTGGGGCAAACCGAAGCGTTTTTTGTCATTATGACCGATGTAAAAATAACACTGGCTCTCTCCATGTTTTACTTCATTATGATTGCCGAAATCCCCAAACAGAGCAGCTACCAATACCAAACCCTGCTGCGCGCCAGCAAATTTCAGTGGCTGGGGGCACAGGCAGTATATTGCGCACTTCTGTCGCTTTTGACACTGGGGCTTATTACGATTATTCTGTATGGCAGCGCATGCCTGGCAGCGCCGCTCAATTTCGGCTGGGAAAACAGTGTGCGGGATGCGCAAAACCTGCCGAGCATTATGCCCTTGGAGCTGATAGAGCACTTTACACCCCTGCAATCAGTGCTGCTGACCCTGCTCCCCCTGTTCCTGTTTTGGATGACGCTGGGCATAGTAATACTCTTTTTCAGCCTGCTGGGCATACAGGCCGTGGCATTTGCGCTGATCGGCTTTGTGCTGTCCTCTCCCTATATTGTATTTTACGGAGAAACCACACCCATTGAGTTTGTCAATTTTCATTCCCTGTTGAACAAAGGTTTTGAATACTACTGGCCTACTATGCTGGGCATAGTGGGACTCAACCTATTGCTGATACTGGGCATGTTTCTATACATTAAGTACATAGACCTGCGATTTGACACGCAGAACAAACAACTCTAAGGCGGTAGCATTATGATAGAAATACATGAATTAACAAAAAAATACGGCAAGGATACCGTACTAAACAATATCAGCATAGACTTTGAGGGCGGCCATATTTATG
>JBHADM010000055.1:0-3806 GCA_041855045.1 Bacillota bacterium | reverse complement strand
CTCCAAGGAACATCCCCAAAACGAGGCCTTGCAGCACAGCTATGCCAAGATTTTGCTGCGCCGTTTTGCGCAGGGTGCGGGTCAGGAAGCGACCTGGCAGGCCATCATGGACTTGCAGGAAAGATATGCCGACTATCTGCTTGTTCAGCTTCTCTATGGCGAGGCGCTGCAAATACAGCTCTATACTGTGGAGGCTTCGCAAAAGCCGGCGCATGTCGAGAAAATTCGCCGCCACTATGAACAGTACCCGGAAAATAAAAGTCTGCAGCTATACTATGCTGAGGCTTTGTATCATCTCTGTGAGCAGGGGGACATGGCGGATAAAAAGGAAACCTTGCTGCGCCTGGAATCCTTGTGCCATACGCACAACCATACCAGACTCTTGATTGCCTATGCCAAAGCACTGTTTCTGCTTTGCCGGGAGCCCGGAACGAATTTGTTTGAAGGCTTGTTTTCGGCGCATTTACAGGTCTATCCCGAGGATGCCGGCCTGCGCTACTATCTGCTGATGCGTTTGAAACTGCTATCCGTCACACGGGATGCCAAATGGATTTGTATATTATTCTCTTATCTTTATCCCGGTGAGCAGCTGCTCTATATAGAGTTTCTGCTCTTGCAGGCCAAGGGCTCTAAGCCCAAAAACAAACGGCATCTGCTGAATCTTTTGCTGCGGCTGGCTGCCGGGCACGAAGGTCTGCGCACCAGATTGTCGCTGCCTTTGGGCAAGCTGCCGAAACGCTTTGAAAAGTCCGACCAGGTATTGGTAGAAAAGGTATACGACTATCTGCAGGCGCGGATTATTACATTATACTAATGTAAGTATAATACTGAATGCAATGCGAAAAACTTTTTCTATTTGGATACATGCACATAAGAGCGTACATTGCCGAACGAAAAGAAGCAATTTATTATAAGCTCATCCTCTTTTTCTTACAAAAGCTCCCTTTCTGCTTGCAGCAGCAAAGGGAGCTTTGCATTAATCTCGTATATAAAAGGAGCAGCCGCCGATAAACTCTCGCAGTATCGACAGAGGGGGAATCTCTTTTAAGACTTCCTCGCCTATGGGCAGCAGATAGTTCAGCGATTTTACAATACGGCGCGCGGAGATATAGTTCTTGTCGTCCACGCCGATTTTATCCAGCTGTGAGTAGATGAAGCTGTGCAGCAGGGGCAGCTCGTAGTGTAGCGTGGTGTTGAACATGATGTCCGCTTTTTCCTGGTTGGGGTAGATCCATTTGATCTCACCTTCGCGCACGCTCTTCCACATATTGATGGTCTGCTCCACCGGCGTATTGCGAAACTGCATGTCGCGCACGATACGGCGCAGCAGTCTGGCATCGGAGGTGTGCACACGGTTGTGGTCGTCCAGCATCAGGCAGGTGATGGGGCTGACATAGATACCGTAGGTCAGGTGCTCCGGCAGCTGTGTGGTGATTTTGTCGTTCATGGCATGTATGCCTTCGACTAATATAGGCTGGTTTTTTTGCAGGCGCAGTTTATGGCTCTCCGCCTTGCGGGTGCCGGTTTTGAAGTCAAATATGGGCATATCCACTTCCTCGCCTGCCAGCAGCCCATCAAAGCATTTGATCATGGTATCCAAGTCCAGCGCTTCGATGGTCTCCAAATCCACCTCGCCGTTTTCCAATACGGGCAGAGTGTCACGGTTGCGATAAAAATCATCCAGCGACACAATGACAGGATCCAATCCATGCACCTTCAAATGCACGTCCAGTCTGTGCGTGAAGGTGGTTTTGCCGCTGCAGGAAGGGCCGAATATCAGCACGATACGTGCCTTTGCCAGCAGCACTTCATTGGCGATATGTGCGATGGACTTGTCGTGCAGCGCCTCGTTGATGCGTATAAACTCACGGATTTTTCCGTTTTCTATCATCTTGTTGAGATCGGCAACGCTGCTGACCTTTAAAATATCACACCATTCCTGGCTTTCCGCAAACACCCTGTACTGCTTTTTGTGGCTTTGTGTATCGGGCACAATCTGCATATCGGCATCGTTGGGATAGCTGACCAGCATGCCCGGGTAGCGGGAGGTCAGCTGGAAGCTGGTAAGATATTTGGTGTTGGGGAGCATGGCTCCATAGAAATAGTCGTAGCTGTTTTCCAGCTGATAGATGGTGATGGTTGGTGTGCGGCGGTAATTCAGTAGCTTTACCTTATCCATCTGGTCGTCGCGCGCAAAGAACTTGAGGGCTTCCTCCACGCTCCACTTGTATTTTTTGATGGGCAGGGCAAGGCGCACCAGACGATGCATCTCTGCTTCTATGTTCTGCACATCCTCATGGTTCAAAGTTTTGTCCGTCAGGTGAAAAGAAAGGGTCTTGCCTACGGCATCCTCCACCTCGGTGTGTTTGGTGGGGTAGAGGTTACGTATGGCGGCGATGACCAAAAGGCTCAGCGAACGCTCGTATATGCGCTTGCCTTCCTCGCTGTTGTAGTCTATTGGCTGCAGGTTTACATCGCTTTGCAGGGCTTCGTTCAGCTCCAGCACATTGCCGTTGCAAAAGGCCGCAAGTATTGTTCTCGGGTAATTCGGAAGCATGGATTCCAGTGCCTGCTGCACGCTTGTTCCCTTTGGAAAGCGCTGCGTTTGGTCCTGTATGCGTACAATGATGTGTTCCATATTATTCGTCCTCAAAGGGGTAGCTGCCCACCTGTTGAAAGTCGGGTAAGTCCATGGCAGGGCGGTTTCTGTCGGGTTCAATGGTGTTTTGGTATATTTTGGCTTTCAAGTACTGCTTGTGTTCTTTGCCGGCAGGCACCAGGCTCAGCGCCATGCCGATGTTGCGGTTGCGCAGCTTGCCAAAACGCGCTTGCATATACAGCAATCCGTGTGTGGGGCAACGCAGCAGCGCAATATAGCTGTTGTCACTTTGCGGCACCACATCGCCTTCCAATTCACAAGTCTGTTTGCAGGCAGGGCATTGTGCCTTGCGCACCAGATTGCTGCGCAGCGCATGTTTGACGGACAACACCTGATGGTTTACATGTATACTGCGCAGTTTGCTTGCATGCAGCAGCTTTTTCGGCTCTTGTGAGTAATCGGTGATGTGCTCGCGGTTTTCTATGTGCTGCAGCACCTTTGCCGTATAGTAGGCATCGTTTAGGGCGTTGTGAAAGGGGAGAGATTCATCTTCCTTGATATTAAAGCTCTCCATACCCATTTTTAGCCCGGGCTGGTTGTTGCCCAATTTGCGGCTTTGTGAGAACATTCTTTGCAGGTTGAAAAAGCTGAGCGTTTCGTAGTTCTGTTCAAAGCAATCCAGATTCTGTTTATATACGCTCACATCCTCGCTGCCCCAGGTTACAAATTGGGGATCGCTCTCACAAAAGTCCATAAACTTTTTGTTGGCCTCAATGAAGTTGGGGGAGTCCGCCAGCACATCGTTGCTAAGACCCGTGATGCGGCGGATACGAGGATGTATTTTTGTAAAATGGGTTGGCTTTATCGTTTGTCGAAAGGTGTCAACTATCTGAAAGTTCTTATCGAGCTTTACGGCGCCGATTTCAATAATCTCAAATAAAAGTTTATCCTCTACCTTGCGGTAGGATGCGCTCTGAAAGCTCAGGGGCTGATTCCATTCAAAGTCCACGACGATATAGTGCATGTTTCTCCTCTATAGGCTGGCGGAAATCCCTGCTGTACGGCCTGTAACGAAGGCGACATAAAGGTTGTGTCCGCCGGTGAGCGCGTCGATGTCCAGCACTTCACCTGCTGCATATAGTCCTTTAACTAATTTTGATTCCATTGTTTTGGGATAAAAATCCCTGCAGTCTGCGCCGCCCTGTGT
>JBHADM010000054.1:0-4085 GCA_041855045.1 Bacillota bacterium | reverse complement strand
GGCTATTGCACAAAAGAAGAACAAACTGCCCGTAAGGCTGTGGTAAAATTGAAATTTTAAGACCTTTCCCTTTTTGTAACAATCCTGTAAAAATAGACGAGCCGCAGCTCGTCTATTTAGTTGTGGGAATTTATTCCATAATAATTAAAAAAACTTGGAAATGCGATTCTTTCTCGTCGTTTTATTATATAATATCGAAAAAATGTAGGGGTGAAAATCTATTTTTTGCAAATGCACAGGGAATCCCGAATAAAAACGCCGACACATCAACATGAAAAAAGTTTTCATGCAGTTATACCAAAGTGGCGACAGTATTCTAAATAAGGTTATAATGACGAAATTTTACAAAGTAATGTGGGAAAACATTGTAAATTTTAACCAATAATTTGACACACAGTGGTTCTCATGTTATATTTTCCTTGTAAATCCCTGTCGAATCAATAAGGAAGTGGTTTATGATGGATAAAATCAAAGTATGCTATCATTATAATGCTGGGGTAAGTGTGGAATTTGATGATACGCTTCTGATATTTAACTACTGGAGCGGTGGTAACAACACGATTCCTCAGGAGGCGCAGATTACACCCGATACGCTAAAGCCTTATCAGAACGTATATGTTTTTATTTGCAACGGCCGTGAGGACATTTATGACCCTATTGTCTACAAATGGCACAAGCATAAGAACATACAATATATTGTCAGCACGGATGTGGAACTGCAGCCCAATACCCAGGCGATGAAAGCAGGACAAACTCTTGCTCTCGGCGAGCGCATTGTGGTATCTGCCTACCCGTCTACCGACAAGGGGATCGCCTTTCTGTTGTGCATAGACGATGAAACACGCATATTTAATGCCGGCACACTGAATCTATGGCATTGGATGGAAAGCAGTACGACGGACGAAATACACAATGCGCAAGAAGAATATGAAAGTATTCTTGCCGATTTGCCAAAAGAAAACATATTGCTTGCATTCTATCCTTTAGATGCAAGACAAGGTTTGCATTTCGAAGTGGGTGCCGTACAATATATTAGTCAGCTTAAACCCCGATTTTTTGTTCCCGTCCGCTTTTTGGACAGAGCAGATATTGTTACGGCTTTTTCCAGAGATTATACCAGCTCAAAAACTACCGTACTTCCCTTTATACGTCCGGGCAGCGTGGTCACTTTGCGGAAAGAAGATGGCATTTTTCTTGCCAGCAACATACAACTTCTTCAAACAGAGAACAGACAATAAATAATTGCACCGCCTCCGAAATTGTGCTACACTGAATGCAGATTGAATTTAGGAGGATTCTTATGAATATTGCAAAAAAAATAGATCATACTGTATTAAAAGCGGACGCCAGCGCCAACACCATAAAAGAATACTGTGCACAGGCGCGTGAATATGGCTTTGCTTCCGTTTGCGTCAATTCCTGCCACGCAAAACTGGTGAGCGATGCACTCGCCGGCAGTGACGTTCTGACCTGCTGTGTAGTCGGTTTTCCGCTCGGTGCCATGAGCACCAAAGCCAAAGCCTACGAAGCAAAGGTAGCCGTTGAAGACGGTGCGGCTGAAATTGATATGGTGCTTAACATTGGCGCGTTAAAGGATAAAAATGACGCCTTGGTACTCGCCGATATCAAAGCCGTAGTGGAGGCCAGCAAACCCGCTGCTGTAAAGGTAATTATCGAAACTTGCCTGCTCACAGAAGAAGAAAAAATAAGGGCATGTGAGCTGAGCGTGGAAGCCGGCGCAGCCTTTGTAAAAACTTCTACCGGGTTTTCCACCGGAGGCGCAACGGCAAGCGACATCGCTTTAATGCGTAAAACTGTCGGAAATCATGCACAGGTAAAGGCAAGCGGCGGTATACGCACACCAGAGGATGCCAAGGCCATGCTGGATGCCGGTGCCGACAGAATCGGCGCAGGCAACGGCATAATACTGCTGTAATCAACATCGTGTAACCGGGCTTTTATCTGAGGATAAAAGCCTTTTTCTTTTATGAATGGGGTACTTATGAAAAATACTAAACTTGGAATTGCAACACTAATACTGGTAACACTGCTTTGGAGCAATGGCTTTTTTGCCACACAGATTGCGCTGGACGCCGGACTGGAAGTGGATGCTATTTTAAGTTTGCGCTTTTTAGCGGCCGCTATCCTATTGGGGGCTCTAAAGCACAAAAATATAAAAACGATCTCTGCCGCCACATGGAAACGCGGTTTATTTTGCGGAATTGTCCTCTTTATTGCTTTTTATGCACAGACGCTGGGGCAGAGCAGCACGGAAATATCCATAGTCGCACTGATAACATCCAGCTATGTACTATTTGTACCCTTTTTATTATGGATTATGAAAAAGCGACGCCCCAGCCTAACTGTATACCTTAGTACCATTGTAACATTGATAGGTTTGTTGATTTTAAACTATCAAGGAGGTATGCTACGCCTTAGTTTGGGTGCAATTCTTGTTCTGTTATCGGCACTGGCGTTTGCATTGCATGTCAGCTTTACCGGTGCCTATTGTGATGCGGATCCCAGCCTGGATATTACTTTCATCCAGCTGCTGACGGCGGGTGTGTTATCGTTTGCTGCCATGTGGATACGTGATGCAAAGCCCGACATTGTGCAACTACAGCTGGGCATATGGGGCATACTATATTTGATTGTTTTTTCCACTGCCATTTGTTACTTTTTACAGATTTTCGGGCAAAAACATGTTAGAGCAGAACAAGCCAGCATCATCATGGCGCTGGAAGGGGTATTTGCGAGCGCATTATCCATATTCTTAGGATATGAAAACTTCCAGACAAACGTACTATTTGGCGGTACGCTTGTCGTATTGGGTGCGATACTTGTAAACACAGAGCGTGTAATAGTTTCAAACAACTAATTATTGTTGATAGTATAGGAGAACAAGAAAAGGAGACAGAATAATGATATTAGATTCATTAAAAGATAGACGTTCTTACTATCAAATCAATAAAGACATACCCACTGACGAACAAGCCGTAATCAACGCAATCACCCGTGCCACGGAACTTGTCCCCCATGCATTTAACGCCAAAAGCAACGTCACATATGTGGTGCTCGGCAAAAAACAAGATCAGCTGTGGGACTTGATATATGACGCCTTCGGCGGCAAAGTAGACCGCGCAAAGATTAACAGCTTTAAAGCCGGATACGGAACCGTGCTGTATTTTGTAAACAAAGATGTGGTAAGCGGCTTGCAGGAGCAATTTCCACTGTATTCAGATAACTTCCCTCTTTGGGCGAATCAAAGTGCAGGCATGCTGCAATTAAGTGTATGGACTGCCCTGCGCGAGCTGGGAATCGGCGCAAGCTTGCAGCACTATAACCCGGTTATCAACGAAGCCGTTGCAAAGTTTCTGAATGTACCGGAAAATTATGTACTCAATGCACAAATGCCCTTTGGCGGAATTGTTACGGAACCCGAAGAAAAGCCCGCTGAAGACATGAGCATACGCGTAAAAGTCGTTCGATAAAAACCACCGTAAGCAGCGTTTATGCTGCTTATTTTTTATAATAAAACCATTGAAGCAGATATAAGCAATATGTTGGAACTCCACTATTTAAAAAATGTGGATAACTTTATACACATTGATGATTATTGATTGAAAAGTTGTACAATATAGATGACTACCAGATAAAAGGTTGTTAATTATTTTCCTCTAATTACACCATAAAACAGTTCTGTAATCGATTATTATACGTCGCTTAGAAGCAACGTCTCCTTGCGAGAATATACTGTTTTATTGTTAATGTATCATATTGGGTACTGTGTGCAAAATCATGTTTTCGAAAATACAGAGCTTGCCACTGTTTCGTGCAAAATCCTGTGTTTGAAAAATTTAATGTGGATAACTTTATGCACACTTTCATAGGAACATATGGAACCTAAAAAGTCCATACATTATTGTTATTACGCTATGTATACATAGGATTACTGTCAAAACAGCTTGTTTATCTCTACTCGGCATTGAGCGCATGTTTGGATAACTCTTTTCTCTTTTTGTGGATAAAGTTATCCACAAAGCTGTATTATGAGTATGAAACATGTCCTGTTTTAAAGCATTTAT
>JBHADM010000053.1:0-31186 GCA_041855045.1 Bacillota bacterium | reverse complement strand
AATCGTTCACAATTTCCGGTGACGATAGCTGAGGGGTCCCACCTGTTCCCATTCCGAACACAGAAGTTAAGCCCTCAAACGTCGATGGTACTTGGCTGGCAACGGCCCGGGAGAGTAGATAGTTGCCGGATTCTATATACCTAAAAAAGGAAGCATATGCTTCCTTTTTGGTTTTCTATTCTGTCATGTACTGGTGTTTACATAGCCACTCTTTGGAACGATATATACAGCTGTGCGGATCCTCCCAGTATTTTGAATCATTAATCTCCAACGATACAAACTGATCATACTTTATATTTTCAAGATATTTTAGATAATCAACTATAGGGTAGTGACCATCTCCAAGCACTTCATGGTTTTGATCGGCTAAGTGAATATGTACAATATCGTCAGGAAATGTATTGAAGTATTGATGCATATTTTCTCCTGCCACTTCCATTGCAACAACATCCAGACAAATCTTTAAATTGTCAAATGGGATCATCTGTTTTATCCGTACACAATCCTTCAGGGATGTAACGAGATTGCTCTCATAGGGTTGCAGCTGCTCCAGAACAATATCGATTCCCGAAACATATGCAAAGGAACAGATTTTGTAAAAACTTTCAGCGCAGCGTTTCCAGCTGTCCTCTAATGGTACATCTCTTAACGCACAGCCGGAATTTATAAAAACACGAAAACAATCCAAAGCAGCAGCTTCTTCACATGCTTTGATCATATAATCTACTGTTTTATCACGTACGTTCTTGTCCGGGTGACTGTAGGACAGGGGATAAGCTAATGTTTCAGGAGTATACATTATGGTTTTAAGGTTTAGTGCATCCATCTTTTTCTTAATTTTTTGTATATATTTCATGCTTTGACCGAAACCTCTAAATAGTTCGGAATTAAAATGAGGACAGCCTGCCCAAAATTCGACATACTGAAATCCGCATTTTTTAAGTGATTCCAGTGTATAGTCGAGAGAGTACTGTATATATGGAACGGTCATTACTGAAAATTTCAGAGGATATTTCATTTTTTCACTCCTTTACATTTGGATGATGTTATAGATAAATATTAAAATCTTTGTTAAATTCGGAATGAAATCGTGTGTATACCGGGTTCACATAGCTGATAGAGTACTCAATCATTTCATTTTGAGAGTAAGTAAAGCATTTTAAAAGAAACACAGGATCCTCCGTTTTGATATTTAGCAACCTTGCCTCATTTTGATCCACGGTGGTTACTTCTAAAGTTTGGTCGGCATGTGTAAATGCAATATTGTAATAATCATAGATGTCATACATGGAAAAATCATTTGTATTAATATTCATCAGATTAGGCAAAATTTTAACAGGAATATAGATTTCTTCCAAAGACAGCGGAATTTTATCCACACTGCTGATGCGCTTTATATAATGAATTTCATCGTACTCTTTTATATCAAAAATATTTGCATAATATGATCCTGCACAGCGGATATAGCTGTCTATCAAGCTGTTCTTTGGTTCTTTATGTAATTCTTTCATAGAACGTGAAAAACCGGTTAACCTGTCCAAATCTCTGCTGACTGCATTTCCAATTACATAGGATCCTTTTCCATGTACAGAATGAAGGACTCCGTCCCGCTGTAATTCCAACAATGCAGCGCGAATGGTTAATCTGCTTACGCCATATAAATTTGCCAGTTCCATTTCAGACGGAATGGCTTCTCCAGGTAAAATAGAACACGCTGTTATTTTGGATAGAATATCCTCTTTAATTTGCATATACGCCGGTTGTATATGTGTAATTGTATGATGTTTTACCATGCACCCTCATATCCAATGGTAATCGCGCTTCGTTTTGCACCTGCTTCCATTGCTTCCACTATTGTCTTTTTTTGCATAATAGCATATAGAAAACCGGCAATATAACTGTCTCCTGCACCGAGTGTATCGACGACCGGGCAGTTGATAATACCAAAATGATAGAAATTCTTCCCATCAAAAACGACACTTCCTTTTTTGCCTCGTGTGACAATAACTGTTTTGGCGCCTTTAGCATGCATGCCTTTCATATAGTTTTCAAGTTCCGTATCGTTTTTTTCATCATTGGAAAAGAAGGCATAGTCAATATATGGAATTGTTTGCAGGGTAAGTTCGCTTTCTAAATTGGTGGCAAAATCAAATGCTGTCGTGATGTTATGATTTTTAAAGTTTTTAAACTCATGAGCGATGTTGCCCCAATATCCGCTGATTACGATATCATGCTGCAGAATAAAGGAACGATTCTGATCATTCAAAGAAAAATTTTTCATCACGCCTTCATCATAATCGCCAAATACCCTGTCATTGTCAATGATTTGAACCATTGTAACAGCAGTTTTTCCATCGACTATTTGCACATTGCTGATGTCAACATTCTGCGCTTTGAGCGCATCTATCATGATTATTCCAAAATTATCTGTTCCAACGGCGCCAACGTAGGAACTTTCTCCGCCAAGCTGATGAATATAGACAGCAACATTTACAGGATTGCCGCCTGGTTTGGCGATTTTCTCATGCTGATAATAATCAATACAATTGTCACCGACACAACAAAATTTCATAGTTTTACTCCTTATTCTTATTTAACACTTTCATATGACTTGAAAAACAAAAGATCGATGGCTCTGCAATGGATTTAAATACCTCAATAGGGATTTTCAAGTCGTTTTTGTCAAAAGTCATGCCGCTCATATATAATGCGGCGCTTCCGACTGGTTTTGAAAATAACGCTGCTTCTTCCTCACGCAGTTTTGTGATGGATATTTCCTGATGTCCGCTATGGGGCAGTAACTGATATCTTAATTCCAAGGCTTGGTAGTAGGGGATATTTTCAAAATCCATTTTTTCCAATTCTGGACAACGTGTTAAATCTGTATAGTTATATTCAAGCAATGCGGGTATACCGTCAATATAGCGAATACGCAATAATTCTAAAATGGGATCTTTTATTTTGTTTTTAAAAATCTCTGACAGTCTTTTGTTTCCGGATATCACCTCTTGCCGAAGGACTTTCGTTTCCACACGGTAGTTTTGTTCGCTTGCACATAATATAAGAGATTTCATATCCTGTAGATTACGTTTTATTTTTTGCTTTTTGATATAGTAGCCTTTCCCGTGATTGGCTTCAATCACATCTTCCACAAGCAAGCGATGTAGTGCTGCACGAAGGGTAGAACGGCTGACATTCCAAAGTTCACACAAAAAACGCTCAGATGGGAGCTTTTCTCCTGCCTGCAAATCATTTTCCTGTATGTAGATATATAATAATTCGAGTATGTCTGATTTAGACATATATTTTTTTGTGTTGTTTTCTATCACTGTCTCTCCGATGAATAGCTAAATGTGTCATATTATAATTTATAGCAAACATTCTTTAATATGGTCTATTGCCATCTTTGCATAGAAAGATGGTTCGTTAATATAGTTAGTAACCAGCTCGATGGTCATTGTTTTAGTGTAATTTCTTTCTTGAAGCTCTTTCATTAAGGTTTTTAACGGCAGTACGCCCAGTCCGGGACAAATATGGCTTTCAGTCTGGCCATCGCTGTCCACAATATGTAAATGAACTAATTTATCTTTTAGTTTATCCAGATACCCAAGCATATTTTCACCTTGTATATACGGCACGACAATATCACTCATCATATGAAGGTGAGGGTGATTGATATCATTTGCTATTTCCAGCATTTGATTTGCGGAGTTTGTCACATTGGATTCATAAATACTTAATGGCTCATAAATGATGTTTTGATTCGTTTTCTCAGCATAGTTTAAAATTTTATGAAGCCCATCATATAGTCTGTTTTTAAGCTCATTGCTATTGGCATCAAAGCCGCCGTGACCTGCAGAAATCAAAGTATATTCTGCGCCGATTTCTTTCGCAAAATCCATTGCTCGGCAAACATAAGTAATAGAGTCATTTCGCATGGTATCATTTTCCCACATAATGTTAAAGGGATATGCGTTCATTTCAGGAGTATAAATCTGCACCGGCATTTCATATTTGCAAATGAAATCTCTAATTACTTTTGCACAGCTTTCTATGTCATAAGGGTAGGCATGTGGACGGCCGCCCCAAAGTTCAATATAATCATATCCAAACTTTTTAGCATCGGAAAAAGCGGTTTTTATCCTTCCGCGCTGATATCCGCATGTAAATAATCCAATTTTCATTGTCTTCTCCTTTAATAGCTTAATACACGATAGTACCTTCTGATTTCCATAGGATGACAGTTTATTTTTTCAATATGTACATCTATTCGGCTGTTTACCTGCCGCATTACCAAATGTGAAATATAACCCCTATATTCTTTTTTTATTCCTTGTAAAGGATAATCTTTGGTATCTATAATTGTGTAGTTTGCACAGATTCTTGGGAGAAAAGCAGCTACACGCTCGCTGAGAGCGCGCTGTGAATCTTCACCCAAATATACGGTAACATTCGTATCTCTCTCTACCACTTCAAACATACCGTGGAAAAATTCTGCAGAGTGAATGGATTTGCTTCTGATCCAATGCTGTTCTTCCCAGTAGCACATGGCATAGGAATACACTGCACCATACTGGTTTCCGGATCCTACGAAGTAATGCAGTGAATCATTGTGATGTTGCAGTGCAAACTGCCGCGCAAATACATCTGCTTGCTGATTCACAGCAACCAAAGCATCGGGGAGGAATTGCTCAAAGTTTTGATAGATATCTTCATAGTCTGCCAGCTCTTCGTTTAAATACATGAGACGGTCTGCAGCCATAAAGAACTTAAGCTGTTCGTTTTCAGGATACGAGATACACCAGTCTACTTCTTTTGCGAGGATAGAGTCTGCATTGTCAATGAATCCGAGTATTTTTCCACCGGATTCTTTTACTTTATGCACAGCCTTTACAATTTCTTCAGTATTACCAGAGACAGAAGAAATGATTACGATGCTGCCGGAGCCGATTTGTCTATTTCCGCTTGTTAAGTATTCGGCAGCATTTTCTACAATACAGCAAATTGCCGAAAGCTCTCTCATATGTACTTCGACTTGAAGGGCAGAGGCCCATGTTCCGCCGATTCCCATCCAACAGATATTGCGATATCCTTTTTGATGAATTTTATCTATGATATCATTGATTTCCGTACGCAGCTTTAGCGCACCGGAAATACTCTTTTTGAGCCATTCTTCATTAAATTTAATCATATTGTCCTCCTAATAATAAAAGCAAAGCTCGTTCAAAAAATATAAAATAGTGCTTGCATTTCATTTTGATTTCACTTATAATCAACTTAAGTGGTATGAAATAGTTTCATCTTGTTTAATAATATCATACAATGAATTTATAAAAATGTCGAGATAAATTTATAATACTATCTCATAATAATGAATTTCTGTATGTGAATTGGTTCGGGATTCTTCTCTGGTGCAAAGAAACAGAATTTAATGTATGGAGTTCTATATAATTCAAAAAATAGTCTTTTCGTACATAATAATATTTTTATATTTATGGAGGTTTGACATGCAAAATGCAAACAAGGTACTGATGCGAAAATTAGGCCTTTGGGCAGCTGTGGCTATTTCTATGGGCACAACGATTGGCTCGGGTATTTTCTCATCCATCGGTGAGGTCGGCGGGGCATCCGGTGCAGCTCTCATTACAATTTTAGCGTTTTTGATCGGGGGTATCATCAACATTCCTGCAAACTTAGTATATGCTGAACTTGCAACGGCATATCCTGAGAATGGCGGACAATATGTATACTTCAGAGAAGCAGGATCCAAACCGCTTGCTTTCTGGTGTGGGTGGATCAGCTTCTGGGCAACGGATCCGCCATCCATTTCCATTATGGCACTGGCAATTGTGAACTATCTCTCGTTCTTTGTCCCTATGGATAATTTAACATTACGAATTGTAGCGGTTATCCTGGTATTGATCTTTATGTTTATGCACATGCGCAGCGTAGAGGGCGGCGGAAAATTTCAAACCTTTATCACGATATTTAAAGTGATTCCATTTGTTCTTTTGATTGGTATTGGTTTGTTTAGCCTCCGACCTGAGTTATATTCTGCACCCGTACTGGAAGGCTCGGCAACAGGCATTGTTGCGTTACTCGCAGGCATTTCGGCAACCACATGGTCTTTTGACGGAATGGGTGCGGTTTGCTATATGACAGGCGAAATCAAAGATCCCAAAAAGACGATGCCGAGAGCTTTGATTATTACTGTATTAGGCGTAACGCTTTTATATGTTTTGTTGGCAACGGTGGTTACAGGTTTGCTCTCGATGGAAGAACTGGTATCCAGTGATGCACCGATTGCAGCAGCTGTAGCAAAAATCCCTGTAATTGGAGGCACTGCTGGAACACTGGTTGCCATTATGGCAGTTATTGTAATCATTGGCTCCTTATCCAGCTGTATTATGTTCCAGCCGCGAATAGAGTATGCAATGGCCAAGGATGGTTTGTGGTTTCCAAAGTTTGGCGAGGTACATTCCAAATGGGAAACACCCGCCTTTTCTATTCTAGTGCAGTGTTTATATGCTATTGTACTGATATTCGCAACATCATTGTCCGAGCTGTTAGGATATTTTACATTGGTTGCATTATTAAAGAACCTTTTGACATTTGGGACCATATTTATTTTGCGTAAAAAGGCAGAGTATAAACCTCTATGGAGAATGCCGGCAGGTTATGTAATGGCAGGCATTGCAATGTTTGTTACCGGTATATTAATCTGGTCTACCTTTGTGTGGGCTCCTACCTACGGTTTAATTGCGGGTGTTCTTTCTGTTGTAACAGCTATTCCAGCCTATATTTTCTTCCAGAAGAAATATGGAAGTAAGATTATGGAAAAGAAAAGCAAATAGCGTTTTGGAAATTTGATATAATACTTTTAATATACCCTCTGCAAAACGAAATGCAGAGGGTATGATTTTTTTATTTTATATTGTCATGTTTGTTAAGATACACTACTTTGTTGCATACTCCATTCCCTAGCCAACATCAATGCACCATAATCCGCAGTATAAATCGCTTTTATGGCTTTGGGCGAATGTGGGATCATTTTTAGTTTGGATACAAATGTTTCAAAAAAATCCTCATTCTTTTCAAAGACACCGCCGCCTAAAACAATATTGGAGTCTGCAAGCGGCATGGCATGAAGGACACTTTTAACCAATTTTAATAATTCTACATGCGCTTTCTCAATGATATCAATGGCAAGTGCGTCTTCTTGTTTTGCTAATTCGAATACAATGGGGCAGGCGCTTGCAATGCTTGCCTTGTCAAATTCATAATGCATGTAACGAATAAAATCAGAGGCTTCTTTTAATGCAAAAAAATCCAAAAGTTTTGGTAAAAGTTTTGTGGGAAGATCTCTGCTCTCCACACTGCGCAGGCTTCTTTTTATGGATTCGTATGCAATCCAAAGAGCAGACCCTTCGTCACCCAACATATAGCCCAAACCGCCGGCACGTACCAGTTCTCCCTGCGGGTTTCGTCCCATTGCTATGGAACCGGTGCCACAAGTGAGAGAATATCCGTATGCTTTATTGAGTCCTCCAACCAGCATAATTTCTGCATCGGTACAGAGCTTCACATTTGCTTGGGGTAATAAACTTTCAAAAAATTCCTTGAATAATCTGCGCTCGTAGTCTCTTTGCAGACCGGCACTCCCGATACAGCCGTATTGTAAATCCTGCGGCAAAATATTTGCATCTTTACAGGCAGTTAGAATAACATCTTTTAAATGTACAAAAGCCGTGTCTTTTCCGACTGAGTATATATTGCTGCTCTTACCTGTTGCAAAGCCAATTTGATTGTTATTTTCGTCTATAATACGTATTCGGGTGTTCGTACCGCCACCATCAATGCCGAATAATTTTTTTTTGCTACTTAATTGCTCCACTTGTCATACCTTTGATAAAATATTTTGACATAAATAAGTATAGAATAATCATGGGAATAATTGCAATACACAAGCCGGTAAAGAGTAGTTCCCATTTTGTGGAATGCTGCCCGATGAATGTAGATAAGCCCAAAGGAAGTGTTTTAAAGGCATCATTTCGCAAAAATACCAATGGGAAAAAGAAATCGTTCCAAATGGGTACCGCGTTATATATGGTAACCAATGCAATACTGGGCATACAAATGGGCATAATGATCTGACTATATATGCGCAGATCGCTGCACCCGTCTATTCTTGCAGCCTGTTCCAGTTCATGCGGAATGGTTTTCATAAATCCGGATAGAATAAATACTGTAGAAGGTATGCCCATCGCAATAAATATAAGTAAAATGGATAAAGGATGATTCATTAGATTGAAGTTTTTGATAATCATAAACAACGGAATAATTGCCGCTTTTAGCGGAAGCATGATGCCGCTTAGAAACAACATATATAACAATGTATTGCCTTTGAAACGATAGCGGGATAGTCCAAAGCCTGCCATCGAACCAAACAGCACCACAAAGAACATGGACAATGTTGTGATGCTTAGACTGTTCAGAAAATATCTGCCAAAATTTTTATCAATCCATACAAACTTATAGTTTTCAAAATTCATTTCTGTAGGGAAAGAGAGTGGTGTGCGTATGATATCTCGTGTAGTTTTAAATGATGATAGAATCATATTCAATAAGGGATATAATATGGCCAGTACATAGACTATCATCATCAATTGCACAATTATTATAAATCCTTTTTTAAACATGGAGCTGGATTTTAATCTCATATTCGTAATCATAGGCTTACCTCCTTTCCTTTGTTGATAACGATACTCAAAATAGAGATACTGAAGGTTAGAATATATATTAAGACAGCAATGGCAGATCCCATTCCAATTTCGGGAGAACCGCTGTCAACAGAGCCGAACGCAGTACGATAAAATAAGGTTCCGATGGTATCCGTTGCATAGTTCGGTGCGCCATCCAGCCCTGTCATTGTGTATATTTGTTCAAACACATTTAAAGAGCCGATAATGGTTAGTACAAAAATTATCGTGACGGTTGGTATAATCAAGGGCATAACGATTTTGCGAAACATAGTCCATTCGCTTGCACCATCTAAAAAGGCCGCTTCTGTACACTCTTGAGGGATGTTATCGATGGCTGTCATAAATACGAGGGAGGGAAATCCTACCCATCTCCATATATTTACTACAATAATAACGTAAGTGGCGATACTTGCGTCGCCAAGCCATGCGCGCTTTAAGTGTCCCAATCCAATCGCCTGTAGAATATAGTTTATCATTCCATTTGGACGCAAATACAGTCCCCATAAAAAACTAACCGCTATTATTGAAAATAGGACAGGTACAAAAAATACTCTTCGGTAAAATTGACCGCCGGCAATCTGACGGCTCAAACAATAACCAAATAATAGACCTAAACCATTTTGTATAATCATTGTGATGGCAAACCATTTTGCATTGTTTGTTAAAGCGTTTAGGAAACGTTCTTTGTAAGGGAAGCCGCCAAAAATATTTTTAAAATTATCTAGGCCTACATATTCTTGTCGAATTAATTGATTCCAGGAATATAGGCTGTTAAACAAACTCATAAATAAGGGTAATAAAATAAAAATTGCCACTATGCTGAGTGCAGGCAAAATAAAAAATGTGATCCAGGATGCGCGTTTGAGCTTGTTGATGGTTTTAATAGTCAAATGAAATAACCTCCTGCGGACTAATTTAATACAGTCTGTTTAAAAAATACTTATCTGTGCAATGTAGTATAAGTACTTTTGAAAAAGACTGTTTGCCGATTTTTGTCAACAATCTGAGGAGGAACAATTTCCTCCTCAGACAATATAATTACTTATTTTTGGAAGGGTTTATAGTAAGCTTCAATACCTTTTTGAATTTCAGCACACATATCTTCTACCGTCATGTCTCCAACCATCATTGCCTGTGCAGTGCTTTGCAATAAGGAGGAGCCGGTTGGCTGTTCGTAACGGAAACCAACGAGGAACAGATAGGATGTAGAGTTCTTTTGCAGATTTATCACATCTTGAATATAGCTTTCGTTACTAACATCTATTCCGGGTGCGGAAGCAACCATTTTTAAGCCGGTAGCAAGTTTTTCGCCAAATTCTTTAGAAGCAAGATAATTCAGGAACTTTGCAGCTTCTTCAGGATGCTTGGTGGTCTTAGGCATAGAGAAGTTTGCGTCTGCATATACGGATACAATTGCCGTGCCGTCTTCGGCAGGTATTGCAAACATTCCATACTGTAATTCCGGGTTTTGGGTATTCAGATATCCTGCTTCATAGGATCCGCCTACAAAATGAACGGCGAGCTCTTCCACAAAGTTGTTGCGCATATCTTCATATCCTAAACCTTGATACAGATCAGGCATGTATTCTGTCAGCTCTTTCATTTTTGTAATGGCAGCTACAAATACCGGATCATTAAAGTTGGTTTCACCCTTTACAAGTTTGTCAAAGAATGCCTCGCCACCATAGAAAGAGGGAGCAACTGCGCCAAAGAGTGTTTCGTTTGTCCAACCGTCTTTTGTGCCGTTTGCCAAAGCTAAATAGTTTGCTTCTTTGGATTTTTTCAGATTTTCTACAAATTCGCCCCATGTTTTTGGGACTTCCAGTCCGAGCTCTGCATATAGCTTTTTATTATAGAAACAGAATACAGTCTGGCTGGCTACCGGAACACCGTAGATTTTACCGTCGGTCAAGGAAGTGGCGCCTTTCAGTGCAGCAGGGCTGAATTCCTTGATGTTTGTTACCACTTCATCCAATTCCTGCAGATAACCGCTGTCGGAAAAAGTCTGTAAGCCGCCGTAGGCTCTGCTCATGAATACGTCGGGTGCGCCCTCTCCGGCCTGCAAAGCAGCGCTGAGTACAGTGTTGTATTCGGTATTTTTAATGGCTTCTTGCTTAATTTTAATACCGGGATTTTGGGCTTCAAAATCAGCGATTACAGAGTTATAAAAATCAACATCCTCTGTACGCCATGTCCAAAAGTTTAGCTCTACCTCTTCTGCGAGTGCAGGTACGATAAAGCTGCATAGTAAAAGTGTCAGTGCGACAAATAAAGAGATTGTTTTCTTCATTGTGGCTCCTCCTATGTAATTAATGTAAAATAATCATAGCAGTGAAATAAAATAATGTCAATGTATATATGTGGAATTTTTCATAAAGTTTTCCGTTTTTACCATAAATCATAATTATTTATATGAATTTTTCATTTGCATGGAAAATGTATTTTAGTTATAATGTGAATACTTATCAAAAGGCGGTGTAAGGATGAAAGTAGCAATAATAGGCGCAGGCAATATAGCAAATGTACACGCAAAGGCAATTAAAACACTGGATCATGAGATAGTCGTCGTTGCAGGCAAAGATAATAGCGCGCAGGCGTTTGCAAAACGATGGGGAATTTCGAATATTGCAAACTCAATATCCGAGGTTTTACAGTGTGATTTTGATATTGCGCATATTTGCACACCGCCGGCTTTACACTACGCGCAGATTAAAACACTGCTTTTGGAAGGGAAGCATGTAGTTTCCGAAAAACCATTTACATTGCAAACGGATCAAGCAGAGGAGCTGGTGCAGTTATCCGAAAAAATTAGTGTGATCAATGCCGTCTGTTTTAACAACAGATATTACCGTGCCATACAGGAAGCGAAGAATGTACTGACAAAAGATACCGTCAAACTTGCTTTCGGTTTCTATTTGCAGTCATTTCATGTACTGCCGACATCCTATTCATGGCGCTATGACGAAAATCTTGCGGGTAAAATGCGTGCGGTGACCGAAATTGCTTCCCATTGGTTGGATCTGCTTTTTTATCTGACTGGATTGAAAGTGACCCATGTGAGCGCATTATTCCATAAGGATTATCCCATTCGAGGTATGGAAAACGACATGATGACAGATAATCTGAACGCCGAAAAAACTTTGCAGGTGGATTCGGAGGACAGCGCAATAATACAATGCCGATTGTCAAATAACGCAATTGCATCCCTGGTGGTAAGCGAAACCATGCATGGAAAAAACAATGAACTAAATATACATATTAGCGGAAAAGAAAATGCTGTTTCGTGGAATGCGGAAAATCCTTATCGATTGGATTTTGCAAATAAAGAGGGAAGCCATGCAAAAACATTTGCTTTTTCAAGCGCATTTAATGAAACGTTCACAGATTTTATTGGTGATGTGTATGCAAAGATACAAGACAAAGCCCATTCAGCTGTTTTTGCTGATTTCAAACAGGCATCCTATATTGTAGCTGTTTGTAATGCCATTTATCAAAGTGCAAATAGCAATGGCACATTTTTTGAGGTAAAGTATGACTATTAAAAAAATTTTTGATGTTTATCAGTTTGAATATTTTGAGAAGGAAGGTGTATATATACGTAATGTATATAATTCTTCTTTTAAAAATATACAGGGGCATCCATGTACCAGTCATGCTATCGGTATCTATTGTCACGAACCTAAGAGTTTCAGTCGTTTTCATATGTTGGAACATGATGAACTCTGGCACTTTTATGGTGGAGATCCTTTTGTGCTGTATCTGCTTTTCCCCGACGGCAGTTTTCAAACCGTATGTATGGGAAAGAATAGCGAAAAAGGAGAACGTCTGTTTTTCCTTGTTCCTGCCGGAACTTGGCAAGCAGGGGAGCTAATTGATGGGGAATATGCTTTGTTTGCATGCACGATGTCTCCGGCATTTGACCCAGGCATATTTCATTTTCGAAATCCGGAGTTGCTCAAACGGCAATTCCCTGAAGCGGCACAATTAATAGACAGGCTGTGATTGCTTTCTTTTTTCCAAGAGTATTTCTGAATGATACCAAAAAAACACTCGATAAAGAGTGTTTTTTTGATATTTTATAATGTTTCAGCTTGTTTTACAACATTGCTGATGGCTTGTGCAGCGTCTTCAGGCAATTTGTCATAACCGCCGTCTTTTTCTACGAGTGAGTTCACAAAGCTCAATCTATCCTGCATGCGCGCTTTCATGGAAGCAAGATAATCAGCATCTTTCAGGTTTGGTATAAAGCCTTCAATCTCATAAATTTCGATGTCGGAGAAAGGACCCCATTGTTTGAAGTTTGCTTTTTCCTCTACGATATCTTCAATCAATCCCAGTGTGATTTCCTTGTTGATTTTTTTGCCCATAAAGTCGCCGGTATTGATAATATAGCAATCCACATTTCTGGATGCAACCAATTCCTTAAACTTGCTGTAGTCATTTACGAGAGGATAGGTGCGGAAAGGATTGGCATATGGCTCCACAACCAATGCATTGGGGTCTACGCCGGGAGCCAGACGCTCAGCGCTGGTTCTCTTTGTGGCGAGTGTGGCGCCCATAACAGCAGCCAGAGAAGCGCCGCTTAGCTTTACAACAGGTGGCAGAGTAGCATCCTTCATTATCCAAAAAATTGCTTTTATCGGGGCATCAAACTTATCTACTCTGTTTGGCGACCACAGTTTGGACTTGATAGCGCGGCCGTTTCCGTTGCGGATATCTTCGGTAACGATTTGAATCTGCATATTTTCGTCCAATGTTGCAGAGCAGTTTTGAACGGTAATAAGATACTTATTATCCGGAGAGTTGGTGGGATAGTCACTCGTTTTGTCGAAATAAGACGGTTCCAATGCTACGGAAGATCCGGTTTCTACATCAATTACAAATGCATCGTCATGCAGCACCTTGATACCGGCAAACTTGTTGTTATGGGTGGCGTGGGTAATAGTCGATTTACCGGAGCCGGATAAACCGAATACACCTGCCACGAATGAGCTACCATCATGCTTTAAGAATTCCTTTTGTCCGCCATGACAGGAAGCGAAGCCATTGCGGTTGGCCAATGCCCATCCTATGGTTAATGTTCCCTTTTTATGCTCACCAAAATATTTCATACCGAGTATACATGCACAGTTTGCTTCGGTGTGGAAATAGCTGAGGCTATTTTTCAGGCAGAAGTTTTCATTTGGCGCGCCGGTCCATTGCGGATCGGAGAAAATATAAATATCCGGCTCATCAAACAGCTTGCTGTTTTTGTACATTTCCACATACTTGTCGCTGAGTGCTTGGAAATTGAGCATCCAGTTGTATAAAATATTTTCTTCGCCTTCCGGTATCAGCAGGTGCGCTTTTACAATGAAGTCGGGATCCAAGCCGATATATGTTTCGGCATGGTACATTTTTTTATAACGTGTATTGTAGATGGCTTCCATGCATATTTTGTCAAGCTCTGTCTGGTTTACACCCGGCTTGCCAACGATGCGTCTGGCTGCAGCAAAGCGGCCTGTGATTGCGCCGTCGTTGAACAGCAATACCTTAGAGCCTTTGTCCAAGCCGATTTCTTCTGCACCGTAAACGGGCATGTCCGTAACCACTGTTCCGGGAGAAGCGCATGCTAATTTATATGCTTCGCGCAGGGAATTTACTTTTACTACATTATTGCCATAAAATGCGGCTTCAATAACAGCACGGGTGGAGCTATTAAAGCCTGTTTTGCCTTTTCCAATTGCAGAAATTGGATAATATGCTTTGGTTGCCATACGATTATCCTCCGTAAGATTTATTATCAGTGTTTAAAAACACAATTTTTGACAAGTATATTATGGCAAAAATTTAACAGTTCGTCAAGAGTTAAATGCTTTTTCAGATAAGAATTTGGCAAGTTTTACATATTCGCCATAAGATAATTCTTCCGCTCGAACATTTTCTTTTACACCGATGGCTTTCAATCCTTCTAATACATTCTGACTGTCATATTCGTGTGCCTTGAGTGCATTCACCAAAGTTTTTCTGCGGTGCAGAAAGGCTGCTTTTATAAGCCGGTAGTAGGCTGCATCTAAGGTTTCGTTTGGAGTGTAATCAGGTTTTAGAATCAGTCGCACAAACGCGCTGTCCACTTTGGGCACAGGAGAAAAATGTTCTTTTCCAACCACTTGTACAATCTTTGCAAAATATTTATGTTGGCAAATCAATGCAAGTGTGCCGTATTCATTTTTTTCCTTTGGAGTGGCTGTTATTTTATGTGCCACTTCCAGTTGAACCATACAGCTTAATTCTTGAATGCATAGTTTACTGAAAATGAGCCTGTGATAGATGGGGGTTGTAATATAGTAGGGGATATTTGCAATAACTTTAATGGATGCTTTATCCTTGAAATAATTCTCAAAATCCCATGTCATAAAATCAGCATGAATACATTTCAAATTGGAATATCGTTGTGTTAGTGCATGAAGATAGGGCATCAGGCTTTCGTCTATCTCCAAAGATGTCAGATTTCCAATACGCTGCGCTAAGACTTCTGTTAATGCGCCTGTGCCGGCACCAATTTCAAGCACGGTATCGGTATCATTCAAGTTGCAGCAGTCTATAAGTGAAAACAACATGTCTTGATCAAACAAAAAGTTTTGTCCATAGGTACTTTTCTTTATGCGCTGAAATGTTTTCATTATTTGGTTACCTGCAACATACCGCTGGGTAAGCTTTCTTCAAGTTCTTTGATGGTTTGCTGAATCATGTTGTCATTTACAGTATTATCTTTCTTGATAAGTCGTACGCCAATAGCACTCTCTGTCCCGGTAAGCTTATTTATTAGATCACTAATTATTTTTTGGTATCCCATGTTTTTTAAAAATTGTTCGTACGTTAATCTATTTTCTTCCGGATAGCACACATAGTAGGTATTTTCTTCTCTATAAAGATAGGCGCCGGCAATGCAACTAATTATGGGTCCGTGAATAGACTTTATCACATCTTTCCAAATGTGTCTTTCTTTTGTCTCGGGCGTGAATTTGGGCTTGGATATTTCGATTTGTGATTCTGTTTTGCTGTCAAAGGGTTTAGCGGGTTCTGTGAGCGCAATTGGCTTACGGCTGGCCAGCTGCTCCACTTTTTCTTGTAGATTAGCTACCGTATCTATTATGTCAAAGGACAATTCTAATGGGCTTGCAGCTTTGATTAGAACGCTCTCAAAACCAATTCTTGGGTTAGAACTCCATTTTAACTTCAGCTCCTGCTCCATCAACAAATCAACTATACTTAAGATACGTTTATGGGATATTTTCTGTGCCATAGCTTTTAATGCCTGGTATTCATCTGCGCTGATTTTCTCATCGATGTTTTCATTACACAACTTTACCAGCAACATATTTCTAAATACTTGTGCCAACTGTTTCAGTACAACTAAGGGTTCTTTCCCGTTGCGCATTAATTCTGCGCTGCGATCCATCAATCCGGAAAAATCACATTCCACAATGGCGGATGCAATGCTGAGATTAAACTTTCTTGTAGTGGTACCAAGCATATTGTGTACTCGTTCTGCTGTTAAAGAAGCATGACTATCCATGCCGGAAATACAAACATCAAGCAGACTCCATCCATCACGCACAGAACCGTCTGCGGCGATAGCGAGTTCCATTACGGCATTATCTTCGTAGGCAAGGCTAAGGGTGCTAAGCTCTGCTTTCATTTTTTCAAATATTAAAGCGGCGGATACGCGGTTTAAGTCATATCGTTGGCAGCGGCTCAATATGGTGGCAGGGATTTTTTGTGACTCTGTTGTTGCTAAAATAAATATTACATGCTCTGGAGGCTCTTCCAATGTTTTAAGCAAAGCGTTGAATGCAGAGGTACTGAGCATGTGAACTTCGTCAATAATATATACTTTGTATTTTCCCACCTGTGGAGGATAAGCAACACGCTCTAAAAGTTCGCGCATATCATCTACACCGTTGCGGCTGGCAGCATCCATTTCTACAACATCAACATTGCTATCGTTTGAAAGTGATTGACAAACTTCGCATACGCCGCAGGGTTCGTTATCTAAAGGCTGCAGACAGTTTACCGCTCTGGCCATAATCTTAGCAAGTGATGTTTTTCCTGTTCCGCGTGTTCCACAAAACAAATAAGCGTGCGCAATTTGCCCGTTTTTCACTTGATTTTTTAATGTTTTTACAATTTCATCCTGTCCAAATACTTCGCAGAACTTATTGGGGCGCAGTTTTCTGTATAAAGCTTGATATGTCATGCTTCACCATCCATAATCAAATGTTTTTTTATATAAAATATAGGTGGAAATGCTCCAAAGCGTAGAGTATTGCTTTTTATTATTATAATATGTATCAGCTCGTCTGTAAATGCAGCCGTTTTACAAAACAGGCTCTTTTTGCTATAATCATTTTGATATTTCCAACTTAGGAGAGTTTATTTTTGTATAAAAAGATTTTGATATATATTTTGTCTTTGGTGTTGATTTTGTCAAGTATCGGTGTGATTCCCTCACAAGCAGCGGAAACGCCGGTTGCGGAGGAACAGCCAATAAAGTTTGTTCCGCCAAAGCTGCCAAGCGATGCGGAGGAATATAACCCGGAAACACCGGAAAATTTAAAGCCGGAGCAGCTTTACGCTAAATCCGCAATATTGATAGAAGCAGAGACCGGTCAAGTCATTTTTGAAAAAAATCCGGACGATACCATGTTCCCTGCTTCTACCACTAAGATATTAACCGTCTTAATCGGCCTACAGAATGGAAAATTAGACGAAACTGTTTATTTAAGCGAAACGGCTGCAAATGTTGCGGAGGATTCTTCAAAAATTCCATTACAGGTTGGAGAATCTATCCAAATGAAGGATTTATTGTATGCTACCATGCTTCGTTCCGGTAATGAAGGCGCCAATGCTATTGCCGAGGCTGTAAGCGGAGATATAGAAACATTCGTGAACGGAATGAACATCACTGCACAAAACTTGGGCATGACAAACACTCATTTTATGAACCCGCATGGTTTGCATGACCCGAACCATTATACAACGGCAAGAGATATGGCAAAACTTGCTCAAATTGCGATGCAAAATTCGGAATTTGCTAAAATAGTCGGGAGCAGTTCCTATACTTTACCCAGCAGTAATGTAAGCAAGCGCCGAAACCTTTCCAGCCGTATTTCTGAGTTTATCCGTCAATCTGAAAAAAACCCTTATTATTACCCTTATGGAAACGGTATTAAAACCGGCTTCACAAACGCTGCAGGACATTGTTTTATTGCTTCTGCCGAAGCGCTGGGTGTAAAATTGATATCTGTGGTGTTTTATTCCACCGAAGCCGGCAGATGGACAGATACCATCAAGCTGATGGAATATGGATTTTCACAAATAGTCAGCGAATCCCCTGTGAATTTGTATAACATGAATCCGATTATTTTGGAAACATCTGGATACTCGACATCGGATGAAGATTTAGGAAGAGTTCGTTTGGATATGGTTCCGTATTCAGGAAATACAGAAATGCGGATTATTGCCACCAAGGATAAATTGGACAGTATGTCCCGTGAAATGCTGGAAAATTCCCTAATTAACTATATCCGTGATTTCCGTGCGCCAATCAGCAAGGGTGAGCCTATTGCCACACTTACCTATATCAATCCTCAAAATAGTCAGACCGCCGTATATACACTCGTAGCAAATCGAGATATACGAGCGCGTGAAAATGCACCGCTGTCGCTCTCACAAATTGAGGATATGGTTTTAAAAGATCCTAATATTTTCCCTGATTTGACTATAGAGCTGGTGTTCTATTGGTTGATACCTCCAATGACAGTATATTTCGCAATATCCGGTATTTCCCGTTTGTTTAAAAATAGAAAACGAAGAGGAAAAAGAGGGATTTTTCAAAGAAAGAATAAGAGATATTAACATTTGCTCTCCTTTATTGTATAATAGAAAAAAAGATAAAGGGGAGTTTTATTATGTATATTGACAACAAAATCTGGGTTGGTGCAGGCGAACAAAACACTTATTTATTACCGCAAATGGCGAATAGACACGGTTTGATTGCCGGTGCAACCGGAACAGGCAAAACAGTAACTTTAAAAGTGCTTGCCGAATCCTTTTCCGATATGGGCGTACCATGTTTTGTAAGTGATGTGAAGGGGGATATTGCAGGGCTTGCAAAGCCGGGTATCCATTCCGATGCCATCCAAAAGCGGTTGGAGCAATCCGGTGTGGAGCACTTTGAATATAAGCCTTATCCAACAATTTTTTGGGATGTGTTTGGCGAAAAGGGACATCCGATTCGCGCTACCGTTAGTGAGATGGGGCCGCTGCTTCTTTCACGCATGCTGCGATTAAATGATACACAAAGCGGTATATTAAATATCGTATTCCGCATTGCAGACGACGAGGGTATGCTGCTTTTGGATTTGAAGGATTTAAAAGCAATGTTGACCTATGTCGGAGAAAATGCAAAGAACTATAAACTAAACTATGGAAATGTTACTCCGGCAAGCATAGGTACCATCCAAAGAGCGATTGGAATTTTGGAAGATGAAGGCGGAAAACATTTTTTTGGTGAGCCAGCGTTTAATTTAAACGATTGGATGCAGGTTGATACAAACGGCAAAGGCGCTATTAATATCTTAAGTGCCGAGAAATTGTTTATGCGTCCGACATTGTATTCAACATTCCTGTTATGGTTGCTATCCGAACTCTATGAAGCCTTGGATGAACAGGGCGATTTAGATAAACCAAGAATGGTATTTTTCTTTGATGAAGCACATTTGCTCTTTAATGAATGTCCGAAAGAATTGATTGAAAAGATTGAGCTGGTTGTGCGCTTAATTCGCAGTAAAGGTGTGGGCGTATACTTTATCACACAGAATCCTGCAGATATTCCGGTTTCTGTATTGGGACAGTTGGGCAATCGAGTTCAGCACGCTTTGCGTGCATATACACCGATTGATCAACGCGGTGTAAAAGTTGCCGCCGATACCTTCCGTACCAATCCGAAGTTCGATACTGCGGAAGCTATTACCAATCTGAAAACAGGAGAAGCTTTGATATCCTTCCTGGATGAAAAAGGTGCGCCAAGCGTAGTAGAAAAATGTCTGGTATTGCCTCCACAATCGTATATCGGCGCAATTGAAGACGAATATCGCAATATGATTATCGAAGCAAGTCCCTTTGCAGGCTTATACGAAGAAACCATAGACAGGGAAAGTGCCTATGAGATGCTGCAGGCCACCATGTTTTCCAATAGAACAGTCAGAGTGGAGCCGGTGCAAACATATATTCCGCAATTTAGTAATTATGCGCAGAAGCCGACCACAGTTGTAACACAGACACCCGCTGCGCAAACACCGAGTTTTGCACCAAAAGCAGGATCCTTGATCTATGATCCGGTTACCGGAAAATACATTCGCACAGGTATGCCGACAGACGCTGCGCCTGCAGCTGCGCTGCAGGAAGAAGTGTATGATTTACAGCCGGTTGTTCCCGCGCAGCAAATGGTTCCACAGTATCAACTTACTGTAAAAGAGCAGCAGGAATTATTGAAGCAGCAGAAAAAAGAAGCACAGGAACTTGCAAAACTAGAAAAGGAACGTAAAGCCGAGGAGCGTCGCGCCTATATGGATCAGCTTCGTGAGGAGTCAGCAGCAAGAGCCAGAAAGAATGATTCTGTTTTGGGCAGAGTGATGAATAGCGCCGTTGGATCTGTTGGACGGGAACTGGGACGTACGTTAACACGCGGCGTATTGGGAGCTTTGACAGGAAGAAAAAAATAATATGAAACAGAGATTTAGTGGAAGTATTTGCGATGTACACGGCATCAAAGTCGGTCAGGCGCAAAACTTGTCTGCTAGAACTGGTGTTACAGTTGTGTTAGCAGGCAGGGAAGGGGCGACAGTCGGTGTAGATGTGCGAGGAGCAGCCCCCGGAACAAGAGAAACTGACCTTGCAAGGCCGGGCAACTTAGTGGAAAAAGCGAACGCAGTTGTGCTCTCGGGCGGTTCTGCTTTCGGACTCGCAGCTGCTGATGGGGTAATGCGCTATTTGGAGTCCTTACAGATCGGTTTGGACACCGGCGTTTGTCGTGTGCCTATTGTTCCGGCAGCCGTATTGTATGATTTAAAAGTCGGGGATGCAAAAGTATGGCCGGATGCGCTAATGGGTATGGAAGCCTGTAAAAGCGCGAGCAAGGATATTAAGGAAGGCCGTTATGGCGCAGGTTGCGGCGCAACGATCGGAAAGCTGGTACCATCTTCTATTCCATGTAACGGCGGTATCGGTACTGCATCCATTACGCTTGGCTGCGGTATCACGGTAGGTGCAATTGTCGCGGTAAACGCCGTTGGAGATGTCTATCATCCTCATACAGGGGATCTGCTTGCCGCAGCTTCTTTGGCGAATGGTCAAAAAGTGGCAGCGATGGATTTATTGTACGGAAAGGAACCAGCAGTAGAGTTTCCGAAACTGCAAGGAAAAGGCGAAAATACAACCATTGCAGTCATTGCGTGTGATGCTGCGCTAAGCAAGGAGCAAGCAAATCGAGTGGCTGGTATTGCACACGATGGCTTGGCGCGAAGCATTCGTCCTGTACATACACAAATGGATGGAGACACTATTTTTGCTTTGGCGACGGGCAGATTGGATGTTGATTTCAACTTTATCCAACTATCTATGGCTGCCTCGGAAGTGATGGCGCGTGCTGTTTATAATGCAGCATTGGCAGGAGCGAAAGAGTGATAGGAATAGGTGTAGATATTTGTAGTGTTTCGAAAATAGAAAAACTCATTTCTCAGAATCCAAAATTCATTTCGAAATACTATAGTGTGTCTGAACAATTGTATTTGAAAAAAAAAAATAACGTAAAATGGCAAAGCGCTGCGGCAATGTTTGCGGCAAAAGAAGCATTTCTTAAGGCTTTGGGTGTCGGATTGGGGGTCTGTAATATCTGCGATATTTCTCTGGAACATCAGGATAACGGTAAACCTTTCATCATCCTTCATGGAAAAGCTAAAGAATTACTGGATGCAAGACTATCGAAAGCGATACATGTATCGATAAGCCATGAAAAGGATATAGCAATTGCATTTCTTATAATTGAATAACAAAATAACTGCTCTGTAAAAAACAGGGCAGTTATTTTGTTGACAATCGCGATATTCATGCTATAATATTCATTAGTTATTGCTAACTAATTGTTTGTAAAGGATGATGAAAATGAGAACATTAAATGATGTTGTGCTTGGAAAGTCTGCTAAAGTAGTACAAGTGAACGGAAAAGGTCAGCTAAGACGGCGTATCATGGAAATGGGTATAACCAAGGGTGTGGAAATCACAGTAAAAAAATTTGCACCTTTGGGTGATCCTATGGAAATTCATTTGCGCGGTTATGAGCTAACTTTGCGTAAACATGACGCTAAAATGGTAGAAGTAGAATAGGAGTCAACTATGGAAAAAGTAATTGCGCTGGCAGGAAATCCTAATTCCGGCAAAACAAGTTTATTTAATATTCTTACAGGCTCTAATCAATTTGTTGGAAACTGGCCCGGTGTAACTGTAGAAAAAAAAGAAGGAAAAATCAGGAAGCACAAGAATATTAGAGTGGTAGACCTTCCCGGTATTTATTCTTTATCACCGTACTCACCGGAAGAAAAAATTGCAAGACATGTGCTCATGGAAGAAAGACTGGATGCAATTATAAACATTATAGATGGTACCAGTATAGAACGCAGTCTGTTCCTGACGAGTCAGCTTTTAGAGCTGGGTATTCCTGTTTTTGTAGCCATCAATATGGCGGACGAACTGGAGAAAAACGGATATGACATCAACGTAGATGCTTTGGAAAAAGCCTTGGGCACGCGTGTGTTTAAAATTTCTGCTCTAAAAAACGATGGTATCGGCAATTTGATAAAAGCAGTCGCAGGTGAAAATATTCCTGCCCCTAAACCATTTGCATTCTCGGGCGCCTTACAGGAGACACTGCAAAATATACAAAATCTGGCGCAATGCAGCCGTTGGGAAGCCGGAAAATTGTTTGAAAGAGATAGCGATATTATTCAAAAATTGGCATTGAGCAAAGATGTATTGCAGAGTATCGAGCAGGAAATAACAAAAATAGAAAAAGAAAAAGGCGACGATAGTGTTGGAGTTTTAATTTCCGCGCGCTATGATGAAATTGAAACTTTGCTGGAGGCTTCCGTAAAGAAGAATGTAAAAGGACAAAGCCGTTCCGACAAAATAGACAAAGTACTTACCAACCGTTATCTGGCGTTGCCGATTTTTGTATTGATTATGGCGTTGGTATATTTTATTTCTGTTAAAACAGTAGGACAGTATGCTACTGACTTTGTAAATGAGGAATTGTTTGGAGACGGATTCTTCTTAGGTAAAGGTAAGGCGGCATTTGAGGATGCCACAGAAGAATATGAAACCGCACAGAAAAAAGTGGAAGCCTTTATTGCAGCCGCCGAAGAAAAAGGCATTGCGCTTGTAGAAGGACAAGAAGAAAGCTTTGCAGCCCAGGCTGCCGATGTAGTGGGCACAGCCATTTTCTTGGATGATAATGGTGAAGAAGAGAGCAGGGAAGAAGTAAATCTTGCAGCGTATCAGGAAGCGGCTGCGGTGGAGGAGCCGAATCCCGAAAATTTCGGTACTTTTATTAAAGGTATTCCTGTAGTAGTTGGAGAATGGTTGGAGAAAGCTGAGATCACTCCTTGGCTGCAAAGTTTAATCATTGATGGTATTGTTGCTGGTGTAGGAGCCGTACTTGGATTTGTGCCGCAGATGTTTGTTTTGTTTTTACTGCTTTCAATTTTGGAAGCCTGCGGCTATATGTCCAGAATTGCGTTTATGATGGATAGAGTATTTCGTAAATTTGGATTATCAGGCAAATCTTTCATACCGGTTATGATTGGTACAGGGTGTTCCGTGCCGGGCATTATGGCATGCAGAACTATAGAAAATGAAAGAGATCGCAGGATGACAATTACCACCACCTCCTTTATGGTATGTGGCGCAAAGTTGCCTGTAGTGGCAATGATTGCGGGAGCCATCTTTCATAACTCTGCATGGGTGGCTATTTATGCATATTTCCTTGGTATGATTGCAATCATTTTCAGTGGCTTAATACTTAAGAAAACCAAGCGCTTTCAAGGCGACCTAACACCCTTTGTATTAGAATTACCTGCATATCGCATTCCCATGTGGCGCAATGTGCTGCGCAATACCTGGGAAAGAGGAGCGTCTTTTATCAAAAAAGCCGGAACGATTATTCTCCTATGCGCCATATTGATTTGGTTTATTTCCAAATACGGCATTGTAGACGGTAAATTTGTGGAAGTGGGCGAAGATTTGACGGGCTCCTTTGCACACCGTCTGGGGCAAATCTTTGGTTTTGTCTTTGCCCCTCTTGGCTTCGGTCATTGGAAGTTTGGAATTGCAACAGTAATGGGTCTGGTCGCTAAAGAAAATGTTGTTTCCACATTCGGTATTCTATATGGATTTGGTGAAGTAAGCGAAAAAGGTTATGAATTTTGGTCTATGATGGCGGCAGACTTTAGTAGTGTATCTGCTCTTGCCTTTCTTACATTCAATTTACTCTGTGCGCCTTGTTTTGCGGCTATCGGCGCAATTAAAAGAGAAATGAACAGCCTATCCTGGACGAGTTTTGCTATTTTCTACCAGACTTGTGTTGCTTGGGTCGTTTCCCTTATTATCTATCAGCTGGCAGGTCTTGCAATGGGCATCGTTGTATTTAATGTGTTTACAGTGGTAGCTATACTGTTGTTGGCGTATGCATTGTATCTGTTATTTAGAAAAGACCCGTCTGCAAAGGAGATCAAATGAATTTACAAAGTATAGTATTACTGGTGTTCCTATCAATTGTTGTAGGAGGGATTACCTATTACTTATACAGAAAAAGAAAAAATGGAGGATGTTCATCCTGTCCATCATGTCCTTCCTGTGTGGATAAAGATAGTTGCGCAAGCAAGAAAACCATTACTTTAATCAAAAAAGAGAAAAAACATTAATAATAATCAAAAAGCCCTAAAGCGTTATGCTTTAGGGCTTTTAAAGTATAGAAAATCGCTGCAAAATATTATAATTCATATCCATCTATCATGCAATGGAACTTTTCATTCTCGTCCTGCATGTATTCAAACATATCCAACATATGGTTCATGTCCTCAGCAAATTGTCCATCAATCTCATTCAATCCGAATATTTCAATGGTAATTGGACGTATATTCTCGTTGAGCATATCATATAGTGCGTCCAAATTTGCGCCGTAGTAATCAGGAAATTTCATTTCTTTTGCAATGTGCGCATGTACCTGAGCAATTGTTTGAAATTCTTTTAAATCAATTATCATTGTCTACCATCCTTATTGTACAGTAAAGTAAAGCTTTCATAGTGGTTATCCGTATAGTATATTAAGCCGTCATTACTGTATACAATGCGCTTGGCATTTCGCTTCTTTCCCTTATAGTCAATATCACATTCATAGTATTGGCGGCCTTTTTCTTTGGGCAGTTGTCCTTCAAAGTTTCCAAAACGATCACCGCCTATGCTTTTGCCTTCAGCAACATCACCTACAAAGTTTAGCGTATTATCCCATCCCAGCTCCTGGGCTTGTTTCTTCGTAATAAAGTTGTTTGGAAGTCTGCCGTACGTATGTAGATATAAAGCCACTTCTTCTTTGCTTACATAACTTCCGTTTTCAAGAATATTTTGCGTAGGCGTTGTTGCTCTTGGCGTGAGAGTAGTTGTGGTTTTGGGTGAAGTTGATTTGGTTTGGCTCGGTTTTACTGTGCTCTTTAGGGTTTGCGTGGGAGTAGCTTCTGTGGAGGGGGCGTTGCTTTTCTCAATATTTGCAGTGTCAGGATTGGATTTCTGTACGATGCCGATAAAGTTTTGAATGAATTGCCCAATGCTCGTTCCTTCATTATTTAAACCTAAATAGGAAACGAGAAACACAATCACTATAAAACCTATTAATATACTAAAGGTGCTTTTCTTCTTCATGTTCTTTTTCCTTCTTTGTTTCAATATTTTCTTCAATATACGTGCATATTTTCTCTAAAAGAGGAATTACTTCTTTTATTAGCGCGTGGATATCATTGTTTGCAGTGATAAAACGAACGCCATAGGGCTTTCCTTGGGAAAAAATAAATCGTTCGTCCGTCGTGCTTAGCGCTTGCAGTAATAACAGGGGATCGTGCATTCTGTTCGCATCCATTCCAAAGAAGAGAAAACCATCTCGATATTGTACTGCAGTTGCCAGAAGTCGTCGTGTAAAGGCTCGCAAATGGGCAATTAGAGTCAAATTACATACTTCTTCGGGCAGGTTGCCATACCTGTCAACGAGCTCCTCTTCAATATCCATACGACTTTCCAGATCTTTTATCATGGAAATGCGTTTATATATTTCTATTCGTTCTTTCTCAGTGCGAACATAGTGCTTAGGCAGATAGGAGCTTAGTGGTAGGTCTATTCTTGTATCGATATCATCAGGAAGAACAGGTTTACCCTGAATTTCATTTAATGCTTGCTCGATCAGCTTCAAATACATATCGAACCCTATCTCACTCAAATGGCCGCTTTGCTCAGGACCAAAAATATTGCCTGCTCCGCGAATTTCCAGGTCGCGCATAGCAATACGATAACCCGCTCCGAATTCTGTAAATTCCCGAATTGCAAGCAGACGCTTTTGTGCTACTTCACTAATGGCATAGTTTGGCCGGATGGTAAAGTAAGCATAGGCTTGGCGTGTGCTTCGGCCAACGCGTCCGCGAAGTTGATATAATTGCGACAATCCAAATTTATCCGCATCGTGAATAATGATGGTATTTGCTTCAGGTACATCCAAACCGTTTTCAATTATGGTTGTACAGAGCAGCAAATCATATTGGCCGGCATAAAACTCAAGCATGGTGGCTTCCAATTGGCTTTCCTTCATTTGTCCATGCGCAATGGCAATTCTACATTCGGGTACCAGTGTTCGCAGTTTGGAGGCAAAGCTATCAATATTCTCAACTCGGTTAAACAGATAATAGATTTGTCCGCCTCGCTTTAATTCACGATAAATTGCATCTCTGATGATGGAATCATTGTATTCTACAACATATGTTTTGACTGGTAGTCTGTCCTCGGGTGGTGTTTCTATGATACTGATATCCCGTACACCTATCATGGACATGTATAAGGTGCGAGGGATAGGTGTGGCAGAAAGCGTTAGCACATCAATGTTTTTCTTAAGGTTTTTAATGATTTCCTTGTGTCCAACTCCAAAACGCTGTTCTTCATCCACAATGAGCAGGCCAAGATTTTTATACTTTACATCCTTTCCAAGTAATTTATGTGTTCCTACTACAATATCCAAATTTCCGTCTGCCAAATCGGAGAGCACCTGTTTTTGTTCTTTGGAAGTCTTGAATCTGCTTAACATGCCGAATTTGATAGGAAAATGCTTGAATCTTTTTGCAATCGTTTGATAGTGCTGCTGCGCTAAAATCGTTGTAGGCGCTAAAATCGCTACCTGTTTGCTGTCGGAAACAGCCTTAAAAGCAGCGCGCAAAGCAAGTTCTGTTTTGCCGTAGCCAACATCACCGCAAAGCAGCCTATCCATACTTCTATGGCTTTCCATATCTTTATAGATATCTTCAATACATTTATCCTGATCCGCTGTCAACTCGTAGGGAAATAAATCTTCAAACTGCATTTGCCATGGATTATCTTTGCTGAAAGCAAATCCAGTATTGCTCTGCCTTTGGGCATACAGCTCCAATAAATTAAAGGCCAGTTGTTTAAGACCGCTTTTAACCTTATTCTTTTTTCGTTGCCATTCAGTACCACCAAGCTTATTGATTTTTGGGCTTGCGCTTTGTGACGAAGCGAATTTCTGTACACGGTCAAACTGTTCTGTTGGTACATAGAGCTTGTCCTCACCGGCATATTCGATAACCAGATAATCCTGACTGATTGAATCTCTTTCGACATTTACTATACCTCTATACACGCCGATGCCGTAGCTTTCATGCACCACATAATCTCCATGTTGCAACTCGGTGTAAGAAGCAATTTTCTCTGCGCCTTCAAATTTCTTTTGACGCTTTTTATAACTGGTACCGTAAATATCACCATCAGCAATAATGAGCAGCTTCAAGTCTGTCGACATAAAGCCTTGATTGAGTGCTTCGGATAGAATATTTACCGTATTGGGAAGGTAGGTATCATCATCGCTATGAAAGCTTTCTAATTGAAATTCTTTTAATGTGCCTTCCAAGCGCTGCAGTCTGGCATAACTGCCGGCAAAAATAAAAATTTGATACTTATCTTCCAGATAACGCTTCAAATCCTGTACCAACAGTTTTATTTGAGATTGATAGGCAGTGATACCAACACAGGAAAGTTTGATAATGGAATCGGGTTGAAACAATCCCATGCCACGCTTTATATCACTCCAAAGCAGCTTGGTGTTTCCCTCGATGCACTCAATAAATTTCTTATAGTCTTTGATAAGGTTTTTTTGTGCGCTAAAAGCTTGACCGTTGAGTATAGCTTCCAGAAATCTTGTTTGATAATCTTGCTCCAGAATTTGATGCTGTTGTTGCAATTGTGCAGGTTCAATTAAAACTACGAGAGGATCGTTCAAATAATCAATAATATCAGCCTTTTTATCAAACAATAGATGCATCTGCGTTTGATAGTGGGCTATAGGATACCCCTTTAATAAACTTTCAGCTTCCTGTTTACTGCGTTCCTGCAATCGAATAAAGTTTTCTTCGGCATTGCTGTATTCGTCCAAAAGTGCATGTTCGCTTTGTGCGTCTGTTGTAATGAGGGACTCCGTTGTGCTATTTTTTATCTCTCTTAATATATTTTCATATGCATACTTGGCTTGGGATATATCTAACAGACACTCTGTAGCAGGACAAATACGATAACTATCAATGTTCTTTATGCTGCGTTGACTGATGCAGTCAAAACTTCGTATGGTATCTATTTCATCATCAAAGAATTCAATTCTCGCTGCGGTATTACTGTCGGGGGAGAATACATCTAAAATATCGCCGCGCAGTGCACATTGACCTTTTCCTTCTACCATTTGTACACGCTCGTAACCAAGCTTCACCAGTTTTTCAATCAATTCGTGAGGTGCGTGGATATCACTGACTTCCAGCGAAAGAATGGCGTTTACAAAATTCATTTTAGGGCTTTGTATGTCACATACAGCCTCTATGGAGCAGCATACAATGGGTTGTGGCTCATGCACAATACTGCTGAGTGCAGAAATTCTATCCCAAAGTGCTTCCTGGCTTTGCGCAACCCGAGAAAACTGTTTATCTCTGGCAGGAATGTGCACACATGTTGTAGTACAAATATTATTGATTTCTTTGCTTAATTTAGCCGCTTTAATATCTGTGCTGCATACTATTAGAAGAGGTCTGTTTTTTTCTTTACTTAAAATCGCAGAAAGAAACGAATACATTCCTTCCGCCATTTCGTATATAGCAATACAATTTTTGCTGTCTATTTCATGCAGTATTTGCTGCATATTTGCTGAACGGTTCAGAATGGAAAACACAGAATGCAGCATTTTAATTTTCCTTTTTCTCTTTATTTGCCAATTGTTTGGATAGAAATAAGCGTACATCGTCGACAGTTTTTCCGATGTGGGTTATAGCGCTGTCAGCACATAATAAAAACGCGTCGAATATTTCCGCTCGTTCTTCTTTTGTTTGGTATGTTGAAAGCACCCAATCGGCCAAATCATAATTTTGGATTGTAGGTTTTCCAATACCAACACGAAGTCGAGGAAACAGGTTGCTGGGGCTCAAAGAGATTATGCTTCGCATGCCGTTGTGTGTGCCTGCGCTGCCATTTGTTCGAAATCTTACATGGGCAAACGGCAGATCTATATCATCATAAATAATGAGTATTTGGTCGCTGTCAACCTTATACCAATTCATAAGTTCTACAATTGCCTGTCCGCTCAAATTCATAAAGGTTTGCGGCTTTGCAAGAACAACTTTCTCACCGTTTATCATACCTTCACCAAGGAGACACTTGCATCTTAACTTTCGAAGTTCTATATTTAATTTTTGTGCGATAATATCAACCACGTCAAAACCGACATTGTGACGTGTGTGTTCATATTTTGCTCCGGGATTACCCAATCCAACTATAATAAACATTATTTATATCCTTTTTACAGTATTAACAAATAATAATTATAACATAATTTAACTTATGATGTTAAATAAAAAGGCCATGCATAGTGAAATGACCCCCAAAAGTTAGACCAATAATTCAACTTAAGGGGGTCACCTCATAACATGACTTGTTTTTATTTTGTTAGCCAGGCGGCCGGTTTTACAATGAGCCTTCCGTTGATGCTATCTGAATTGTTTAATGACATTAGGGATATTTCGCCTGAAATCTGTTTCTTCTTGGGCTCTTCGGTACTCATTACAAATGCTTTGCCCACTACCTCACAGTTAAACTCCTGCATTAGATCCAGCATGCCTTTTGCAGTGCCGCCTGCTTTCAAAAAGTCGTCTACGATAAGCGCCTTTTGTCCCGATTTTACAGCGCGGCGGGGCAGGGACATCGTATCAATACGTCCACTGGAGCCGGACACATAGTTAATACTTACGGTTGGACCTTCATATACCTTACTGGAGTGTCTTGCAATAACAAGCGGAACATTCAAAGCTTCTGCTGTCATCAATGCAACAGGTATTCCTTTGGTTTCCATAGTAAGTATAAAATCAGGACTATGTCCATAGAACATATCTGCAATAATAATTCCCATTCTGCGCGTGATGTTTGGCATACTTAAAATATCAGACAGGTAAAGGAATCCGCCGGTGAGTATGCGTGTCTCACTGCTTAAATTGTCGCACAAGTCCTTAATAAAAGTATAGGCGTCCGCTATACTCATTGCATGGCGATAACGTACTCCGCCTGCGGCTCCGCTTACAGTATCCAAATGACCAAGGCGGAATTTGCCAATGGATTTTTTGATAATCTCAATATCTTCGCTGCATGTGCTTTTGGCAGTGCCAAATTTATCACAAAAATGAGAAAGTGTAAATATTCTGTTTGGGTTGGCAATTAGAATATTCATAATTGCGGCGATTCTTTCCGTTCTTTTTAATTTATCCAAAACTTTGCACCTGCCTAAATTATTTACAATTATATTATAACATAATATCGAATGATAGCATACAATTTTTTAAATATCGTTCGCATTAAAAATGTATTTGAGTATATCAAATTGTATGATATAATTAATTGAATTTATTATTTTGTAAATAGGAGGACATTCCATGAAAAAGTTCTTTAAAGAGTTCAAAGATTTTGCAATGAAGGGTAATGTTTTGGATCTTGCAGTCGGTATTATGATCGGTGCTGCATTTGGTAAAATCGTT
>JBHADM010000052.1:0-8315 GCA_041855045.1 Bacillota bacterium | reverse complement strand
TCCCATCATTATACCAATGGTTTTATAGAAGGAATAAACAATAAAATTAAGGTTCTGAAGAGGTTATCTTACAGAATATCCTCATTCAGAACCCTTAGAAACAGAATTCTATTACTTGCTTAGTGATGATATATCTCATCCATTTTGGAATACTTATTCATGCAATTTTTCCCTACCCCCAACTGTTGACAGAGAACCTATAAAAATAGGGATTGAAGTAAGTTCAACCCCTATTTTTATTTATTTTTCCTGAAAATCACAAGTTTGCTTGCCGCATAATTGAATATGATTACAAATACATTGGCAATCAGCTTGGCAATATATTCATTGATATGCAGCAGTTTTACCATCAAGTACATAGTTAGCTGGTCAAAAAGGAGAAAAGAGAGCAATCTCGCACTCACAAACAAGCCCAACTCTTTCAGTATATTACTGTCTTTGGAGGAGAATACGTACTTTCTGTTGGTAAAAAAAGCAAAGAGAACCGCTAGTATCCATGCAAGGGTATTGGCTACCAGCAGAGGAAATTGCAGCCATTCTCTACATATGTAATATACCACATAGTTGACCACCGTGGTAAGTACGCCAAACACCAAGTATAATATGACTTCTTTGTTCTTTTTGAACAAATCCCATAGTTTATCCATTATTTTCCTTCCTCATCGCCGCGCGCATAGGCGGTTGCCAATATATCGCTGTATTTGCAGAACTGTTCTTTTTTACTGCGTCCGCTGCGGTATGTAAATCCTTTATCCGACAAGGACACAACCCTGATATTGCATTGCGTTATATTGCCGTTTATCAGCAGTACCGCTTTAATGCTTTTATCCTTTTCCATAGAGTATTCTAAAAACTTCATGGTTTGATCACCTGATATATCTTTGTTTCGCTGTTTTCGTATATGATGGGAAACAGTGTATCCATTGCCTCTTCGTTCACGTGATAGCTGGCGCGTTCATAGCTGCTTAAGTAGATATATTCGACATTATAACGATGCAGTACATCCATATCAATATTTTCGTAGAAGGCTTTGATATCTCTCTTGCGAACTGTTGTATCGATGCCGTGGTAGTACAGCCACAAATCCGGCCCCACTACGATGCTCCTTCCAGCTAAGGAAGATACGGGATTGATATGCTGTGTTCCTGTAATAAAACGCTTGTCTTTATCTGTGTTCGCTGCAATAAAGTCGGCAGCAGCAACCTGATAGGCATCAAACTGTCTATAATTACTGACAGTTTCTCGCAATAACGTGAGTGTGCCGCTCAGCAGGCAGATAAACAGAAACGAAACAGCGATGACTTTTGACCACGCGTGTGTTTTTATCAAGCGGTACAGCTCTAACAGTCCCTCGCATGCAACAGGTAAACAGAGCGCGTACCATACATAGAAAATTTTATTGTTGTCATAGGGGTTGGGCTGGAATAATATCAGCTCCGCCGCAACGAATATGAGAAATGCACTCCAGACAATGCTGCGATGCTTTTTGTTTTGGGAAAACAAACTCAATACCACCGGTACCAGCAGTATGCCTATATTTTTTAAATAAAACCAGATATAATTGTCAATCAAGCCGTTTTGATCATTGTTTACCCAGTTGAAGTGAACGCGCAGAAATCCTTTTGCACCCAAGGCTTGACCAAATGTCCAGAGCAGCAGCTGCGGCAGAGCAATGGCTATGCTTGCCGCACCAAAGAGAATGAAATGCTGAAAACGCTTTTTTTTATGCTCGCTTTCGGAATATAAGCATTGCAGTACAAATTGCCCTATAGAGAAGATCCCGATTGCTAAAAAGGCGTGGGTGTTAACCATGGGCAGAAAACCTGTAAAGAGTATCAAAAACAGCAGTTCCTTTTTTTCATGCAGCCGTTTTTCCAAATAGGGCAGCAGCAATAGGTACAAAGCCGGCATCAATATCAGCCAACCACCCATAAAGGTGCGCTGTGGTATCAACATGTCCGCAATGATGTTCGACCATCTCAAATTATAAGGATCCGGTTGATTGGTAGGTGTTTTATAAAAACCCTCCAGAATATTCTGCATGGCTTCCCCTAAGGTTCCGCCTTTTAAATCCAAATGATAGATGAAGCCAAGACCGCCGTTGACAAACAGGAATAAAAAAGCAAGCACGGCTGCACTGCGGCTCCTGGTGATGCTGTATGCCAGCAGCAAGTAGCCATAAAATATGCATGCAGTGATCAGTGTACCCGGCAAGCTTATACTAAGCGAAAGCGGCATGCCCAGCATCCACAAACTGGTAGAAAGCGTGTCTATCAAAAAAGGATAGCTCAATCTCATCCCCGGAAAGATGGAGTAATCCATAGGGAATACTGCATCCTTTGCGCCAGTTATAATGGATAAATGCAGGGGGAGATCACCGTAGGTAGATTGTCCTACATAATAGGCGCCGTCCTCGCCAAGGCGTATGTTATGTGTATACTGCAAATACGCAATCAGAACTGTAAAAGGAAGCAATATTGTCAAAAACAGTGTCAATTTTTGTTTCTCTTCGTCCTGCAGTGAAAAGCGGTGTGTTTTGCCAAAGCGAAATGCCAATAAATTTAGGAGAAACAGCACGAGCAAGGATGCGATGTGCGTTATTACGGAAAAACGAAATATAAAAGCAAATGCAGCCGGCAGTATCATCGCCAACAAAAAGCCAAAGGCGGTGCCTATCCATATGCGCTCCAAAGGGCGAATGCGCATCAAGAAGCGGTTTATAATCCATATACCGCTGGCGATAAAAATTACTAAAAACAGAAATCCTATCATCTTATAAACCCAATAAAGAAAACATATCCATTTGCGCCGTTTCCGGCAAATTTTGAATGGCGTTGTTTTTCTTCAACAATTCTACGGTAGATTTTCCGATTTTGGCGCGTTTGATCAAGTCATCCACAGACTTGAATTCTTCCTCTCTGGCGGCTACGATGCCTTCGGCAACGGTTTCACCCAGACCGGGCAGCGAGCTGAGTGGAATACGCAGGCAGTTGTCCTCCACGATAAACGCAGTGGCATCGCTCTTATATAAATCCGCATGTAAAAATTTAAGTCCGCGGCTTTGCATCTCCAGCACCATGCGCAGGGCATAGAGTTCATCTTTTTCCTTTGCGCCTAACTGATTGCCGCTGGATGTGATGGAGCGTATTTTTTCGCGCAGTATTTCGCTGTCCAGCAGCATGCTTTCCCCGTTGAAGCCCTTGGAGCGTATGGTGAAGTATGCTGCATAATAGGCCAAGGGGTAATATACTTTATAATAAGCTATGCGCAGCGCCATTATCACATAGGCGGTTGCATGGGCTTTGGGAAACATGTATTTAATCTTATTGCAGCTGTCTATAAACCATTCCGGTACAGCATGCTTGCGCATTTCCTCCTCGGTGGATGGTGTGAGCCCTTTGCCTTTACGCACGGCCTCCATGGTATCAAAACTGAGTTTGCTTTCCAAACCGTAGCCGATCAAAGCGTTCATAATATCGTCACGTGTACATACGCACTCCGACAAAGTGGCAACTTTACCTAAGATGAGGTCGCGTGCATTGCCCAGCCATACGTCCGTACCATGTGACAGGCCGGAAATACGCAGCAGTTCACTCATGGTTGTGGGCATGGTTTCCATGAGCATGCCTTGTACAAACTCCGTACCAAACTCGGGAACACCTTGCGTACCGGTTTTGCATAAAATATCCTCGGGTGTAACACCCAGTGCTTCGGTCGAGGTAAACAGCGACATGACTTTTTTATCATCCAACGGTATTTCTCGGTAGGACACTCCTGTCAATTTTTCCAGCATATACAACATGGTCGGGTCATCGTGTCCGAGTATGTCCAGTTTCACTAAGATATCATGCATGGAGCTGAAGTCAAAGTGGGTGGTATAGGTTTTGGATGTGATATCGTCAGCAGGGAATTGTATGGGTGTAAACTGGTAAATACTGTAATTTTTGGGTAATACAACCATACCGCCGGGATGCTGTCCCGTAGTCTTTTTGACGCCCGCCAGACCGTTTACCAAGCGTTCCTTATAGGCTTTGCTTGCCTGCATACCTTTGAGCTCCAAGTATTTCGAAACATAGCCGAATGCGGTTTTATCCTGCAGAGCGGATATTGTGCCGGCGCGGAACACATGGCCTTTGCCAAACAACTCTTCCACATAGGCGTGCGCTTTGGCTTGATAGTCGCCGCTGAAGTTTAGGTCGATGTCCGGAACCTTGTCGCCTTCAAAGCCGAGGAATACTTCAAAAGGAATGTCGTAGCCGTCTTTTATCATGTTTTTGCCACAGTCGGGGCAGGCTTTATCGGGTAGATCCGTTCCTACGCTGTATTCTTTAGGTACATCAAAATATGCCTTGTGACAATGGCTGCAGCGATAGTGAGGCGGCAGAGGGTTTACCTCAGTAATGCCGCACATGGTCGCCACAAAGGAGGAACCGACGGAGCCGCGGCTGCCTACCAGGTATCCATCTTTGTTGGATTTTAGAACCAACTTTTGCGCAATGTTGTATAAAGTACCGAAACCATAACCGAGTATGCTCTTCAGCTCTTTGTCTATGCGCTTTTGCACTATTTCCGGCAGCACATCTCCGTACCACTGTTTGGCGCGGTAATAGGTGCAGTGCTCTATATTTTTAGCGGCATTTTCCCAGAAGGGCTGGAAGGTAACGGCGTCTTTGCCGTCGGGATGGTCGGGATATTGCTTGATGTTTTCTATGCTGTCCGCAATGGCATTGCTGTTGTCGACAACCACACGCATGGCATCGGCTTCCCCTAAATAGGCATGGGCTTTGAGCATATCTTCCGTGGTGCGATAGTACAAGGGAGCCGGTTTGTCAAAATTGCGCTTGCCTACTGTCGCGTGGATGATGGAACGATAAACCGCATCGCCAGGGTTGATATGGTGCACATGTCCTGTTGCAACTACCGGTATGCCCAAGCTGTCGCCTATGCGCAGAATTTTTTTATTGATTTCACGCAGCTCGTCGTTGTCGGCTACCTTAGCATCGCGCAAATACTGGGCATGGTGTTCAATGGGTTGTATTTCCAAATAGTCGTAAAAACGGGCAATACGTTCCAATGTGGCATCATCTTCGCCATCAATAATGGCCTGAAACAATTCTCCCTCGTTGCAACAAGATCCCAGCAGAAGTCCCTCGCGATGGGAGATGATTTCTTCTCTGGGTATGCGTGTTTCACGCTTAAAATATTGGGTATGGCCTTGTGATACCAAATAATACAGATTTTCCAACCCGCATTGTTTCTGCACCAATACACTGATGTTTTTGCTTCTTCCAAGGCTTTTGCCTTCCAGATGTTGGTTGACTTGCGCTAATGTTCGAATACCCTCGTCTTCCAATGCTTTGAGCATGATATTAAGACATTGTGCAGTGGCTGTCGCGTCATGCACGGCTCTGTGCGCGTTGGTCAACGACACCGACAGAAGTCGGCATATGGCTTTGAGTCGGTAGCTCTTCAAAGCGGGGTACATACCGCGTGCCAACACAAGGGTATCCAGCACTGGCACCCGCAGCGTTCTTCCCATCCGCTTCAATTCAGCGTGCAGTATGCCGCTGTCAAAGCCGGCGTTGTGGGCTGCAATCACCGAATCGCCGATAAAGTCGAGCAAATGCCCGGTGGCTTCCGCAGGGCTGGGCTGGCCTTGCAGCATGGCATCGGTGATGCCTGTGATCTCTGTAATGCGTGGGTCCAGCAGCTGACCGGGGTTAACCAGTGTCGAATAACTTCCGGTAATCTCACCGTTTTCCAATTTAACAGCGCCGATTTCTATTATTCTGTCACGCTGTATGTTCAAACCGGTGGTTTCAAAGTCCAATACCACGATGCTGCTGTTGGTGCTGCGTGTATCCGCATCAATGATAGGCAGTTCGTAGTCGCACATAAATAATTCTGCACCGGGTATAAGTTTGATTTTGTTTTTCTTGGCTGCAAAAAAGGCTTCAGGATAGGCTTGCACCACACCATAGTCCGTAATGGCGATGGCCGTATGGCCGAGTTTTGCAGCATGTTCAATGAGATCAGTTGCCGAGTTGGTGGCTTCAAGCGTGCTCATCTGTGTATGCACGTTCAATTCCACACGCTTTTTATCGGCGTTGTCAGCCACCAGTTCCACAGGCATCTTGGACATGGACTTTATAATAATACAAGGGTCGTTTTGGAAGGAGTCGTAAAAACAGTTTCCGTTGATCAACAGGCGCATGCCGGGTTTAATGCTGGCGGCTAAAGCGTCTACGGCCTCCTTAGAATGTTTTTTTGCTTCCTCGGCATTAAAACTGCCGTCCGCATTTACTGCTTTACCGCGTGCACCGTAACTGAAGAATGCCTTGCAGTATACCGACCCGCTGTCGTCCGACAGTACGAATGTGAGTATCAGCTTCTCACGCTTATTGATGATGGGATTGCTCACAATGCCGCATACTGTGATGTTTCCGGTATCGTTGGTACAGTTGGAAATAGGGGAGCTTAGTCCTTCTATTTTGCTTCCGTACAGTACATTTTGTTCGGGGATATAGGTTTTCCTCACACGCGGGGTTCTGGGTTTGTGTTCCGACTCCGGCGGTGTATCCGCTATGGGTGGAATATCCATTGCAGGAGGGGCTTCTACAGGCAGTATACCATGCATTTTGCGCATGCTTTCCACCCATTCCTCGCGTTTGCCGGCAACAACAAATACGACGGATATATCAATACGGAATATATCGTAAATGGCTTCCGAAATCTTGCGGTCGAATTGGTGTGATTTGTAGAATAAAAGACTTTGCTCATCTGGACAAGTAAGCAGGATGCGGTTGTTGTTTAATTCCCATGCCGTATCATTGATCCAGGCACGGGCAGCGTGCGTGTTACGTTTTAAAAAGGATTCCAATACACGCTTATATGCCCCTATATCCCGCAAAAAATCATTTGCGAGCGTAGGGCAGGCGATACGTATGGAAATTTTGGCATTGGGAAAAAGGCCTTGGATAAACTGCTCGATTTTTAAAAACTCGTTTTCCTCTATCAGCAAGGTACTAAGAAAGATAAAAAAAGCCTTGTTTTGAGATTGGGAATATAACACTTTTTCCATTTCAAGCTTGCCTTTTAAGTGTGGCATTTTCTCAAATAAGGTATCCAAAACCATTTTTTTGTTCACTGCTTGATTCCTTTTTCTTCTAAAAGTTTGTAGACTTCATCAATGAGTATTTGGGCAAAGTCGCCTGTGATTTTTTTTTGTGGTGTGCCTTTTTTAAACAGTACTGCCGTATTGCTATCTCCGCCGGCAATGCCGATGTCCGCTTCGCGCGCTTCCCCGGGTCCGTTTACAACACAACCCATAATGGCAACTTTGAGCGGATAACTGACATTTTTAAGGCCTTCACGCACGCGTTTTGCCGTATCTTCCAGCGCGATGCGCGTTCTGCCGCAGGTGGGGCAGGCGACGATATCCACGCCTTCCTGCAGCAAGCCGCAGGCTTTCAATATATTCTTTGCCATGTACACTTCGGGTACGGGGTTGCCGGCAAGGCTTACCCGCAAAGTATCGCCTATGCCTTCCATCAGCAATGTGCCGATACCGACTGCGCTTTTGATGCCGCCCTCTTCGGGGAGTCCTGCTTCGGTTACACCTATATGCAAGGGATAATCGCATTGTTTCGCGGCCAGTCGGTAGGTTGCTACAGTCAGCGGAACATCGCTGGCTTTAAGCGAGATGATCGTGTCATAAAAGCCTAAGTTTTCCAAAATGCGTACATGCTTCAGAGCGCTTTCTACCATACCCTCGGCGGTGACGCCGCCGTATTTTGTAAGTATGTCGCGTTCCAGCGAGCCGCTGTTGACGCCAATGCGTATGGGTACATGATGCATTTTGGCGGCATCCACTACCATGCGCACCTTATCCTCTGTACCGATATTGCCCGGATTGATGCGCATCTTGTCTATGCCTGCTTCAATGGAGGCGATGGCCAGACGGTAGTCATAGTGTATATCTGCTACAAGCGGGCAAGGTTTGTTGTCTATAATGGTTTTGAGAGCCGGCAGGCATTGCTTGTCAAATACAGAAACGCGAACAATATCGCATCCGGCACTTTTTAGTGCGCGAATCTGCCCCAGCGTAGCTTCGGCATCTCGGGTGTCGGTATTGGTCATGGACTGTATGCTGATTTTGGCACCGCCGCCAATGCAAATATCACCGACTTGTACTTTTCTTGAGTTCATACCTACCCCAACTTATCCAAATAGCTTTACAATATCGCGGAAGGTAATGAATAAAAGCAAACCAAATAGCAGTAGATAACCTGCCATATGAATATAGCTTTCAATTT
>JBHADM010000051.1:0-13566 GCA_041855045.1 Bacillota bacterium | reverse complement strand
CATTTCCTTCAGCAGGGGCACCAGCACCACCTGCTTGGGCAGCGCCATGGCAGCCACAAACATGGTAAACAGCGCGGCTCTGCCTGCAAAGCGCTTCTTTGCCAGCACATAGCCTGCCATAGAAGCGGTAACGCATACCAACACCATAGCGGCAAGGCTCATAAATACAGAGTTAAAGAACCATTTTCCTGCCGGGTTGACAAACAGCTTTACAAAATTTTCGTCGCTCCATACGCTCGGTATAAATATAGGCGTGGTGGATAATATCTCTTTTTTGATTTTGAATGCGCCGGTTACGATCCAGTAAAATGGAAAAATAAAACTGAGCGCAATAACAAATAGAAGGATGATGGAAATCACACGATAGACTGTCGTTTTGTTTTCGCTTAACATATACTGCTCCTCCTATTAATAATCAATCCTGCTGCCCAGCGTTTTGAATTGCAGGGCGCTGAACAGAGCAATCACCACAGCCAGTGCGACACCGATGGCATTGGCATAGCCGTAGTTGTAAATAAAGAATGCGGTTTCGTAGAGATAATACATCACCGTGCTGGTTGCGTAGTTCGGACCGCCGGATGTCAGCAGCTGGATCAGCGCAAAGCATTGGAAAGAGTTGATGGTGGTAATCACCACGATGTACAGTGTGGTGGGCATAAGCGTCGGCCACTTGATCTGCCAGAACACCTGCATGTTGGTTGCACCGTCCACCTCTGCCGCTTCGGTCAGGGATTTGTCGATATTGCCCAGAGAGGCGATATACAGCACGATGGGCTGACCGATGCTGGTGGTGAAGAGTATGGCGAGTATGCACCACAGCGCATAACGCTCGTCACCCAACCAGGCGATGTCCTGCGAAATGGCACCTATGCCCTTGAGAACGAAGTTCAATATGCCGTAGTAACGGTTAAATATCCATTTCCAAACCACCACCACGGCTACGGAGCCGGTGACCACGGGCAGATAGAATACTCCCCGATAAAAAGAACGACCGAAGCTGTTCATCTTGTAAATGATGGTGGATACCCACAGAGAAAATGCGGTAACCAGCGGTACAGCCCCTACCACGATAAGGAAGGTGTTCCACAAGGAGCGCAGAAATTTAGGATCCTGAAACAGACTGATGTAGTTATCCAATCCGTTGAACTGAAAGTCTTTCATCGTATAGTTGAAAAAGCTTGTAAACAAACCCATCGCCATAGGTACGACGACAAACAGCCCGAAGAATACGAGAGCCGGTGCCAAAAAGGCATAGGAAACCCTTGTTTGTTGACGTTGTATCTTGTGTTCTATGCCACTTTGCGCTTTGCTGAGTGCAGACATATGAACCCTCCTTTATAAAAATGGCTCTCTCCCTGTGCGAAAAGAGAGAGAGCCGATGAAAATCATTTGTTGACCTGTATTACAGCCGGCGGCATAATCCGACGCTGCACGCCGAAAGCTATGGGAGTGCCGAAAACCGCAATACATGTTGTTGGTGCTGTCTATAATCCGGCATTACATAACGCAAGCCTGTTACACAAGGAAGCTTACTGAACGCTAAGTGACCGCAGTGCATTGGGCGAAGCAACGCCGTAATGTCGGGAGCATAGGCGCACTGAGCTTATTTGTTTACGGCTGCATCATAATCCGCCAAAGCCACTTCCACGGTCTTGTTGCCGGTTAAGATAGCCTGGAGCATGCCCCACCATTCTTTACGCATTTCGGTAAAGCCGTTCATGGTGTTGTAGTAAGGAGCATAGTATTTGGTGAAGCTTGCAAGAAGCTCGTACTCTGCATTGCCTTCATAGAGGTTGCCATAGGAAGTTCTAACCGGGAAAGCGCTTGTTTGCAGAACGTTCTTCACACCCCACTCTGCATCGTCGCAAAGGAATTGTACGAAAGTCTTGGCAGCTTCTGCGCGTTTTTCGTCTTTATTGTCCACTACGCTGAAACCGTTTACCAGGTATTCCAAAGCCGGAACGCCGTCGTTGCTCGGGAAGGGAACGGAGATGGCTTCGAACTCATCGGAAGCATAGTTCTTAGCATTGGAAGTACCCCAGCAGAATGTCATGGAAAGGATGCCCTGTTGGAAGAGCTGCAGCTCGTCGCCTGCAACGATGTCGGTGCCTTTTTCCAATTTGCCTGCATCGGCCAGCTCTTTGATCAAATCCAAAGCCTGTTTGCCTTCTGCGCTGTTGATGGTGAATTTGCTCATGTCGTCATTGGCGATGGTGGCGCCGAAAAGGTTGCTTACCAATGCGCGTGTGCCCTGGTCGCCGCCCTGACCGCCGCAGTATACGGAACCGCCCTTGAGGCCGGCTTCATGCAGCTTATCCAAAGCCTTGAGGAAGTTTTCGGTGGTCCATGTTCTGTCGCCCTCAAGGTTTACGAATTCGATGGCGCCGGATTCCTCAAACTGTTTCTTGTTCAAGCCCATATAGAAAGGAGATGTGGACAGCGGATACATCCAGTAGTTTGTACCGTCGCCGCAAGCTTCGATCAGGGCAGGGTTGTTTACGTCTTTTTTGAAGTCTTCGGTGAAGAGTTCGTTTAAGCTGAGCAGCTTGCCGTTTTTGCCATAGGCAACCAAGCGGCCGGGCGCATCAAAAATAACGTCGGGGCCTGTGCCGGCTTCCAAAGCGGTAGCGAGCTTTTCAGGACCGTTTTTAAAATCGATGGTTTCGATTTCCACTTTGATATTGGGATACTTTGTCTGGAAAGCATCTACGATGCTTTGCTCATAGGTGCCTGCGGCAGCCCCTTCCGGCTGCGCAAAGGTCGGGAATGCCCACCATGAAATGGTAACGCTTTCTTCTGCGGCTGCAAAAGAAGCCATGGACAGTACCATAATGGCTGTCAATACCAGAGCTAAGATTTTTTTCATTTACTTATCCTCCTGTTTTTGTAGCAAAAGCTACATGAAATTGCTCTACCATCAATATAGCACGAAATATTTTTCTCGTCAATACTATTTTTATGAAAATTTTATTTTATTGTGTCTTTTTTATACATTAAATATTTCCTATTTATGTAATTCATGGTAAAATGGTAGTATAAAAGCATATTGTATGCTCTACATCCCTGTGCGATGCAGTATCCTGTCGGGATACGGCGCAACTGTACGCAAGCAGCCTCTGGCGCAGCATAAAACACCGGTTTGTAAGAAAACGTGATCCGTGCGCGCCGTGTTGCTATATAGAAGCTTTTATACGCTTGTTTCCCACCAGGAGGTTATTATGTACGAAGATTTAATCAGTAAGATCAAATTTGCGGCAAATACATTTACCAATGCGGAGAAAAAAATTGCCGAATACATACTGAGCAATCCGCAGAAGGTGCTGTATATGTCCATCAGCGAATTGGCGGAAGTATGCGATGTAGGCGATACAAGCGTATTCCGTTTTTGCAGGCATTTGGATAAAAAAGGCTATATGGACTTTAAGATGGATCTGGCACAGACCCTGACATCCCGCGACGAGCTGGGCGTAAACAACGCCGTAAGGTCGGATGACGACTCCATAGAAGCCTCTGCGCGGCGCGCTATCAACGACGCCACCGCCGCCATGCACGAAACCCTGAACATGAACGGCACAAACAACATCAAGGCGGTCGCCGAGCTTATGCACAAGGCGAAGAGGGTATTTTTCTTCGGCGCAGGCAGCTCCATGGCAAGCGCGTATGACTGCTACTGCCGCTTTATGCGTATCAGCCCCAAGATGGTATGTTTGTTTGATCCGCACATGCAAAGCATGTATGCCTCCATGCTGCAGGCGGGCGATGTGGCCATCGCCTTCTCCTACACCGGTGCCGCCAAGGACACCATAGACACCGCCGAAGAGGCCCGACGCGCCGGCGCTAACGTGGTCGCCATCACCCACTTCAGCAGCTCGGCACTCACCGACATCAGCGACCAGGTATTGCTCTGCGGTGCCAACGAAAGCCCCTCGCAGAGCGGCAGCTTCACCGGCAAGCTGACACAGCTTTTTGTGATGGATCTGCTCTATACCGAGTTTTACAAAATCAGCATGCCGGAAAGCAAGGAGCAGCTTTCCAAAGCCATGAAGAGCATCAGCGATAAACTGATGTAATAGCAAGCACAGGCAAGTCAATGTTATGTACACGCCACTTTGTCCGGCACGTCTTTGGGCGGCCATATAATAATGAACAAACAGAATACAGGCATTGTCCCGACGAGAAATCGCCGGGATTTTTTTGCGCCAAGCAGCGTTCTGTACCGTTCTGCAATGGGGATGCAGGCAATCGACAAATACTTTCGCCTCACCTTGCCATGGGCGCAAAGGCTTTTCCCTACGGCGGCATGCCTTATGGAGCCGCTGCCGGACACGCTGTTTTTAGATGTTCAAAACGCCGCACGCTTTTGTATCGGGCAGAGTTACATTCGTTTCGTAAAACGCTTCAGTCTTTGTGTATGGCTAAATTATAAAAACTAGACATTTTATTTTTTTGTTGTATAAGATGTACAAATATGTTTTGTTTACGCCCAAAATTTCGTATCAGGCTATTGACAAAAATCGTTAGAAGGCGTATTGTTATCATACTAAATTATGATCATTATCAAGGGGTAGACTATGCCAAAATATGCGGACTTAATATTGACGATTATCAACCAATCCAACCTGCATTTAACGGCGGAGGATATTTATTTGCAGCTGAAGGCGCAGAACTCCAAAGTGGCCTTGGCGACCGTATACAACAATCTGAAAAGCCTTTGCGAGGAAAAGAAAATCACCAAGCTGATACTGCCGGATCAGCCCGACCGTTACGACCGCATAGCACGACACGACCACCTGATATGCAGGCACTGCAACGCCGTGTCGGATTTGTTTTTGGATGACATCAGCGATCAGCTGCAGGCGCAGCTGCCCATACAAATCAGCGGTTACGATTTAAAAATACACTACACCTGTCCCAAATGCAGCAGCAAGGGCTTGAGATAGAGATTCTAAATAATAGACAATCCGATATGCCAACTGTCAAGCCCTCCGTTTCAACATTTAATACTGCGCCGTTTTCTATGCAAAAGCAATATAAAAGCACATTCGCCTTATAAGGAAATGTGCTTTTTTGGTTGGGGGTATCTTGTCCAGACCTTTTTTCGCCTAACTTGAAAACACTTCACGACAAGTATTATTGTTATCCTCCCAGCTGCAATACCGAGTCAAATTGCTTGCGCTGAGCATCATCAATTTTGTGTGTTACACAAACCACTGTTGCATCAGACTTAAGCAATATAGAAAAAATCATTTCGCTGTTTGTTTCATCTAAAGAAGATGTCGGTTCGTCTGCCAGAATAATCGGCGCATTTTGATAAAACGCCCTGGCAATGCCGATACGCTGCCTCTCTCCGCCGGAAAGACTTTGCCCCCCCTCTCCAAGCACTGTATCCATACCCTGGGGCAGATTTTGAAGCAGGTCTTGAAGCAATGCATTTTGGCACACTTTGTGAAACCTTTCCTCGTCGTATGGATTGGAAAGCACAATATTTTCTTTTAACGTTCGATTCAATATAAAGGAGTCTTGAGGTACCACCGACATAGAGCGAGATAGAAATGTTCTGCTTAAATCTCGAATCTCTGTCCCATCCATCTTGATGCTGCCTTGATACCCTGTATACAGCCCGGAAATCAAGTGCAGGACAGTTGTTTTGCCGGTTCCACTGGCTCCAACAATCAGCGTTTTAGAGCCTTTTTTTATATGCGCAGAAAAATCTGACAGAACGTTTCTGTCTCCATAGCCAAATGCTACATTATGAAAAGACAAAGCTTGTTGAAACACCGGAAAGGCTTCCCAATTTTCCTGTCTAATATTTTCCAATTTGTTTTGATCCAACGAGTCTTCGGAGCTTTCGCCAATAAAATCCAACAACTCATTCAGGATACCGCGCCCTGCCTTAAGATTTGCCAAATGAATGCCGATTTGTTGCACCGGATTGATAATGGAACCGGATAAATTCACAATGGCAATCAGCACGCCTATCTCTACTTTTCCAAAATATACAAAAATCGCGCCTATCACGAAAGGAATATAGAAAGCCATTAAACTGACAATTGCCAAGATAGATGTTAAAACCGATTCCTTTACCCCTAAATCATATCGTACCTCTTCACTTTTTTGATTTAGTTTGTCCAGCTCAAGACCAAACATCGCCCCTAAGTTCGAAACTTTTATCAGCAAAAAACCATTGAGTATTTCCTGCACCTTTGTGTTGTATTCCGCCATGGAAGTGGAGTATTTTTTCCCAAGAAGCTGCATCTTCCTGTGTGTTTTCTGCGGGGCAAACACGATCAAAAGCACGAACGCATAAATACACAGAGCGAGCAGCGGGTTAAACGAAAACAGCACAATGCTGGATAGCAAAAAACTCATGCCCTGTTTGATGATTTTGATGATGGTATCAAGATACTGCGTTTCCAGTTTATTAATGTCGCTGCTTATCCCCGATGCAATTTTACCTTTGGAATGCTTCATAAAGCGGGGCATCGTCATATGCAGCATGGTTTTTGCATAATCCTGTTTGAGTGTGGAAAGCATTTTTTTCTTAAACTTGGCTCCAAGCACACCAAATATTAGATACCCTATGCCGGATAGTACAATCACTCCCAAAAACAAAATTGCAAAAAGCAACAAGCCTGTTCGCTGCTGCTGAAGGAGTATCTCCAGCGCCCGTTTCATAGACAGAGCAAGCAATACTTCAGAAACCGAAACAATAAGAGCGGATAAAACCAATCCAATCAAGGGTTTAGCAGCACAAACAAAATATTTTCTCACTTTTTCCTCCAATTAAGTATCGCCATTAAATTATGAAATCAGGTTTATTTTAGCAAGGATAATTTCAGTACTCAATGTTGCAAAAATACTTATAGAAAACCATACTTTGTCTCTCAGGATTTGGTATTTCACATCTCGAGTTCACCCTTTTTTAACATTCTATCCAAATTGTTGTTTATGAAGCACCGCAATAACCTATTCGGTTAACAATTCGCTATATTTTGCTTCATAATAGCTTCTTAAATCTTTTCTAATATATTTTTTTTCACAAATAGGCTCCTTTGAGAAATCTTCTGACAAATCACATCCTCCACCGCATAATAACAAAAGCTCACATTCTTTGCATCTTTCAACAATACCGGGATAAGAATGCTCTCTATCATAACACAAACTATTCTCTTGACAATTAGAGTCGGTAACCCTAGCAGGGCACTGGAAGATTTTTCCTTTAGGAGAAAAAAACAATGAGGATGTATTTCTTCTACTGCACCCACCACTATATGGCGGAACAGCTTTTAATCCCATAGAAAAAATTTCACCTATCATTTCTTCGTAGAATAAAGAAAATTCTGCTCTAGACATAAGGTTCGGATAATTCTCTTTAAATGTATGACTACAAACTTTTCCAATATCTATATAGACTCGATGATCTTTAAAAATATTAAGCTCTTTATTTAATAGCTCTTTTATAGATTTATTATTGGATTTATCAACATTCATTCTAATTATTAGTGTGAAGTTATTCGGAATACTAAGTAATTTCTTGATATTATTCAAAATAATATCAAAAGTTCCCTTCCTAGAAACAGTAAATCTCCTGCTATCATGGATTTCTTTATTCCCATCCAGGGTTATTTGAAATACTCCGACACCGAGCTTTATTAATTCAACAGCTCTATCAAAAGATAAACTTAAACCATTAGTTATAACTTTGTGTATAACACTCCCATTTAATTCCTCATTAAACTTCTTTATTGCATACACAATCCCTGAATAATTTAATAATGGTTCGCCTCCAAAATAAACAAACTCATATTTTCGTGTAGTATTATCACTCAAATTCTTGAGGCGTAAACAAATTTCGTCAATAGTTTCAGTAGACATTAATACTGTCTTATTATGCCTAGTTCCGCTTTCAAAGCAATAACTACATGCCAAGTCACAAGAAAGGGTCAAAAACAACCATGCAGTTATGACTTTGTATGAATTAATTTGTTGTATGTATTGATTATATACATTATTAGTTTCATGACGGTTTGAACAATATTTCCCAGTGTCTGAATTCGGCACAAGCAGAAGTTCCTTAGTTGTTAAGTTCAACATTAAAGATTTTGTCTTTCCTTTAATAGGAAGAAATATACTTTTATTTTCCTGCATATTGTTCTCCTTTTAAAATATTTATCTGCGTGTTAATCCATATTTAATTTCCATCATTTGCGGAATATATTCGTCAAAAAAAACTTTTTTACATGACTTTGTCCCTGCATATTCCTCTTGTCGTATACAACCTCCATAGCAAAGTCCTAGATGAGGACACTCTAGGCATTCTTTATCTTTTGTAATGTAAGACATAGTTTTATAAAAAGAACCACTGTAGTGATCATCACAAACATTGCATACTGCTCTCTCAGGTTCTCCTGTTAACGAAGGACATTTATAAATTGAACCATCTGTATCAAAAGACCATTGACAGATACTTGAAACTCCACAATTTACCCTCCAAATATTTGGAGAAATATTATACTCCATCTGCAAATATTTATGTGCTTCAGTCATTGCACGAGCTGTTTCACGAATATCTCCATGTACCATAACATCTGTCATTCCCGGTAGATATGGATCAACTGGACTTAACCGAAACTCTATTTGTTTCATAGGTAATTTTTTTGCTATTTCTTTTATATCATCCAATAAATTCGCTCTATTTTCCTTGTCAACATTCATTCTAATTATTATTTTATTTTTTTCAGATAAGCTCAAATAATATAGAATATTATCAAAAATTAAATCGTATGTTCCCCTATGATTTTTTGTAATTCTTCTTTGATCATGAACGTGTTTGTTACCGTCCAATGTAATTTGAATAGCATCCATATGTTCTAAAAACTGTTCATACTCAATTAATTTTGTTCCATTTGTAATTAACTTATAGACTGGTTTAATTGGTAATAATTCAAATTGGTCAATTAAATACTGTAATACTCTCATGTCAGTAGTTAACGGTTCACCACCATAAAAAACAATATCAAGCCTTTTGGTTCCCCATTTTCCAATTTTATCATTTATCCAGATGAAATATTTGTCAATAATTTCTCTCGTGATATACGAATCAGATTTTTTTTCAAATAAATTGTTCTGCATGCAATACGTACATGCTAAATTGCATACTCTGCTTGGAACAATAAAAATGCCTAAACGATCCTTTTGTGCCCTTACATTCAACATCTCAAACTCATAGATATCCTTGCTCTCAACATCCTTTGGAATCAAAACATATGCTTTTATGAAACTATCAAGTGTTGTCTTAGATAGCTTTGTCCAATCTTCCGATTGAAGTATACTATGTACTTCAGGTGTTAGAGAAAAGACACTTCCTGATAGTGAATTGTAGATAAGAAACAAGTTATCAGAATTCTTCCATATATTGTTATAGTGACTCAACTTATACATAAATTCCCTCCAAAATTTGTTAATATCTTTTTTGTTGTAGTAAGTCAAAGAAATCCTCTTCTCGGATATGTGTTGTATCTGTACTGAGAGCTTAAATTGTATCCATTTAAAAGTAAAAAAACGAAACATTCTATATCCACGAAAGTCTTTTAACTACATATGAGGTTAAAAACAATAACAAAAATATTGATAATACTCCAACATTAAATATTTATATGTTTCATATGTTAAAATGTATTACAAATATTTTTGACTATGTAAGAATGTAAAATGAGGGGCTAAATAATCACATTTTATGAATTAGTTCAATTTCGGTATATCATGTTTTCGTTATTATGTGAAAATATTGATGCAAGTCTGCGGATGTACTACTTAATCTCAACTATCGGATTACAAAAACAGCATCCAAAGTTGTTATCCCCTGCGAGTGAAGTTTGCGGCGGTTCAAGAATTATGATTTCGTCATTAAGTTTCTTATTATCATCTGTATTCATTTTGGTACCTCCTATGAATTGCTATATTTAACCCCTCAAAATTATTATAATGTACATTCTGATAAAATTCAAGTTTTTTTTTTACAACATTATTTTGACATGTTCAACAGAGAAAGTTTGTAATATACTATAGTTTAAATTAAAAATCTATCAATAATCTGCAAATGAGGGATTATAATATGACTACATTAAAACTGCAAGCACATCGCTTGCAGTTTGTTTATGGTACTTATGCTATCGCCTTATAATGCCTTGCCAGATAGCTCATGTAGCTTTGCAGCTCCATGTTATAGGCGCGCACGTAGGCGTTGTAGCCCACCAGATTGCCGTTGTAAAAGTCCATCTGTGCCAGTAGATACAGCAGGTACAGCTTATGGTAGGGGCTTTCTATGAAAATATGCGCGTCCTTGTCTGTGGGATAGTGCAAATACCTGGGGTTGCACTCAAAATAGCGCGTCCACACTTCGTTTTCCAGGCGTTCCTCCAGCTCCTGTATCCATTCGGTCAGCTCTTCTTTGCTGAAATTGTGTCGGCGTATGCCGGACAGCTTTTGTATGATTTGATCTACCGTCATTGTTTTCTCCTGTCTCGTATGGCAAGCAGCGTGCGTATCTTGCTGACCACAGCGGGTACTTTCTTCGGCTTTCTGCCGCCGCGCCCCCTGCCCTTGGCAGCTTCCTTCGCAAGCGCATCGGCGCGCTTGAGGGCATCCTGCTGCTTTTTGTACTCATATGCCCTGTCCTTTTGCCATGCATCCAAGGCCTGCTCATATTCACGCTGCGCCATCTGCTCCATTGCAATCAGCTTCTCGACTTCGCCAAGTGCCTGCTTTTGGCTGCTTTCGTAGGCATCTCTCGCCTGTTTCTGCAGCGCGGGGAGAATATCACCTATGCCTGCAATGCCCTCGTTGTATTTCTGCTGCGCCAGCTGTTGGGCAAAGCTGTGTATCCTGCCGCCGTTAAGCGCCGCAGCCTGCGCCATGGCATCCTCGGCGGCGCGCCTTGCCAGACGGCTTTGCTTCGCCATATGCTGCAGATAGCTGCTGTCGTCCTCTGCACGATAGCTGAACTGACGATTGCGAATGGCTGCCAGCGCCTGCTCTATGGCAGCCCGATAATCCTTTGATTTGATTGGTTTATATGCTTCTGTGTTCGCTAACATAATATCCTTTCCCTCTTTGCCGCTTTTGATTTAAGTCCGCAGGCTTATTCCCACGCACTTGCCCTTTGTACCGCCATACATACCGATGATTTTATTTCCGCTTATGCCGGATATATCGACCGTATATGTCACAACAGTCGGAGAAACAACCGGTTTCTTGAATGTGAGGAATTGCGGTTCGACAATACCGTTATTTATTGGAGTGGTATTGAATACTCCAACTGCGGGTTGCGCTGCTGCCGTCGGCGTTATCTCGTCAATTTTTAAAGCAAATTCAAGCGCATTATAGTCGCTTAAGTCCACTGTCAAATAGAATCCCGAAGTGGAGCTTGCAGTTGCGTTCGTATAAGACATCACGATTTCTGCACTGGAAACACTTATCACACCATAAACCTGTCTAAGTGTCGAATATACCACTCCTTGCAGATTGGGCAAAAGTATTGAAGATATTCCCACGGCTCTTGCCGGTATAATTATGCCTCGCATCGTTCTATCGTCACCCCTATCTTCATCTGTGCTGTAGTCGGGCTGATGGAATGGATATCTATAAACCCGTCTCTTGTTTCAATGCAGCTTAGCTTGCCGTATTCCTTTTGGCTGTTCCATAGTTGTCATCATAATACAAGTCAAATGTGACAAGGTCGCTTGCTGTGATTCCGGAAAGAGCATAAGAGTATAATTCTGTAAATGGCGGCACTGTTATCTCCATATATCTTTTACCGGGAGATTGTGCAGATATCAACGCCAGTATTTTCTCTTTCAGCCGCCTGCCAAGATTCCAGAACACCTCAAATGTGTTTGCTTCATCCCCATAGCCGCCGAATGCTGCGGAATGCTGCGTGACATGCAATATGCACTCCCCGCTTTCCAGCGTATACATATACTCACTGCTAAAGTATCCGTCGCTGACATGCAGAGCTATCCGGTGGCTGCTTTCCAAAGGAAATATGCCGTATATGCCGTTGACTCCCTGCTTTTCCTCTCCGTCCACCGTCACTCGCAGCGTTTTCGTGAAACCCTGCGCCACAAAAGTGTCGCCTGTGAGCCTGGCATACTCGCCGTTGTGCATGCTCTCTCCTGCACTGTTGCACCGCTGCCAGCGTATATTGCTTGCGGATGGATACTCATATTCCTGTACCTGTATAGTGCTTTCCGTTGTGACGCTGCGGTTTCGCGTATCGCTTACTGTAATCTCTATTTTCCATTCGCCGCTTCTGTCCAGGGCCTCCGTCGTACCGCTGGGAGTGGTTTTGACGATATCGCCGATTTTGACGGTATAGCGCTTGACGGCGGATCCATAAGCGCCCTGCGCATTCACCACATAGCCCAGTTTGGACAGCTTCGTAAAGTATCCCATACCGGGCGGCACTGCCTGGTTGACAGGGTAGCAGCGCAGCATCTGTATATTGGGAAGCACAAAATCCGGAACCGGTATATTGCGTATGGTACTGTCCTCACCCAGCAAGGCATCGGTATCCGTGCGGTAAGAGCGCAGCTGCAAGCGTAACGAACCCATTGCGGCATGCGGTATTTCGTACAGCCATTCCAAAGGGATATATATCTTCGCCTGCGTGTTGTTGACAGCTTCCACCGTATCGCTCCGGCTTCCAAGACTGTATTGCAATACATTGCGGACATTTCCGCCTGTGGGGATAGAGTTTTGCAGGGGAATATATATGTCCTTTGCAAACTCCAAAGGCGGTACATGCGCTATGAGGCTTTTTCCGTATGACATTTCATTCTCCTTTACTCTCTGTATGTCAGTGTCAGCCCGCCTGCGCCGACCTTGAAATCAAAAAAATGTTCTCCGATACTGCCCAGTGTCAGCCCTCTGTCGAACTCGGCATCCACCACAAAAAGCTTATTGTTGGCAAAGTAGGCAATCTCCTGTCCGTTCTCCCGAAAGCTGAGCCTGGTATTGCTCAGTAAGGTTCCGAACGGACTGTCGCTTTTACCCATTTCCAGACCGTTTGCGGTAAAGCGTTGCCACATATTGACAAGCTCCTTGAACTCCTCCAGCTTGCCGTCCACATCTATGACGGTGGTTTTGATTTCATTCACACGCTGTGTAATGCTGCTCTCGGTCTGCTCTATCACGCTTCCCAAACCCTTTGACAGCTCCTCATCCGTGGCGTATCCTTGCAGTTCGCCCCGATTTACCTTGTTGATGATGGCGGCATTGCTCTCAATATTGAGCGTTTCGCCTACGTCACTGCTGAGCTTATCCGCTGTGATTTCACCGGCTTTGATATGCCGCGCTTCCAGGCTGTCGGATTTGATTTCCGCACCGGTAATGGTATTTGCCAGTATTTCGTTTGCCGTAATCGTTCTGCTTGCAATCTCCGCGGCTGTAATCGCATTGGCAACGATTCTGTCCGCCGTGACCGTACGCTGTGTGATGGCGCCGCCGTCTATGGTCTGCGTAGAGCCTTGCGCCGTGTTGTTTTGTGCGTTGATTTCGGACACAATG
>JBHADM010000050.1:0-3910 GCA_041855045.1 Bacillota bacterium | reverse complement strand
TAAAGAACACGAAATAAAAGTTCTTAAAAATAAATGCCTAACGTTTACGTTAGGTATTTATTTTTTGCTTTTCTTTTTTACCCTGCAGGCTTTATAATCTCTTTCCAACATCACGCCAAAATCTAAATTTGCCATATCCATCAGCTCCAGTAGCGAGCAGGCACTCATTTTTCGCTGCATTGCGCCGAGCAAATGCAAGGCCTGCGTAGCGTCTGCGAGGGCATTATGATGCTTGAATTTTGGTAGCAGAAACTTACGGGACAAACTGTCCAGCGTAAAGCTGTAAAAATCTGGGAAGCAGCTTCTGGCTATGCGGTAGGTGCAGACATAATCAAAGCATAAATAGGGAAGTCGGTAGCGTTCGCATGCCGTGCGCAGCACGCTCATATCAAAGGCGGCATTGTGGCATACCACAAGTGTATTCGGATAATTTTTCAACAAATCTGCAAGTTGGCGGTGTATCGCCGGAAAATGAGGGCTGTTTTGGACATCCTTTTCACGTATACCATGTATGGCAATGTTAAAAGCATCAAAGTCGTCCTCCGGATTGATGAGCAGGTCTTCCGACAACAGCACATTGCCGCGCTTGTCTACCAGATGCAGTCCAACCGCGCAGGCGCTTGCCCTGCCGGCATTGGCTGTTTCAAAGTCCAGCCCTAAAAAATACTGATACATGGTATACTCCTTTCTGCAGCATATGTATCAGTATATCATAATGAGTATACTTTCTGTTATAAAAATACAAATATTGTCATGACATAAAAAGAGAGCCTGTGTATTCGTAAACTCCCCATATTATCAGCGTTTTATATTTATTTTTTATATCGTTTTCCAGTGTTCATATATACAAGGGCGGAAATGACTACAAAAAGACATACGGCCAAACTGCTCCATATCAGAGCAGAGCTGTGCATGTTCTGCCCCGGTACAGTCAGCGAAAAACAAGCCGACAGTATATACATCTGCCTGGATAGTATCAGTATGCTGATGAACATAAACTCTCCTCCTTCTGTAGGATTCCATAATAATCGAAAGTTGCCGAACTGAAAAGCCTGTATACGCAGGCTGTGAATGTTATTTATTTCTGTTTTCCACTTCGCTTAACAATGCGATTCGTTTTACGTGACGTTCCCCTTGTGAAAATGTAGTGTGCAGCCAGGTGTCCACAATCATCTTTGCTGTGTCCACACCGATGATCCGCGCGCCCAATGCCAGTACGTTGGAATCGTTGTGTTCACGGCTCATTTTGGCACTCAATGCCTCGCTGCACGCGCAGCAGCGTATGCCTTTTACTTTGTTTGCGCTAATGGATATGCCGATGCCGGTGCCACAGAACAGTATGCCTTTTTCATATTTTCCAGCAGCCACGGCGTGTGCCAGCTTTTCACCATAGAGAGGATAGTCCACACTGTCTGTGCTGTATGTTCCCAAATCCTCATGGGGAATATGTTGTTCCTCCAAATAGAGTCGAATTTCCTCTTTTAGCGGAAATCCGGCATGGTCAGATGCCAATGCAATCATGGTTCCTCCTAAAATGAAGCGATGGTTTCTTTGTTGAGCTTACGAATAATGGCAACTGCCAGCTTTACCGCATTTTGGTAGTCTGCAAAGCTGCTGATGCAGTAGTGGGTGTGTGCATAGCGCACAGGCATGCCGATGACAATGCAGGGAACACCCTTGCCGCTCAAGTGTATGGCTGCGCCGTTTGTGCCACCACCGGAGCGTACCGCCTCTTGTACCGGTATATGCAGCTCCTCTGCCAAATCCAATGCAAAGCGTTGAAACCTCGGGTTTGTAATCATGCTGATGTCAATGTGGCGGAGCATGGGACCTTTTTTTAGCGCGGTTTGTACCAGATAATCCGGTACGGATGTGGTATCATCTGCAGGGCAGCCCTCAAATACGATGGCGATATCCGCATTGCACTGCAGGCTGCTCAGCTTGGCGCCGCGCAAACCCACTTCTTCCTGTGTGGAGAAGGTGCAGGCGACGTCTACATCCAATTCTTCCTTATCCAGCTCACGCAAAGTGTCTATGGTAGCTGCCACGCCCAAACGGTTATCAAAGGCTTTGGCAATCATCAGGTCATGCTCTTCGTCGTAGTTGAATTCCACAGCAGGAACCACCGGCTCACCGATGCGTATGCCGAAGTTGTCAATGGCGTCCTGTCGGCTGCATGCGCCAACATCTATACTCAAATCCGATAGGCTCAGGGCTTTGTCTTTGTCTGCGGTGCTCATGAAATGTGGCGGTGTGCTGGCGACAATGCCGGTGATGTACTTGCCGTATCGATTGCGTACATAGACCTTATGCGCCGGAATATTGTGGGGTGTCCAGCTGCCTACGGTGATGAACTGCAATGTGCCGTTGGGTTTGATGGCCTGCACCACAAAACCCACCTCATCCGTATGGGAGTCCAACTGTACAATGGGTTTGTTGCCGGTATTCTGTGTACGGTTTACATAGAGGTTCCGCATACTGTCCTCTCTGTGGCTGCCATATGCTGCGCTTTCCTTTTTGGCAATTGCAACAACTTCATCCTCGAATCCGGGTGCGCCCTTGGCATTGCATAGCTTTTCCAACAAGCTGATACTGTATTTCTTATCCATCTATTACTCCTTTTCCTGTCGAATGACATCATACATCATAATGGCGGCGGCAACACCCGCATTGAGCGACTCCGCCATGCCGTACATAGGTAAAACAAAACAATGCGTGCAGAGCTTCTGTACGTTTTCCGCAATGCCCTTGCCCTCGTTTCCAATGATAATGGCAAGCTGCTCGCTGTCTTTTTGCCGCGCATAAAAATCCTCTCCGCCGAGCACGGCACCGTATACCGCATAGCCGTTTTGCTTGAGGCGCTCTATATCTTGAGTCAAATCCTCTGTTTTTTGGCAGGATATATGAAACATGCTGCCCATGGCGGAACGTACGGTTTTTGGATTATAAATGTCTGCACAACCCTTGTCGAGCAGTACATCAAAGCCGGCTGCATCCGCTGTCCGGATGATGGTACCTACATTGCCGGGATCCTGTACTTCATTGAGTACTATCAGACGCTTGCGCATAGACTTTACCGGTATCATCTTACAAACGGCGCATATGCCCTGCGGGCTCACGGTTTCACTGATGCTGTCAAACAACCTGCTCTCTATGTAGAGCGCATGCTGCCCTGCCAGAAGATGCTCGTATTTTTCGGCTTTGTTCTCGTTGACGGCAACAAACAGAACTTCACAGTGCCTGCATGCCTCTTCTACCAGGTGCTCCCCTTCTGCCAGGAATGCACCATGCTCCTGGCGTCCTTTGGCACTATACAGGCTTTTAATAAGCTGTATTTTTGCGTTTTTTGCGCTGCTGATGCGTTCCATTACATGCGCTCCGGCGCTTCCATGCCGATCAGGTGCATGGCGGTTTTCAATACATCCTTGCTGGCCTTGGTCAGCGCCAGTTTCGCATTCGTTTCCGCAGGATTTTCGGTAATGATGCGCTGGTCATAATAAAATTTATTAAAAGCCTTTGCAATCTCCGTCATGCTGCGGGTGAGTATGGACGGCTCGTATTTTTCGGCTGCCAACAGCACCTGCTCCGGGAATCTGCTGATGAGCCGCAGTAAATGCTGAGAAGAATCGTCTGTAAGGCTCGCATAATCCGGCTCGGCAGCTTCTGCCTCGGAGGCTTTTCTCAGTACGGAGCAGCACCTTGCGTGTGTATACTGTACATAGGGACCGGTTTCGCCGTCAAAGTTCAGGGCGCGATCCCAACGGAAGTCGATATCTTTTATACGGTTGTTCTGCAAATCGGTATATACCACTGCGCCGATGCCGACCTGCTTGGCAATTTCTTCTTTGTTTTCCAGATATGGATTTTTCTCGTTGATGATGTCCAGTGCTTTTTCGCAAGCACGCTTCAG
>JBHADM010000049.1:0-11215 GCA_041855045.1 Bacillota bacterium | reverse complement strand
TCCAGAGCCAAATTGCCCGCCTTTATTGCGACACTGGGTACCATGATTATGGCGCGCGGCGTGGCGCAGATTGTAAACAACAACCTGAATACCGACCTGATATCCGCTCCCGGCTCCGAGGCCATTCGAGAATATTTTTATTACGGCCGATTTTTGGGGCTGTATACGCCAATATGGATAGCCATTGCGCTGTTTTTAGTGTTCAATTTTATCCTTTCGCAGACATCCACCGGACGGCATATCTACTCAATAGGCTCCAACTATGATGCTGCAAAGTTTTCCGGCGTCAATGTATCCCGAAGCGAAGCGACGGTTTATATATTCAGCTCTTTTTTAGCCGGCGTGGTCGGTTTGATTCTACTGGCGCAGTCCGGAATGGGCACCATGGATGCCGGTACCGGCTATGAGCTGAACGCGGTTGCCGCTTCGGTAATCGGCGGCGTTTCCACCATGGGCGGGCAGGGCATACTTGCCGGCACGGTTGTAGGCGCCTGTATATGGGGCGTGCTGCAAAACGGTTTGCAGTTTGCCGGCGCACCGCTTGCACTCAAAAACATCGTCATTGGTATCGTCGTGATCACTTCCGTGCTGATAGACAGAATTGCACGCGGCGGTATGAAAAACAAATAAACCCAACGCCGACAGAATGTGCGGACAGCCAATCGCACCGTCCCCAAACAGGCATTGGCAGCAGACCTATTTTGTACGCGGCGGGTATATGACACTTTATCTCTGTATTAAAAAATTCGGTTTCTATTGGATATCCGTATCCCATTCATTGCTTCATGTCGGGCAAAACCCGATAAATATAAGGAGGAATATACATGAAAAAACTACTATCTTTATTGCTGGCAGCTCTCTTGCTGTTCAGTGCAACGGCTGTGCTGGCAGAAGGCAAACTCGTTTACCTTATCACGATGGACAAAATGGACAAACACTGGGTTTCCGTAGATGAAGGCGCATCCAAAATGGCAGCAGCCTTAGGCTTGGAATACAAGTGGGACGCTCCAGACGGCAAGAACAATGCCGACCAGATCGAAGTTATGAACAATGCCATTTCCGAAAAACCGGCTGTAATATTGGTTGCCGCTACCGACCCTTCCGGTCTTTCCAAGGTTGTGCAAGAAGCGCAGGCAGAGGGCATTATCGTAATGTATGTGGACAGCCCTGCTGAAGCACCCGTTCCGGTAACACTTTCCACAAACAACTACGCAGCCGGCGAACTGGCAGGTAAAACCATGCTGGCAGAGCTGGAAAAAGCCGGAAAAACCGCAGGAAAAATCGCTATCTTAGGCGTAAACACCGCCACCAACTCCACCATGAGCCGCGAAAACGGATTCCGCGCCGTCATCGCTGCAGACGGCCGCTTTGAACTGTTGGAAACCGAGTATAAAGACGGTTTGGCAGCCGAATCACAGGAAGCTGCTGTCAACTTTATTTTAGGCAATGCCGACTTAGTGGGACTCTTCGGCACAAACGAGGGCTCCTCCGTGGGTGTCGGCAATGCCATTAAAGCAGAGGGCGAAGGCATTATCGGTATCGGATTTGATAAGAGCGACGCCAACCTCGGCTTGGTAAATGAGGGCAGCCTGAAAGCCATCATGGCACAGAATCCCTTCACCATGGGTTATTTGGGTGTGGCACAGGCCTATGCCGCCATCAACGGTTTATCCACCGGTCCTGCAGTCATTGACACCGGTGTTTCCGTAGTGACAGCCGAAAAATAATATTCCAATAAAATAAGGCTTGTTTAAAGACATGCCGGGCGCCACTTAGGTCTACAAGTGGCGTCTTTTTACACAAAATATGCTATACTTTAAACAAATAATCCGTTAAACACTTTCCAAACTCAGTAAGTAATATAAGGAGAATCATATATGCTGGTTACATTAAACGACATTCTGCCCCGCGCCAAAAGAGAAAAATTTGCCGTTGGGCTGTTCAATACCATCAATCTGGAGATGGCAAAGGGCGTCATTGCCGCAGCGGAAGAGCTGCAAGCGCCTGCCATCATAGGAACGGCGGAGGTACTGCTCCCCTATGCCGAGCTGGAGGAATTGTCGTATTTTTTAAAGCCCATGGCGGAAAAGGCCAAGGTACCCATCGTTCTGCATTTTGATCACGGGCTAAGCGAAGCAAGAATTAAACAAGCCATAGAGCTTGGATTCAGCTCGATTATGTACGACTGCTCCACCTACAGCTTTGACGAAAATATCGCAAAGGTAGCCGAAATGGTGAAGTTTTGCCATAGCAGAGGCGTCAGTGTGGAGGCGGAGATCGGCCATGTCGGTTCCAATGAAGGCAGCGCAGAAGCGGATACAGAAACGAAACACAGTGATGACAGCATTTACACCGATCCCATGCAGGCTAAATTTTTTGCAGAGCAAACCCACTGCGATGCTCTTGCGGTCGCCATCGGTTCCTCACACGGCGCATATAAAAGCACACCCAAGCTGGATTTTGAAAGACTGCAGAAAATATCCAATCTGATAGAAACTCCCTTGGTGCTCCACGGCGGATCCGGTCTGAGCGACCAAGATTTCCAAACATGCATATCCAATGGTATCTGCAAGGTAAATATTTTTACGGATATAAACTGCGCCGCATTGGATGCCGCTGTTGCCAATTACCGTAAAGGGAAAGGCATAAGCGATGTACTCAATGATATCACCGAGGCCATTAAACAGGCAACCATGGCCAAAATGAGATTGTTTTCCTGTGAAGGTAAGGCCTGATGGAAAAACGAGGAATTACGGTTTGCGGCACCGCCCTTATGGATGTTATCAAGCCCATTGAGAGCTACCCGGCAGAGGGTTTGCTGGCCAATGTCGACAGTGTCGCATATGCCTCCGGCGGCGCACTGTGCAATGTATTGCTTGGTCTGCATAAGCTGGATCCCGATATGCCTCTTGCCGCCATCGGCGTCATAGGAGCCGACAGTATAGGCGATAAAACAATGGCGGCCATATCGCAGGTAAAGACCTGTGATTGCAGCGGGATACGCCGTGCAGGAATCGGCTCTTTTTCGGATGTATATCAAAGCCAGCGCAGCAAGCAACGCACTTTTTTTCATTGTAAAGGCGCAAACAGTTTGCTAAACAGAGCGGATTTCAAGCTGGACAGAATCCACTCGAAAATACTCTACATCGGCTATATTCAGCTTCTGGACGCGTTGGATGCCGAGGAGAAAGAATACGGCACGGAGCTTGCGCATCTGCTGCATGACCTTCGTCAAAAAGGCATAGAAACCGCTATTGATATGGTGGGTGAACAGAGCGACCGCATCCAAAAAATAGGGCCGCCTGCATTAAAATACTGCACCTACTGCATCATCAACGAAGAAGAGGCGCAACGGCTAACAGGTATCTGTCTGAAAGACGAGAACGGAGATATCATCGCCCCTGCCATGGAACAAGCGCTGCGAAAAATAAAGGGTTTCGGCGTTGAGAGATGGGCCATCATACACAGCCCGAAGCTGAGTGCCGGTATGGATGAAAATTACAATATACACTACCAAAAAAGCCCCGATTTACCGGCAGACTATATTGTAGGCACCGTGGGCGCGGGGGATGCGTTCTGCTCCGGGGTGCTGTACAGCGCTTACCACGCGCATTATCTGCCCTATGCATTGCAGGCCGGTACCGCCGCCGCCTGCTGCTCGCTTGCAGCCGCCGGCGCAAACGAAGGCATGAAAACCATGCAGGAATGTTTTGCACAACTGGCAAGGCTTTCAGACGAATAAGACGGCTTAGTATAAGAGATTTTAAAGCATTAAGGATGTCCTTAATGCTTTTACGTTCATATAAAAATGCACATGTAATGAGCTATATTCTATATAGCGATGCATGACCCGACTGCCTGGCCCTCAGTCACCAGGGCAAGCTTTGACAACAGCTCCACTTCGCAGGGCAGCCTCGCTGACGCTCCTGCTTACTTCACGAATGCAACAACTGTTCGGACAGAAAACCGCATTGACAAATTCGTGAACGGCATTATATTATAGGATAGCAAGATATGGCTGACCCGAAACGACAAGGGCGGCGCAAACCATACTCCCGGAGCATACTATCCGGCTTGATTTTGCCCAAAGGCTCCTTAAAACGCTTGCAGACAGGCGTTTTCTTTTATACAATGCCGTGCGGCAAGCTGCTGTGACATCCTGCACACAAAAAATATCCCTTATAAACGAGGTAGCGATGAAAACAACACTGAGCTGTATCCGCAAGGCGGATCAGGATTTTAATCTGATAGAGGACGGCGATAAAATAGCCATCGGACTCTCCGGCGGCAAAGACAGCATATTGCTCGTGCACGCACTGTCCAGATATCGCCTGTTCAGCCATAAAAATTTTGAACTGCATGCCTTTACGATACGATCCGGCTATGGCGAATTCAACTGCGACAGGCTCGCAGCGCTCTGTGCGGAGAATGATGTGCCCTATACGGTGCACGACACACAGATGTACGATATCATATTCAACATACGCAAGGAAAAAAGCCCCTGCTCCCTCTGTGCCAAAATGCGTCGCGGCATACTATGCGACCTGGCAAAGGAGCAGGGCTGCAACAAAATTGCGCTGGGGCACCACCGCGACGATGCCGTGGAAACCTTTTTAATGAGCCTGATTTATGAGGGACGCCTGCACACATTCGCCCCCAAAACCTATATGAGCCGCAGCGATGTTACCGTGATACGCCCGCTGATATACCTGCCCGAAAAACATATTATCCATCTACAAAAGACGCTGCAAATGCCGGTGGAAAAAAACACCTGCCCGGTCGACGGACAAACGGGCAGACAGAATACCAAAGAGCTGATACAAGCCCTAAGCCATACGTACCCTAACATACAGGATCGTGTACTGCATGCGCTACAACACTACAAACCCGGCGCGCTTTGGGAAAAAAAGGCGGATGTACAGTAAAAATGTGTCTGTACAATGCAGAGACGATTTCGTTTTAAATCGTACTCAAAGCCTTTCATGTGAAAAAAATTGCCATGCACACAGCGCTCTCTTATTGTATGCGGTGTTGTGCGCAGGCAGGCGCCTTCCCCCTGGTGAAGAATTTTTCCGGCGGATACTTCTGTATCAATCCCACTCACAGCTTTTGCATCCTGTTACAGCGATGCCAAGAAAGGATACAACTTGTTTACACGAGATTTTGATATCGTGGTCATCGGCGGCGGACACGCCGGCATAGAGGCCGCATTGGCAGGCGCCAGACTGCACAAAAACACACTGCTGCTGACGCTGAGTATAGACGGCATAGGGCTCATGCCCTGCAACCCTTCCATAGGCGGCACCGGCAAGGGGCACTTGGTACGCGAGCTGGACGCTCTGGGAGGGCAAATGGGTCTGACCTGCGACAGCGTAACCCTGCAAAGCCGCATGTTGAACCGCGGCAAAGGCCCTGCCGTACACAGCTTGCGCGCACAGGCCGACAAGTTCCAATACCAGTCGGAAATGCTGCGCATTCTGATGTCTACGGAAAACCTGACGATATGGCAGGCAGAGGCCAGCGAGATACTGACGAGCAACGGCCGCGTGACAGGCATAAAAGTGGAAAGCGGCGATGTTGTTCACTGCCGCGCGGTGGTTGCCTGCTGCGGCGTGTACCTCAACAGCCGCATACTCATCGGTGAATACATACGGGAGTGCGGCCCGCAGGGTCTGGGCAATGCCAAGCGTTTGACCCAAAACTTCATAGACTTAGGCTTCGGTGTGCGCCGTTTTAAAACCGGCACGCCTGCGCGCATAGATCACCGTTCCATAGACTGGAACGAGATGGAGTCGCAGGCCGGCGATGAACCGACCGTCCCCTTTTCCTTTATGACAGATGCGCCGCCTACCAACAAGGCACTGTGCTATCTGACCTATACCAACGAGCAAACCCACCAGATCATACTGGATAATATACACAGAAGCCCCATGCACATGGGCATCATCAAGGCGACGGGCACCAGATACTGCCCCAGCATAGAGGATAAAATCGTGCGCTTTGCAGATAAGGACAGGCACCAGCTCTTTTTGGAGCCGGAGGGGCTGCATCATCCGGAATGGTATGCGCAGGGATTCTCCTCCTGTTTGCCGGAAAGCGTGCAGTGGCAGATGTACCGCACCGTGCCCGGCCTACGCAGAGCGGTGCTGACCAGACCTGCTTACGCCATAGAATACGACTGCATAGACCCGACGAATCTTGACATACGGCTTTCTGCCAAACATCTGGACGGCATGTTCCTTGCCGGGCAGCTCAACGGCACATCCGGCTATGAGGAAGCTGCCGCGCAGGGATTGCTTGCCGGCATCAACGCCGTACAGTATATAGACGAAAAAGATCCGCTGATTTTAACAAGAGACAATAGCTATATCGGTGTGCTGGTGGACGATTTGACCACCAAGGGCACCAATGAACCCTACCGTATGATGACCGGACGCGTAGAGCACAGATTATCCCTGCGCCAGGATAATGCCGATCTGCGCCTGACGGCACTCGGCCACCAAATAGGCCTGGCAAGCGACGAGCGTATGCGCCGCATGGAGAAAAAACGGGAGCAGACCGAAAAGCTGAACAAATACCTACACAGCAGCCGCGTGAAGCTGCCGGAGGAAATAGGCAGCAAAAACACCCCCAGCTACAGCCCTGCCTCCCTGCTCCGACGCCCCGATATGAATGCGGACAGCATATTGCAGCAACTGCCCGACATAGCGGAGTATCCGGCGGATGCCATTGAGCAAAGCCTGCTCGCCATACGTTATGAGGGTTATCTCAAGCGTGAGGAGGAACAGATTGCCCGCGCCAAAACCATGGAAGAAAAACGCCTGTCCAAAGACATAGACTATGCCAAAATCGAAGGGCTCCGTCTGGAAGCACGGCAAAAGCTGAACCACTTCAAACCATATAGTCTGGCGCAGGCTTCCCGTATCAGCGGCGTCAGCCCGGCAGACATTGCCGTGCTGATGGTATGGTTAAAGCGAGGAAAATAAGCGGCGTACTGTTTTACGCAAATAAAAGAAGCAGGTTCCAAATTTCTACACTGCTCTTTTCATAACAGAACGGCTTTTTTTGCGGCGCGCAGAGATTTTTTCGGGAACCACTCTGCGTATTTTGCAGAATGGATTTTGTAAAGCATTAAAATCCCTCCCGCGTTTTCTCTTGAAATACTGACGCATATAAACTCTTATTTGCGCAGGAAAACACAGTTTCATTCCATTTTGCATTTAAGCCTTCCTATGCTATAATAGACTTGTGCTATGCATAATTTTTAGATAAGGAATTATATATCATGAATCAAAATGAAGTCAGAAGCAACCCGGCCTTAGGGATATTGGGCGCACTGCTCGGCGCAATCGCCGGTGCCGTCATCTATTATATTGTAACCAAGTTGGGCTATATCGCATGGATATCCAGCATTGCAGGTGTCAGCATATCTTTGGCGCTGTATACCAAATTTGCAAAAAAGATGAGCTGGATAGGCGTATTGGTATGCGTATTGCTGAACGTAGCCGTCATTTTTATGGTGGACAGCTATATCAAAGCCGAGGATATACTCAGCAACCCGGCCTATCGTGACCTTGGATACAGCAGTATAGACTTAGCGGGCGAACTATTTGTATCCTTATTCCAGGGTAAATACCTGGACAGCTATGTCTATTCCTTTATCTCCGGCGGTATTTCGCTGGTAGTGGGCTTCTTTGTAGGTTTGTCGCAAATGAGCGATCAAAAGAAAGGCGTATCTGCCGCCGCGCAGAATGAAGAGGCCACAGCAGAGAGCGAATCCGCAGAATCTGGTGAATATAACCATGATAACGATCCCTACCGCAACGACCGTTACGACAGCGAGGAAAGCAAAAGCAACGATTCCTTGGATTCCAATCTTGGCTCTCTGGATAACACGAGCGATACATCGAGTTTCTAATCCCTCCCTCGCTATTTTGTGAAGGAAGGTGCAGCGTCATGATAAAAGCAAACAAACTGCTTGCGTGCTTAGGCGCGATACTGGGCGCCCTTATTGGTGCGATCCTCTATTACTTTGTTATAAGGCTTGGCTTTGTTGTGACCTTGTCCAGCCTTGGCGGCATATTGCTGTCCTTAATTCTCTACAACATCTTTGCAAAACGGCTCAGTGTATTTGGCATTGTATTTTCGATTGTGCTGAACATTGTTGCTGTGTTTCTCGCGGACAGCTATATCATTGCAGAGCACTTTACAAACAGCAATCTAAATCTTTTGATGGGATACGACTTGCCGCATGTGATGTGGTTGAGTCTTGAAGAGCTGTTTCGGGGTGATATCTGGATAGCATACAAATATGCGCTGATGTCCGCCGGCTTTATCATACTTGGCGGAATTGCCATTGGCAGCAGCATCATGCATGACCAGCGATTGCATGAGCAGGAAAATCTTGCTATGCTGTCGCAGACAGAAGAAACAAAGGAATAATATCCTATTATTTGTTTCAGAAAATAAGCAATCTATACAGACAACCTCACAAACGCAACAATCAGCACTATAAAAAGTGCTGATTGTTTTTTATTTTTGATAGTTAAGCGCTTATCCGCCAATCTGCGTCGCCAAAATATCCGCCTCTATTGTCAGATGCGTCACCTGTTCCAATGGCAATGTGCTGCTGTCTATATGGAAGAACAGCGGTGTCATGTCTGCAAAGGCGATCAGATCGTCCTTGGTTATGGAAAAACAACGGCTGACATGCTGCCTTTCGGTTTGGGGAAAATGCGACAAAAAATGAGCTGCAGAGCCCTGCCCTGCCTCGTCCGAGCCCAGGTTCTCGGGCAGTAAGGCGCGCAGCTCCTGCAGATGATCTTTTCCGGGTATCACCTTGATGAGCCAACCCTTGCCTGCCACGCGCACAAACTCATTATAGTTGGCAGGGGAAAAAATGTCCAACACGGCGTTCACTGCACCGCCGGTGAGCGGCAGGCAGGCAATGTCCGCCACAAAATAATGGGATTGTTTATCCGCCTTACAGGCAAGCTGTATGGAATCCTTGGACAGATCGCAGGCGAATTTCTGTGCGCAGACAAGGTTTCGCGTATAGTAGCCCTCCCCACAGCCCACATCGACAAAGGATTGCAAAGCAAAACGATCGATATAGCCTTGTAATGCCTCTAATATATGGACATAGTAGCCCTGTTCCAAAATATAGCGCCTCTTCTGAAAGCGCTCTTTATGATAGGTTTCGGAGGGCTTGCTCTGCGGTGCAAAGTTTACATATGCCTGTTTGGAAATATCAAAGGTATGCCGTCTTTCGCAGCAGAAGCTGCCGCCCGAAAGTGCCAGAGGAGCCTTGCATAATGGGCATATCAGCTGCGAAATCCCTTGCCAGTGCGCAATCTTATCCATGCATAACCTCATACTCCCGCATATAGCCGTCTATCATAACCTGCTCTGAAAAATGCGCCTGCGCATAGGCGGCGATGTCCGCTCTATCCACCCACCCTTGTAAGACTTCATCCAGTTTATGCCTTAATGAATCCACATCAGCATAGGGTACAAACCGGGCATAGGGCGACTGAAACACACGCTCCGGCGCGCCGGATTCAAAGCCCAGTACGGGCGTGCCTGCACTGAGTGCCTCGGCACAGGTTTTGGAAAAGGTTTCCAAGCTGCTGAGCAAAAGAAACACATCGCTGTCGCGGTAGGCGGAGGCCAGCTCCTCCTGCGAAAGTCCGGTAAGCGCAAAGTAATTTGCACTGATTTGACGCGGCCCTTGATAATCACGGCTGATGCTCACAAAGTATACATCCCTGCCCTCGTAGGCCTTTGCAAGCTGCTGCATATACTGCACACCCTTTGTTTCGTCGTAATAACTCGGCACGACCGTCAGCACGATTTTGCCGGAAATGTTCCATGTCTGCCGCAGATAGCCCGGCTGCGCAGCCGCAAAACAAGGATGCACACCGTTGGGTATCACCGCGCAGGGCAAGCGTTTTAAAAAGCTGTCGGAAATCCGCTCTGCAAGCCATGCAGAGGGGCTGCTCAACCGCAAATTAGGCAGATGGGCATAGAGCTTTTGCTTTTGCCGAAACATCTGTGCGCTATGGTCAAAAAATAGGGTTTTGGGGTAATTTTTAAGAAAAGGACAGGCACCGCAGCCGCTTTGATATCTCGTACAGTCCATGGCGACACCGCAGCGGCCGGTATAGGCAATCTCGCAATGCATCGTCCAAAGTATAGGCACATGCAGCGTTTCCAAAAAACGCCAGAAGCGTTTACGGTTCAAAAAATAGGAATGCAGCTCGTGCAGGTGTATGATATCGGGGTGAAAAGCCTTAATTTTACGAAGCAGTCTTGCTGTCGAAAAAGGTGAAAAGCAGTCCGTCCAGCCGGTAATGCGTGTGAGCAGCGCATGCAGTGCGGTTTCCCATCGGTATGCAAAGCGAAATACGCCAGCTTCCTTCACACGGACGCCGCGCGCATAGCAAAGCAGAGCATCATCCCCTCTGCGCTGCAAATGCTCCTTGAGCGCATAGACGATATCTCCTGTGCTGGATTGTTTGGCATTGACATCTATAAGTAATACACGCATATTATCTGTACTGCATTCTTTCTACACCGAACAGTCTTGCCAGTTTGATGGCAAACTCTATCATGCCGAAGCTGTTTTTATAGTCCTTGTAGCTTTTGTTCGGCTGACAGAACAGCTCCATAAATTCTTCCTTTGTAATGCCGAGTCGATCGACTATATACTGTAAATCCTCCATGGCCATGGCCTCGTCATAGGGCGGTTTGGCAAGCTCTTTAAGCGCATGCTCCCGCGTCATTTGCCCGGTGAGTATGAGGCTGGAAAAGTGCGCCTTGCGCTTGTCAAAGCCGAACTTGTTCGGCAGCCACCAGCCCTCGTAAAACCTGGTGAATATGCTTTCGTAGTGCTTGTTTTGATAAGGCTCCCAGCCAAATTCGCGCATGAGGAACGCCGTTACATCCTGTTTGACATAGGGTATGAGGTTGAGCGGGCGCAGGTTGCGCATGCCCTTGCAATAGCGGTAGTATAGTCTGTGGCGGAACATGCCGCACATGGGCAGACCTTTGAGTGAAAGTTTGCCGAATTTTTTGTGAATATCGCGAATTTGGCGTATGTCGTTCCAGTATACCCACTCGTTGGGCTCGCGTACACATTCAGTGGAATAGTTGCCGCCGGTCAGCACATATTTGATACCCTGCTGTACGGCATAATTGTATAGGGAGGCAAATA
>JBHADM010000048.1:0-6607 GCA_041855045.1 Bacillota bacterium | reverse complement strand
TTTTATGAAGGTGGCGGCATTTGCTGTGACCATAGGCAGGGGTGAAGGTGCAGACCCTCATATGCTCTATGTTCTGGAAACCTTGGGGCTGATACATGATATAGGCAGCCGTATAGCGGAGGAAAAGCGCGGCTATTATACCTCCGCTATGCAGGAGGAATACGGTGCGCTTGCCGCAAGGGAAATGTTGGCGGAGCTGGGATATGCGGCAGAGGATATAGATCGCATATGCTATATCGTTTCACAGCATCATCACATACAGTCGGATATTGCGGGATTGGACTTCCGCGCGCTGCTGGAAGCGGACGCCTGCGTGAACCTGTACGAAAAAAGCGCCCCGAAAGAGGCGCAAATGGCGGCTTTGCAGGCTATATTCCGCACCGATACCGGTATACGCCTGTTTCGTACCATGTTTGATCTATATTGATGCCGAATACAAATCCGCTGTGCGTTCAATACAGAGCGGTTCATTCTTTTTATCGCTTATTGTATTAGAGTAATATAAACAATACCGTCGCCAACACAGTGCCGAAGAGGAAGCTGCCCAGGCTGGCCTGGTGATCTATGGGCAGCTCGAATCGTATGCTGTTGAGCACCATGGCGCCGGTCAAGAGCGCCTCCGCCACATATACCACACTCAGATGAAACTGTACAAATATACCGAGTACGCCGCCTGCCAACAGGCATGCGGACAGTATCCACTTGCCGCTGCGCTCGAATATGCTGCCGTGATGGTGCTGCAAACCCCAGGCAATCATCAAAAAATGCAGCCCTATGGCACTGAAATAGATGATGCTGGCGCGCAGGCTGGTAAAGTCGCGATCGATGAGCAGATAGCCCGAAATCAAATTGTACAGCGAAAAAAAACCGATGTCCGAATAGTAATACAGCATTTCCTTACCCTGCCTGGTCATCTTCATTTTGCGGGCGGATATGTCATCCACTCTGTGCGATACATAGGATAATACAAAGCCCACCCATACAATCAGGTATATGCCGAAGCGGTGCAGTATGCCCTCGTTCCAGCCGAAGCTGGCATTGATGACGGCCTGCCCGTTGCCAAGTGCCGGCAGAAGATGCACTACCACGTAGGATACGCCCACACCGGCAGCAAAGGACATGATATATTCTTTTTTTAAAGGGAACTTCGCAAACAGCTTTAGGCTGAGCTGTATTAGCGCAAAACCGCAAAGCAGTATGATTTCTGTCAGCGTAACGTTCATGGAAAGCCTTTCTGCATGGCGCATAGGAGACGAACAGCGTCTATTTGAAATATGTTTATCTAATAGTTAAATTAAAGGAAAATATCTTCCGAATCATCGTCATTCTAACACGCCTGTATGGCACTGTCAATCGAACATCAAGCACATTCCCTGTTTCTGTCCAAAAAGGAGAAAATCTATGAATTTCCTCATCATCGGATCCAACTTTATCGTCGATGCCTTTATGGCAGCCGCGCAGCAGGTCGAAGGCTTTTGCCTGCATACGGTCTACTCCAGGAGTATGGAGCAGGCAAGACAGAATCAAGCGAAATGGGGTGCCCTGTATGCCACGAGCGATTTGGCACAGGCGGCGGCTGATCCCGATATAGAATGCGCTTACATCGCCAGCCCGAACAGCTTGCACTTTTCTCAGGCGAAGGCACTGCTGCTTGCCGGCAAGCACGTGTTTTGCGAAAAGCCCATCTGCCTTTGCGCCGCAGAGCTGTCGGAGCTGCTGCACGTGGCGCGGGAAAAGCAGCTTGTGCTGCTCGAGGCCATGCGACCGCTGTTCCTGCCCAATCAAGCCCGAATACGGGAAGTGCTCCCAAGCCTGGGGCGGCTGCGCTATGCCGAGTTTTGCTACTGTCAGTATTCCTCCCGCTACGATAAGTTCCAGGCAGGCATTATCGAAAATGCCTTCCGCAGGGAGCTTGGCAACGGCGCGTTGATGGACATAGGCATATACTGCCTGTCCTATATGGAGTATCTGTTCGGCAAACCTTTGTCCATGCGCTATCTGCGTCGGGAGCTGCCGCGGAGTATAGACATCACCGGCGTCGTGCTGGCGGAATATCCCGACTTTGACGCCGTGGCAAGATTTTCCAAGGTACATGACAGCCTGCCGCGCAAAGCGCTTATCGAGGGCGAGCAGGGCTCGCTGGAGCTGCTGCACTTCCCCATCATAGACGGTATGCGCCTGCAGCTGCGCGGGCAGGAAGCCCGCACCGAATACTTTACGCAGTATGAGCAGGATATGCGCTACGAAATCGAAGCATTCTGCAGGCTCTACCAAAACAGACAGGCTGCTGAAACCTACAATCAGCACAGCCTTGCCGCGATGGAGATGGTGGATGAATTGCTGAAAAATTAGATTTTGTTTGGAGGAATCTAAACCATAGAGGATCTCATTTTTAACCTCAAAAACATCACACGAATACTCGTCACTCACCATACAGACGAGGACTTCCTGTCCAAATTCGACGGCGTAATACGCATAGGATGAGATTGACAAAATGAAATACGCAATAAAACAGCCGCAAGGCTGTTTTAAAATATACTCATTTATTGGATAAACAGTACATTATTGAATAGAGATAAGATGCTTGCACACAAACCTTTTGTTCCGGCAGGAAATTCCTCCGTCACGGCTGATGCCGTGCAAAGGAGGCACGGGGCTTGCGCTTTTTCGGATGCTTGGAACAGCAAATGGAGGAGGAATTGTAAGCCAATTCCTGCAGGTAAGCTTGATTCCAAAAATGGAGCGTCAGCGTGGCTCTCCTGCAAGGAGAGCTGCCACTTTGCCTGCAAAGTGACTGAGGGGTTGGTGTGGGGGTATCAGATTGCATGAAACAGTACATATCACCAAAGCGCAATCCTTATCCGGCCAATACCCAGAATATGCTCGGAAACAGCATAATCACCGCCAACAGGCGCATCACCTGCAGCAGCACCAGATTGGCGTTGTATACGCCAAGGTCTGCCGAAATCAAGGCCATGTCACTGGCGCCGGCAGGCGTTGCCGCAAGAAAGGCTTCACGCCTGGAAAAAATGCGCAGCTTTTGCAGCAGCGCAGCAATCAATATCGCGCCAAGCGTATAGCTGACGAGCAGCATTAAGGCCGGTACTCCCAAAAAGCGCAGCTGTATGATCTGCGCAATGCCTATGCCGGCGCCGACGTAAGAGCCGGATAACAGCTGTGCCGCCTTACGCACAGGTTTGCTTAGCCAGGCTTTGGGATAGGCCAGCTTGAATAAGAAGGTGCCGAATGTGGCAAGGGCTATGGTGCCGCCCGGCATGGGGGAAATCCTTCCCAGCAGCCCAAAAACCGCTGCGACTGCCAGGGTGAACAACATATCCGGGAGCTTTCCTTGCAGTGTGTTTCTGCTGATGGCTTCAGAACGTTGTTTTTCAGCATCTCGTAGCGGAATCAGCCGTGCAATCAGGTTCGGGAATATGGCAATGCCCATCATAAAACGCACAAGCTGTAATGCCAGCACTTGTCCTACATCCGCCCCCATATCCGCCGCAATGATGGGAATATCGCCAAGTCCGCCGGGTGCGCTGGCAAACAGTGCCGTCAGAAAGCTGACGGAGGCGGTTTTGTGTATCAGAAAGGCGGCTGTGAGGTTTATTCCCAGCAGGCAAAGGATGACGATCCCCGCCGCCGGCAGCAGACTGCGCATTTGCTCCAAATCTTTACGCTGTATGCCGCATCCAATGAACGCGCCGGCGACAATCTGCGCAATGACTTTGAACGCCGGGGGAAGTGCTGCATTCCCAATCAGCACATTATATAGACAGGCGCCGATAACGGCGCCAATCATCATGCCGCCGGGCAGCCTGCGGTCAAATATCCAACCAAAAACGGCGGCAAGTATCAGTACATAAACAATACTCAAAGCAATCGTCCCTTCATCATATTGCGGCTAACAGTACGGACAACAAGAAATCAAGCGATCGGTCTATTCTAATATCAAATAAAACGGCGCAATATCCTATGCCTCACGCAGCCTTTGTATCGCCTCTGCAAGGTCTTTTACAAAAAACACATCATGCCCTGTGTTGCATTCATATATAAAGTCCTGCAGCGCCTTGCTGTCATATATGCTGAAATCGCCGACAATCGCCAGTTTCATGCGGTAGTTGCTCACCTTTTGCAGCACCTCTCCCGCAACTTTCGTACGCAGGTCAAAGAAGCTTTCACATAAAAGTTCTTTTGGCAGTATCACGCGGATGGCGTTGTTTTCATATGCGATGGTCATCAGCATGTCCAGCGCCGACTGCCCGTCACAGATGGGCGCGTTCAGCTCCAGCACATGCGCGATGTCCGTAATGCCCTTGGACTGTATGATTTCATATTTCATAGAGTGCTTCCTTTCAAATGCTATTACTAAACGGAAACAGCGCATTGTGAAATACTGAGAATGCTTATGCGCCGGCTCGCTGCACTTTTTATTTGCGCTGTGCAGGATATATGCCTATATACCTTCTCGTGCGGCGCATGTAGCGAACGTAGTCGTCTCCGAATGTTTGTGTGCACCAGCGCTCCTCCGACAGTATCATCCAGTGCGTGGACACCTGCAGTATTCCGGTAAGCACCAGCAGCAATCCCGATTGCGTCAGCAGCGTCAAACCCAGCAAAATCAGTCCGTACGCCACATACATGGGGTTGCGCGAGCAGCGGTATGCACCCTCGCAAAGCAGCACTGCTGTCCGCGGTCTGGCATAGGCTATTATGCTGCGCAGCAGTAATTGTATGCCCAGACAATAGAACAATGCGCCAAATATGAACAGAGCGGAGCGCTCGAATACCACCGGCAGGAAAAACAGACTTACAAAAATGGCAAACACCGATACGGTATAGACGTAATAGGCGATTTTTTCCTCACCCTGCAGCGGCGTAAGCTGCCCTGCCTGCAAATAGGCTTGTGGATTGATCCGCTTTAGTAATACATAGCGTATCAGTATAAAGGGAATCAGAAGGAATGCTGCGTTCATCATTTTTTGTTTTTTGAGGTATAAAGGGTTTTCCCTTATTTTTTATTATACCACGTATATGCCGTTGTCAAATAGAAAAGCATGCTATTAAGTGGAAATGGCATTCTTGCACGCACGTACATATGGTAAAAAGGGAGAAAAGCAAGGCAGCCTTCTGAAAGGGAAATAACGGATTGCCTGTTGCGGCGTATAGGGTTCTTTTTTTACATTCATTATTATTTAATATTCCCAGCCACATGCACAAAATTTACTATTGCAAACAGTACGTCCACTCCTGCCAATATCCGGTTTGCTCTCCATATGCGGATAGAGGCATAGTATAATGGCGGCAGCATAACAAGAAAGAACAGTGTGATGGCGACGGACTGGCGCCCCGAAAAATACAGACCCCATTCGATAAAGTTCAGCAGCAACAGCACTGCCGCGCAAATAAACCCGATTCGCGAAATGCCCTCGCCAATCTGAAACGGAGAGGCATCCTTCTGCACAATAAAAAGCATGAGGACGATGCAAAGCGATCCCAGAACTTTTTCCAAAGCATTCAATACTGCAGAGGATTCCTAATGGGATTATGCGTAAGTTTGAACAGCGGCATTATCATATAGGGCAGCTCCTGCAATGCAAAAAGAAGCAGTCCTGCTGCCCAAAAACCCAAATATTGATCCCCGAAAATCCGTACCCATTTTACCATATTCTATGCCTCACAAATTTTCTGTTCTATCCAGATATTCCTTCGCCTTTTGCAGTACGGGCAGCTCCCTGTTCGCAATCAGTTTTCCCAAAGGGGATACTGCGCATGACCGATACTGCTGCACCGCTTATTCATAGCGCAGCTTCCATGTGGAAAGATGAAATTCCTCCATCTCCGCCTTTGTCAGCTGTGTATCGCTGAAAGAGGTCACTCCGCAAAGAAAATAATGATTGATATTATGCCTGTGAATATCACTGTTCCTGCACGACATCCTATTTTCTGATTTTTTTAAATGCTTTCAGGTATTGGTTCTTTATACCGGTATTCTCCTCGTTTTCACAAATGACATGCACGCTGTCATACAAATCGCTATCGCGATAATTTTCCAATACGATAATTCTGGATAGGGCGTATGCGCTTCCCCAGCGAACAACCGTGCTCTCTGCGCGCGCATTTTCCAATAATGCCGGAATGGCGTCTTGCACTGCCTGCGGATAGGCGGCAGCCATATTGCCGATGATTCTGGAGGCTTCCCGCTTGCAGGTGTTATCGATGCTGGCTGCATAGCCTATTGCAAGCCTTAGATAGTCCTCGCTCAGGGCCAGCAGTTTTTTATTGCTAATCTCTTCCAGGGCTTCCAGTATCACGGCTACCGTATTGTCCTTCAGCATGTTGGCGGCCTGCGAGATTTCCTCAATGCCGGTCTCGCCCTTTAATATGCTGTCTATGATTTGCGTTCTTGCTTCCATTTTTTTGATGCTTTTGTTTTGTAAAACAGCAAGTAATACTAATACCTGTTAAATTCCATACACTCTAACCAATCCCTATTAGTAATGCTTCGAACCATCGGCTTTGTCAATTTGTTGATGGTTTCGCATAGTCGGTCAATTACATGGGATAAAGAATGAAAAAGTTCATTTCTAAATCCCATTGCTCG
>JBHADM010000047.1:0-13655 GCA_041855045.1 Bacillota bacterium | reverse complement strand
ATAAGCCTAATGTTCTGTACAGATAATCCTTACATTCAATTCTGTAATAATAAGTGTCCGAAAATAAAAATCACCGAATGAATCGGTGGATACTTTTGTCGCTCTTCCTGTCCCTATGTTGATTTGTCTGTACTCGTCTTTATACAGTGCTAGGGAGAGATTAATTATATTCTCTGCAAAAAGTTTTTTCATAAGGGAAATGCGATCTTGTTTGTAATGGGTGATTGTTAAATTCTGCCGGTATAATATATTCTTTATTAAATGAAATATTACAGAATTGCTCATGGATCTTTGAAATACAGTCTGTCGTCTGTTTTTAGAATTATAGCTAAATACAGTATCATTTTTTCGATACTTTCTTTTGAAATTTATGAAGGACAGATTGAACCTAGATGATAGCAAAATGTTCTGGACAACGTGGTTGATTAATATCATCCTGGAAGTAGATTAAAGTCCTCTCAATAATACATAATAATGACTAAAGAAGTTGACAGGATATAGTGGAGTACAACTGAAACGCTCTTCGCTTTAGTACCGTTTTTGCAAAACACTTTTCGTTGTATAAAACATTTGTATTTAATAAAGTTTGATAAAATATTATTTAACAAAAAAATGAAACACAATCAATTTTTGTACATTATAATTTTGGAGTTCCGCACGCTCTGTTTCTACATAATTATCAATGATTTAACAATGTTTGAGAGCCGGAAATAAAATCCAATGATATTGCAAAATTTTAAAATATTCAAAAACGAAATTTAAAAAAGTTGTTTACATTATTTTATTTTCTTTGGTATAATAAAACTGAAACTGGAAGAAGGGGGAGGTATTTATGAAATACATTTTGGGCTTGGATATCGAGACGGCTAATTCACAGCGTACCAGCGCATGTTGTGTTGGGTTGTATCTAAAAGAAATTGACGGCAGTAATGTAATCAACGAGTTCGTTTTAATCAATCCGGAATCTCGTTTTAACTTTTTACACTCCGAAATGCATGGCATTAAGGCAAAAGATGTTGAAAATGCGGATACTTTCCCTGCGTTTAACGAAAAATTAAAGAGTATTCTGGAAAAGTATCCGGATACCCTTATTGTTTTGCACAACTCGACTTCTAATATTGCCGTATACTATGCGTCTTGCTTAAAGTATAATGTGAAACCGGCTGTATTTTCATTTCTTTCCACGGCAAAATTGGCAAAACTCGTATTGCTAAAAAAGGAAAGCTATAGTTTATCTTATCTATGTGAGTACTTCAAATTACCCAGCTTTAAGCGTTATTTTGCGTTGGATGAAGCGAAGATGAGCGTACTTTTGCTTGAAAAAATGATGGAAGTGATGGGGGTCGGTACGGTAAAGGAACTATTGATGTACAGTAAAATTGTACTTGGACAGATGCGCTTGGATGGTTACAGCCCATGTACCAAATCCGTCAACAGCAAGGCTGCAGCTCCGGTGTCAAAGGGGAATCAAACAGCGATGGATCCCGATAAGGCAGATCCGAACAATCCTGTATACGGAAAAAAATTTGCCGTATCAAAATCGTATAGGATACTTCCGCGCAAACGAGCAGTGACGGAACTTTTGGCAATAGGCGGTGTATTGAGCGACATTCTTACGAAGGATTGCGACTACTATGTATACGATATTGAGGTCGATATGCCTAAAACAAGCAAAATGATCAAAATTGAGGAATGGAATAAAAAAGGGCACAATGTACAAATTATTTCCGAACTCGAATTTTTGAAAATGCTTAAATTAATCTGACTTATAAAATTAAGAAAGCATATTGTTTTCTTGAAAAGCACGCATTGCAATGATACACTATTGATATCACAGAAGCGTTTGCGTGCTTTTTTTGTGAAATTAGCGTTTTGAAGGAGTCTTATGAAACTTGTATTTTCAGATATTGACGGTACCTTATTGTATCACGACAAATCCCTTAGCGAAAAAAATCGCTATGCCATTCAACAGCTGCATAAACAAGGTGATATTTTCGTTATCGTAACAGGAAGAAGCCCATTGGCTTTACAATCCTTGTTGGAAGAAATAGACTTTGTTCCGGATTGTATTTATTGCAGCGGCACATACATGGAATGCAATGGAAAACCGGTATTCAGTACCGGTTTCAGCTTTGAACAAGCGAAGGAAATAGAGGATTATCTTGAACAAGCGAAGCTGTCCTATAGTATATACAGCGAAAAGATATGGATTAGCCCCAGACGCGATGCGCATCTGGAACTTGAGGAACGTCTTGTAAAAGCCAAAAGCGCCATTGGCACCTTAAATGATATTCCGAACAATGCGCCTATTACCAAATTTTTGGTGATGAGCACGCCGGATGCAGTGCAAGACATACAAAAAAAGCTCAAAGTGCGTTTTCCGGATTATGACATGGCCAGCGGAATGGATTATTTGATTGATATTACCAAAGGAGATATGAACAAAGGTACTGCTTGCAAGCAGTACTGTGAACTCTATGGCTACGATATTGCTGATGCGGTTTGTTTTGGGGATGGACAGAACGATGTGGAAATGTTGCGTGCAGTAGGGCACCCCTATGTGATGGCAAATGCTTCAGAAGCGTTGAAGGCAGAATTTCCCAATCATGCATTGAGCAACGAAGAGGATGGCGTATACCATAAGCTTTTGGATCTGGGGTGGATACCGCCATATCCAGAGAAATAACTAATATCTTTAAAAATAGCAGTTGGGCATGTGTGTGTTCATGTGATATTCGACTTCTTGATCTTTTCTACTGCAACTGCAAGGGAAGCATAAAATAAAATTGATTATAGATGTACAAATTGCTATACTGTATAAGATTAACCGGTATTTATACCTGTACAAACTTTGTTTTCAATTCACTTTATTTAGTACAATATAACTTTCTGATGGTTAAGATATATTTGGAGGGTTTATGAACATACAATTTTTAGGTGCCGCTCGAGAGGTTACGGGAAGCTGTTATCTTGTCGAGGCAAACGGAAAAAACATTTTAATTGATTGCGGAATGGAACAAGGAAAAGACGTGTTTCAAAATGCGGAGCTTCCGGTCAACCCCAATATGATCGACTTCGTATTGCTTACGCACGCGCACATTGACCATTCGGGTAATTTGCCTCTGTTGGTTGCCAAAGGATTTACCGGAGATATTTACGCAACAGAAGCAACCTGTGAGCTCTGTGAAATCATGTTGAAGGATTCTGCGCACATTCAGGAGTTTGATGCGCAATGGATCAACCGCAAAGCAAAGCGCGCAGGAAACAGTGAGGTGAAGCCCGCCTATACCATGGAGGACGCACTGGCCTGCATTTCCATGCTGAAGCCTTTGGAATATAATAAAAAATACAACCTGATACAGGGGATTTCGGCAACATATACCGATGTAGGTCATTTGCTTGGCTCTGCGTCCATTACATTGGAAATCACTGAAAACAACAATACAAGAACAATTGTGTTCAGTGGCGATATAGGCAACCTGCATCAGCCTATACTCAAAGACCCCAGCTATCTTAGCAAAGCCGACTATGTGGTAATGGAGTCTACTTACGGCGATAGAAATCATGGCGAAAAACCGGACTATATTGCGGATTTGAGCGCAGTTTTGGAGGAAACATTCCAACGTGGCGGCAATGTCGTTATTCCTTCCTTTGCAGTAGGCAGAACACAGGAACTTTTATATTTCTTCAGGGAAATCAAAGAAAAGAAACTTGTGCGCAGTTTGCCTAATTTTGAAGTTTATGTGGATAGCCCGCTGGCAGTAGAGGCAACACAAGTCTTTAAAGAAAGCTCTATGGATTATTTTGATGAAGAAATGGTGGCGTTGCTGAAGCTGGGCATCAATCCGCTAACATTTGACGGGCTGAAGATGAGTATCACGTCTGAGGATTCTAAAAATATCAACTTTATTACAACCCCAAAGGTCATCATCTCTGCAAGCGGCATGAGTAATGCCGGCAGGATTCGCCATCACCTAAAGCATAATTTATGGCGTCCCGAATCGACAGTACTTTTTGTTGGATTCCAGGCGGAAGGTACGCTTGGCAGGCAGCTCTACGAAGGCGCTCAAAGTGTAAAGCTCTTTGGTGAAACAGTAGAGGTAAAGGCGCAAATTCGTACCCTGCGCGCCGTAAGCGGTCATGCAGATAAAGATGGGCTGATCAAATGGGCATCCACCTTTGATCCGAAACCGAAGCGATATTTTATTTGCCATGGTGAAGAAACGATAGCAGAACAATTTGCGAAGAATATTTCCGATCGTTTTGGCGTTCCGTGCACAGTCCCATATAACGGTGAAAAATGGGATTTGATACAGGAACGTTGTCTGGAAGAAGGTAATCGCGAGCATATCAAACAGGAACAGAAGAAAAAATACAGCGAGTTATACGAGGCTTTGCTGCGTGCAGAAAATCGTTTGCACGAACTGGTTGTCAGCAGCGAGGGTTTTGCCAATGAGCTGCTGCGCAAGATGACTCGCCAAATAGATAAACTGGTTGATTTTTGGGAAAGATAGGAGAACAATATGTGCAACAAACCCGGTAAAGAAAAATTTTATATCACTACGCCTATTTATTATCCTAGTGATAATCTACATATAGGCCACGCTTATACAACCGTTATTGCCGATGCCATCAAGCGCGCCAAGGTACAGCGTGGTTATGATGCCTATTTTTTGACCGGTACCGATGAACATGGTCAGAAAATCGAACGCAAGGCATTGGAAAACGGTAAAACTCCAAAGGAATATGTAGATGGCATCGTGGCCAACATCAAAACCCTTTGGAAGCTTTTAGACATCAGCTATGACGACTATATCCGCACCACGGATGAAAGACATATAAAAGTAGTGCAGGCCATATTCAAACAGCTCTATGAGCAGGGTGACATTTATAAAAGTGAATACGAGGGCTTATATTGCACAACATGCGAGGCATTTTTTACGGAGCTTCAGTTAAAAGACGGTTGCTGTCCCGACTGCGGCAAACCGGTAGAAAAAACAAAAGAGGAAGCTTATTTCTTACGTTTAAGCAAGTATCAGGACTGGTTGATTGACTATATCGAAGCAAATCCGGACTTCATTCAGCCTGTATCACGAAAAAATGAAATGCTCAGCAACTTCCTCAAACCCGGACTGAATGACTTGGCAGTAAGCCGCACATCCGTAAACTGGGGAATTCCGGTGTCGTTCGACGAAAAACATACGGTATATGTGTGGATTGATGCTCTGTCCAACTATATCAGCGCATTGGGATACGGTTCCGAGGACACCACTTTATATGACAGATACTGGCCGGCAGATTTACAGTTGGTTGGTAAGGAAATTATTCGTTTTCATACCATCATATGGCCAATTATACTGCATGCATTGCAGCTACCACTTCCCAAGCAGGTTTTTGGGCATGGTTGGTTGGTTATCAACGGTCAAAAAATGAGCAAGTCCTTAGGCAATGTAATTGATCCGGTGGTACTGGCAAATAAGTTCAGTTCTGATGCCGTGCGCTATTACCTATTGCGCGCCGTACCTTTTGGCAGTGACGGGCAGTTTACCTATGAGTCTTTCCTTACACTAATCAATGCAGATTTATCCAACACGCTTGGCAATCTGGTATCCAGAACAGTTGCTATGATAGAAAAGTATTTCGATGCAAAAGTACAGGTTCCGAATACCTATTTGGATGTCGATAAAGTGCTTATCAATTTGGCACTTGCAACGCCGGCCAAAGTGACAGCGCGGGTAAACGAGCTATTAATACCGCAGGCCTTGGAAGAAATCTGGAATCTTTGCGACCATTGCAATAAGTATATTGATATGACAGAACCATGGGTACTGGGCAAAACAGACGAGGGCAAGGAACGCTTGAAAACAGTGCTCTATGTGCTTGCAGAAAGTATACGCTTTATTGCTGTCTTGCTTGCGCCGTTTCTTCCCAACACACCGGGTAAAATTTTTACGCAGCTTGGTATCAATGAGACGAATACACAGAATTTGGATTCCTTACAAAATTTCGGAATATTAAAAGAGGACACAGTCGTACAAAAGGGCGAAGCTATTTTCCCACGTGTGGACATCAAAGCCGAGATTGCGCAGCTGAACCCGGAGAAAAAAGAAGAGACAAAACCATCCAAGCCGGAAAAAAAGCAGGATGAAAATAAGGCCAATACCATAGGCATTGACGACTTTGCCAAAGTTGAAATGAAGGTAGGCAAGGTAATCACCTGTGAAAAAATGGAAAACAGCGATAAGCTGCTCAAGTTTGTATTGGATATGGGCAGTGAGCAAAGGACGATATTGTCAGGTATTGCAAAGTACTATAATCCACAGGATTTAGTGGGCAAACACCTGATCGTTGTGACCAACCTTGCGCCACGCAAAATGCGTGGAGTAGAGTCACAAGGAATGATATTGTCTGCATTGCATATGGATGACAACAATGAGGAAGTATTGACTGTATTGACGGTTGCCGATGCCGTGAAAAATGGCGCAGAGGTGGGTTGATGTATTTTGATTCCCACTGTCATTTAGAAAGCGAAAAATTTCAGGGCGAAGTAGAATATATTCTGCATAATATGTTTGAGTTTGGCGTGGATAAATGCATCTGCGCCGGATCCGACAGGAAGAGCTCTGAAAAAATCATCAGCCTAACGCAAAAATACCGTCCTATTTACGGTACAGTAGGCATACATCCGCATGAAGCCAAACATTTTGTCGAAGAGGATATATCTCTGCTTGCCAACTGGCAAAACATGGAAAAAATTGTAGGCATTGGGGAAATCGGTCTGGATTATTATTACGACTTTTCCGATAGGGAAACCCAGCGAGTCGTTTTAAAAAAACAGATAGAGCTTGGTATAGAGCTGGATGTGCCTTTGATGTTCCATGTGCGCGATGCTCATGGAGATATGATGGACATATTAAAATCCTATCCTATTCGAAGAGCGGTAATGCACTGCTTCAGCGGTAGTCTTGAAGTTGCCAAGGAGTATATCAAAAAAGGGTTTATTATCTCTTTTGCAGGTCCTATAACCTTTAAAAATGCTGCAAAGCTTCCGGATATTGTCGCCTATGTGCCGATGGATCAGTTTTTTATTGAGACCGACAGTCCGTATCTTGCGCCGGTTCCGTATCGTGGCAAACGAAACGAACCGGCATATGTGGTGGAAGTTGCAAAAAAAATAGCTGAAATTAAAAATTTGCCAACAGAAGCAATTGCAGAACAATCCTATCAAAATGTCTGCAACTTTTATGGTATTTCAAGAGTATGATAATTTGTAGGGATCACGATGCCAACAATCAAAGTTTATGGAATGGTGCTGCATTTTACGCAGTATCGCGAAAATGATAAAATGCTTCGTATTTTATCACCGGAGCAGGGTTTGTTATCGGTGATTTCCAGGGGATGTAAACGCCCAAAAAGTCCGCTCATGCAGGCTTCGGACATGTTTATTACGGGCGAATTTGTATTGTACGAAAAAAATCAGCGTTATTCTTTGGTTTCGGTTGGTATAGATAAATCTTTTTATGATTTGCGCTTGGATGCGCAGAAATTAGCGTGCGCTACATTGATGCTGCAGGTTTGTCAGGGCATCGTACAAGAGAATGAAGAAGCGCAGAGTATTTTTTTCGCTTTGGTAGAAGCTTTGGAAAAGCTGGAGCAATCCAATACAGAGATGGCAGTAGGTATCTTAAACTATCTGTTGTTTCGACTCATTACATTGGCGGGATTTAAGCCTCGTATTGTTCATTGTCTGCGCTGTGAAGCGCGTATTGCAAAAGATAATTCTTTGAAATTAGGCTTTGATTATGAAAATGGCGGTGTGATATGCAGCAATTGCCTCAGGCCTGAAATAAAAGAATTGTCCCGTTCAGTATATTTAGAACTATATAAGTTGGCAGTTTTTAAACCCTATTCCGATTTGGAGCAAATAAAAACACACCGCAGTGTGCTGAATGTGTTGATGGAATATTTGGAAAAAACGCTGGGGCAAACATTTCGCGCTCGAAAGTTTATCAATTAAATTCGTGTACGGCAGATTGAAAGCATAAATCATGGTTGGCATAATACTCCAGACTTTGGCGGTATGACGGGCGAATACGATATTGATATTCGTATTTTATCATTCCGTTGCAGGCCTGCTTTTTATAACGACTGTATTTATATTTGCTAAAATCGGAAATGATGGGAATATCTTCTTCCAATACTTCTACCAAATTACGCAAGCTTTTGCCGCTGACCTTTAAACGATTGGCTTTGAAATTAAACATGACCTGAGAGGCATCCTCACTCAATAGAAAATTGATGATAATACCTTCGGAACTTATGAATACGGATTCGATGGCGTGTTCTTGTATGATAGACAGGATGGGTGAAACTTTGGCATAGATTTTGGAAAAGCGAAATTTATTGATGCGATAGAATCTTTTGCGTTCTATTCGAAGCATAATGTGAAACATAAGCAGGGATAGGAACAACGCGGATGCGCACACGATTGCCACTATATATATGCGTTCTGACAAATGTCTCACCACCATTTATTGTTGTTTCTTGTTAATAATTTTACAATATATAGATTATCATATTCAAAAATGTAATGCAACAGTTTTTTGCTGTTTTTTTATGATTTTTTCTTGTTTTTTTCTAAAATAATATAAGATATGCGGTATGTTGTGGATAAAGGCAACACAAGTGTCCTAAATCTACAAAAATACGTTTGGGGGCTTAAATGAGTTATTTACTGAGTATTCTTGCCGGTGCCTTTGTGGCTGTTATGATTTCTATCAACGGAATACTTACAAATGTAGTAGGTACACAAAGTGCGGCAATACTATTTTCCAGCATCGCTCTGTTTCTGGCAGCTACTATTAGTAGCGGCAGAAAGCCCAAAAAAAGGATAAAAGCCCCACTCTGGATGTATTTTGGCGGCATATTTAATGTTATCACCATTTGGTTAAACAATCTTGCTTTCGGAAAGATTACTGTTTCTGCACTTTTGGCACTAAGTTTATTAGGCCAGGTAGTGGTCAGCGCTGTTGTGGATCACTTTGCTTTGTTTGGAGCAACCGAGCAAAAAATGGATCGCTTTAAAATTATTGGTTTTATTATTATTTCTATTGGATTAATTGTTTTAACTTTTCCGCTGGAGGGAGAGGGAGTATTTGCTGTGGTCATTACCTTGATTACAGGGTTTATGGTTGTATTCACGAGAATATTGAACGCCGAACTCGCTAAAGTAAAGAATTTACAAATCAGCGTGTTTTGGAACTTTTTGGTAGGAACCATAGGTATCATTATTTTGAGCAAAACGCTTTATCAAACGCCGATTATAGACACTTATCTATCATTGTCGAAAATCAATCCATGGCTGCTGACAGGAGGAATTTTTGCAGTTGCCAGTATATTGATTACCAATTATATCAGCCCTCGCATAGCATCCTATTACCTTACATTGTTCTTATTCATTGGGCAGATTTTTACAGGCTTACTAATCGATATTGCACTGGAGGGCAGCTTTCATGTTAGAAACTTTATTGGCGGAATGCTTGTGCTTGCAGGTTTATATTTCAATCTTTATTTTGATAATATAAAGAAAAATGAAGAAAAATCTTGATTCTGAATTTTTTTTAATGTATAATTTTCAACAAACGACATTGCCATAGTTGGAAAGGATGCGAAATAGATGACCAAAAAAACAGTGAACAGTAAAACAATTATCATTCTTGCATTGGTTTTTGTTGTTTTGGTTCTATATGCCTTTTTTAAGGTGAATGAGGCAAAATTAAAAAGCATTGACATTGCTGCCCAGGAAGCAGAACGGGCTTTAAAGTATAGAGAAGAAACCAAATCCACTTTAAAAACAGAGCAAAAAGTAGTAAACACCAAAGGATTTATACAACGGCAGGCCAGGTTGGCAGGTTTTATCATGCCGACCGATATACATTTTGTATTCAACGACCTGGGTAGCATCGTTCAAGTTGTGGAAGCGAACCCTGCTCCCGAAAACGGAAATTAAATAATTTGCATTTAAAAAAGCCGGTTAGGCTTTTTTTGTAATAGGAGGTTTGTATGAGGGTTGCAGTCATTGGTATGGGATCCAATTCGCTAAGGATGCTGATTTCCGATGTGTTTCCGACAGAACACAGGTTGGAGCAGGTTTTGCGCGCCAGAGATGCGCTGCGCGTTTTTGCCTCTCTATCCGCAAATAACGGCGGCGTTGTTGCGCGTGATATGATAGAGCATGCTGCAAGCGCCATTCAAAATATGAAACGTATTGCGCAGGAGATGGACGCCGAAAAAATTTATGTTTTTGCAACCAGCGCAACCAGAGATTGTGAGAACAAAGAAGAATTTATCGGCTATATAGAGTCTGCTACAAAGCTTAGCATTGATATATTGTCGGGCAACGATGAAGCGAAACTTAGTTTTTTAGGCGCAACCTTCGGTAATACCGGAGGTGTGATAGATATAGGCGGCGGCTCTACTGAGATTGCTGTCGGAAGCCGCGAAAATCTCAGTATATCATACAGTATGCAAATGGGCGCAGTGCGATTATATCGTATGTCACCTATACACACAAGCAAGGATATCCAAAGTACAGTCACTCTTGCGAAAAATATTATAAAACCGCATGTCGATATTACAAAAGAGCAGCTGGAGGCTTATGGTATAAAGCAAATATTTGGTGTAGGCGGAACCTTTACATCGCTTTCGGCATTGGTACAAAATATCCCGTGGAATCAATATCAATCCATACACGATTATGTTTTAACAAAAGAAAAAGTATGGCAAAAGATGCTCGAGCTGGCGGATGTAAGTATGCAGGATAGAAGCAAACTCGCATCCATGCAGCCGAGTCGGGCGGATATTATTGTAAATGGAATCGCTATACTTTACGCATGCATGGATAGTTTTGATATTGATTCCGTGCGTGTGTCTACAAAGGGTAACCTGGAAGGTTATTTAATTCAAAAATATCTGTAATAAAATACTTTTATTGCGGATGATTTGCATTGACAAGTATTAAAGGAAATACTATTATATATAGGCATGTAATTTACAAATTCGAATAAAGGAGGATTTAGTCAGTGGACGCGGACCCTAGTGGTAAGCAATTTCTTATCAAAAAATATTACATAAATCTCTCCTTGTATGCGCAATAGTATTCTTATAAGCTGCAGCGAGATTTTTATGTGGAAATCGAGGTGCAGAAATGAGGAGAATTTTTAAAACATTAGAAGACGAAATGGTAGAACTTACCACTCTGGAAAAGGGATCCTGGGTGCATTTGGAGAATCCTACCAAGGAAGAGATCGATGGTTTGAACGCCCGTTTTGCTTTGGAACCAAGCTACCTTCGCGCAGCATTGGACGAAGAGGAAAGCGCCCGTATCGAAAAATACGGAAACCAAACTCTTATTATTGTGGACGTTCCTTATGTTGAGGTGGATGGGGACAGTTACTCCTATTCTACATTCCCAATCGGAATCGTTTTAACAGACGATATTATTATTACCGTAACAACCAGGAATACCCCTATTTTTACGGACTTTATAGAAGAGCGTATTCGTGATTTTTGGACTTATAAACGTACTCGTTTTATCCTGCAACTGCTGCATCGTAATTCGGTACGCTTTTTGTCGTTCCTAAAGCAGATAGATAAAGCCAGTATTTTTGTACAGGAGAAATTGCAGTCCTCCATGAGAAACCGTGAGCTTTTGCAAATGATGGAGCTGGAGAAATCCTTGGTGTATTTCAGTACCTCTCTGAAAGGTAATGAACTTGTGTTGGAAAAAATGATGCGCATGGAGATGCTGAATAAGTATCCTGAAGACACCGGTCTATTGGAAGACGTTATTATTGAAAACAAACAGGCAATTGAGATGTGCGCTATCTATCGCGATATTATGAACGGCGCAATGGATGCCTTTGCTTCCATCATCAGCAACAATCAAAACATCGTGATGAAGCTTTTGACTTCCATTACAATTGTGCTGAGCATTCCGACATTGATAGCCTCTTTCTTCGGTATGAACGTACCGCTTCCTTTTGAGAAGAATCCGTATGGGATGGTTATTATCATTGGTATATCTCTTGTTCTCTCTATTATTTCCGCTGTCATTATGTATAAAAAGAGAATGTTCTGATGAAAACAGCGTTGATTACTGGCGGCAGCCGAGGCATAGGCAGGGCGACAGTAGAGTTGTTTCAAAAAAACAACTATCAGGTTGTTTTTTTCTATAAGCAGTCCGATGCGGATGCCGAAAAGCTAAGTGCAGATACAGGCGCTATTGCGGTAAAATGCGATGTACGCAACAGTGCCGAAGTACAAAAAAATGTGCAGAATATTTTAAATCGGTTTAAACATATTGATGTGCTTGTCAATGCGGCGGGTATTGCTCAAACAAAGCTGTTTACCGATATTACAAATGAGGATTGGGACAATATGCTTGCCGGGAATCTCAGCTCTGTATTTTACGTTTGCCGCGCGGTGATACCCTCTATGGTATCGCGGCAGAAGGGCTGTATTATCAATGTATCAAGCCTGTGGGCAAGCATGGGAGCTTCCTGTGAAGCGCATTACAGCGCAAGCAAGGCGGCAGTTGTTGCTTTAAGCAAATCGCTTGCCAAGGAGCTTGCTCCCAGCGCCATTCGAGTCAACTCAGTTTCCCCGGGGGCGATAGCCACGGATATGTTGGCTTTCTATACCGAACAGGAGATAGTGGATATTGCCGATTCCACACCGCTCATGCGTTTGGGTAAGCCGTATGAAGTAGCGGAATTGATTTATTTTTTGGCAAACGATACTGCTTCCTTTATCACAGGACAGGATATCATCGTAGACGGTGCATATTCTATCCGTTAGAATTTGGAGCATAACTGTATGAAAAACTATGTAGAATACAACAAAAACAGATGGGATACTGTTTCACGAAAAAAAGGAAATCCGTATACCATACCCATCAGCCATGAAGAGTTTGTCGCTGCGAAGGATGCGCCAATAGAAGTGGCGCTTACCGTCGGGAAGACGGTACCGTCCGCATGGTTTGAGAAAACCAAAGGAAAAAAGCTTTTGGGATTGGCTTGCGGTGGCGGTCAACAAGGTCCGATATTTGCTGCCAAAGGATATGAAACAACCATAATGGATTTTTCAAAAGAACAGCTTGATAAAGATAGGATGGTTGCAGAAAGAGAGAATCTTTCAATTCGCACGGTGCAGGCGGATATGACCAAGCCTTTTCCCTTTGCGGATAATAGCTTTGATATTATCTTTTGTCCGGTTTCAAATGCGTATATCGAAGACCTGGAGAACATGTGGGCAGAATCGTACCGTGTTCTTAAAAAAGGCGGACTTCTGATGGTAGGCTTTATGAATCCCTGGATTTATATGTATGATGGTGATGATGTATGGGATCATCCGGAAAAAGAACTGACATTGAAATACTCCTTGCCATATAATTCCAAAATGTTAGAAGAGGCCGGGCGAATAATCATTAATCCGGAATATGGATATGAATTCAGCCATACGCTCGAAAAGCAAATAGGCGGTCAGCTGCAGGCCGGTTTTGCCATGATTGATTTATATGAATCAAAGGACAGCAGAAACAGGTTGACGCAGTACGGAAGCGATTATATAGCCAATCTATGCGTTAAATTATAATT